>JARLHU010000049.1 GCA_031292095.1 Desulfosporosinus sp.
CCTATATGTGTTTGGGTAGGCTGATAATAATGGTAGCGCCACAGTTACCTCCACTATGCAAGAAATTCATTCCTATGCATAATTATAATACAACTGGCACTAACCGACTACCCCGTTTGTATTATATTCTAGTCTAGTCTATTTACTAGACCTAGTTTATAATGTATTCGTCGGAATCTTTTCCGCTGATCACTGTGCAAAGGGTAATTTACGGTAGTAGGAAAAGGTGACTTTGAACAGAATCGTAGCTTATTCTCAACTAGAACAGCAAAGGAGGGTCACTAAATTGATAATGACTGGAGCAGAGGCAATAATTCAATCCCTGAAAAATGAAAACGTAGATGTGGTGTTTGGCTATCCTGGGGGGGCAGTGTTGACACTTTATGATGCCTTGTACCAAACAGACTTTAGACATATTTTAACAAAGCATGAACAGGGAGCGGTTCATGCCGCCGATGGGTATGCCAGGGCTACGGGAAAGGTTGGAGTTGTCATTGCTACCTCCGGTCCTGGGGCAGCTAATCTGGTGACAGGAATAGCCACAGCGTATATGGATTCTATTCCTTTAGTTGCGATAACTGGACAAGTGGCCGTTTCACTGATCGGTAGGGATTCCTTTCAGGAAGCAGATATCCGTGGTATCACGACCCCTATTACAAAACACAACTATTTGGTTAAGAAGGTTGAGGATTTACCTAGGGTCCTGAAAGAAGCCTTTTATATTGCCCGCACAGGTAGACCCGGACCAGTAGTTGTCGATGTAGCTAAAGACGTTTTTGCAGCTTCGGTAGATTATCAATACCCGCAAGAGGTTAAGTTACGTGGTTATCATCCTATATTTGCAGGAAAGTTAGAAACAATCGATAAGGTCTTTGAGGAATTAAAATTAGCGAAAAAACCTCTTATTTTTGTAGGAGGAGGCGTGAATCTCTCGAATTCGGCTGAGGCTTTGAGAACATTAGTCGATCAGACAGGGTTTCCGGTCATTTCGTCCTTGATGGGTTTGGGTTGTCTGGCGTCTGATCATCCCCAGTTTTTAGGTATGGTCGGTATGCATGGAACGTACGCGGCTAATATGGCTACGACGGAATGTGATTTGCTCTTAGGAATCGGGGTTCGTTTTGATGATAGAGTCACTGGACTCTTGAGTGAGTTTGCCAAGAAGGCCAAAGTTGTCCACTTTGACATTGATCCTGCTGAAATCAATAAAAATGTTATGGCACATCTACGCGTTGTCGGAGATCTAAACTGGTCGATACCGGCCCTCTTGGAACGAATCAAAGACGTCTCCGGTGAGTTTAAGGAGCAGGCACGATCTTGGACCGAGCAAGTGCTCTCCTGGCAACAGGAACAGCCTTTAACCTACGAGCAGGATAAAGACTTTGTGATGCCCCAAGCGATTATCGAGAAAGTCAGCCAGTTGACTCAGGGTGAGGCAGTCATTGTCACGGATGTAGGACAACACCAGATGTGGGTTGCACAATATTACGCTTTTAAAAATTCTCGCTCGTTGCTTACCTCAGGTGGGCTCGGTACGATGGGTTACGGTCTTCCCGCTGCTCTGGGCGCACAATGTGGTTTACCGGATCGACAGGTCATCCTATTTGTTGGAGATGGCGGAATTATGATGAATTGCCAAGAACTAGCGACGGCTGCTAATTATAATTTTCCGATCAAAGTACTGATCTTTAATAATCAGACGTTAGGCATGGTCGCACAGTGGCAAAGGATGTTTTACGGTGGACGCTATTCACATACCGGTCTCAAAGGAAATACCGATTTTGTAAAATTGGCCGAGGCTATGGGTGTCACAGGCTTAAGGGTATCTAAACCGGAGGAATTAGACAGAGTTCTTAAAGAAGCATTGGCGACTCCTGGTCCTGTAGTTGTTGATATTCGAACCCCAGAAACGGTGGATCTCTTGCCGATGGTTCCGGCAGGTGCACGTTTAGATCAAATGATTTTGGGAGGTTCATAAGGCATGAAACATACACTCGCCGTTTTAGTAGAAAATAGACCCGGCGTTTTAACCCATATTTCCGGGTTGATTAGCCGCCGGGCCTTTAATATTGAAAGTATCGCCGCCGGGTACACGGAAGAACCTGAAACCACCAGGATCACAATTGTGGTTGAAGGGAATGAGATCGAGCAAGAACAAGTCGTTAACCAGTTGTCAAAATTAGTGGATGTCATAAAAATTTGTGATCTGACGGCAGTTGAATCGATTCACCGCGAGTTAGCTTTGATTAAGGTTAAAGCAAGTGTTGAAACACGAGCGGATATCATCAATATTGTCGACATTTTTCGGGCCAAAATAGTTGATGTGAATCGGGAGACGATGGTTATCGAGCTTTCTGGTCATGAAACAAAGATCGATGCCCTCTGCCAAGTATTAGAAGTTGATCATGGGATTATTGAAATTGTGCGAACGGGTAAGATCGCGCTCTCGCGAGGGCCAATCCCGGCTAAGGATCAGTGAACTAAGGGTCTTAACGATTGGGCAATGGGGAAACGTTGCGTCACAATAGGGCATAACTTAGAAATCGGGGAAAGTGGACTTGTTAAGCCTTGCCAAAACTGAAGAATAACGTTGCACCTTCATCAACTTCTCCAGTCATCCAAGCTAAAGCATGATGTCTTTTTAAGATTCTTTGGATGATTGCCAAACCTACCCCGGAACCTTCGAATTCATTTTGAGAGTGAAGTCTTTGAAAGACGCTAAATAACCTTGAGGAGTAACGCATATCAAAGCCTACACCGTTATCATTGACTGAGATAATGAATTCAGTTTCGTTTTCAATGGTGGTGGCTTCGATATGCGCTTGCTTTTGGTTGCGAGTGTATTTTAAGGCGTTGGTGAGAATATTTATAACGAGTAGCTTAATCATGACAGGATCACCTTGGATAATGGGCAGTGATTCAATATTAAATTCTACGTTTCTCGCTGGTTCTAGCGTGATTAGGTCATTAAATACTTCCCTAAACAACAGCTCTAAATTAATCGGTTCAATGTTCATTGGCATTTCACTCATACGTGAAAGTTCAAGTAAATGGTTAACAAGTCGAATCATTTCCTTGGACTTATCCTGAATGTTATCAATTAATTCGCGTCCATCAATACCTAGCCTGTCTGAGTAATCCAAAGCAAGATATTCTGTGAGTTTACTAAGAGATAGTAAGGGGGCTTTAAGGTCATGGGCTACAGTATAACAAAAGCTATCAAGCTCGTGATTGGCTGTTATTAACGACTCCGTCTGTTTTTTAAGTTTGATATGGGTATGAACGCGGGCAAGCAGTTCAGAGGTATTAAAGGGCTTAACAACATAATCCTGGGCGCCTAGTTCGAATCCTTTTTTAATACTTTCGGCATCATTACTGGATGTTAAAAAAATAATCGGAATGCTGCTATAATCACTTTCGGTTTTAATGATTCTACAGATTTCAAAGCCATCCATCTCCGGCATATAGACATCTAAAAGGATGAGGTCAGGTGGATGTTGCTCAATCAATTTAAAAGCAGTGCTTCCTTTCGTGGCAATCCTGACCCGAAAGTTGTTTTCGCGTAGGACGGTAACTGCAGTTTCAATGTGCTCTGGGGTATCATCCACAAGGAGTATTTCAGGCTGGTTTTTTGATTGGGTGTAATCCAAAGAGACCAACTCCATAAATCTATTTATACTTTATAAAAGGGAAGAGGATACACAGCTGAGGTAATATCTGGTAAAGAGGAAAGGGGACACACCTGCTGAAGTAATAGTTCTTTATTAAGACAGGAATGTCCCCAACTATAGGAAAGGTCCCCAATAAACATAATGTATAAATTGTATAGGAGTACCTGTTCTAATACAAGTATAGAGGAAACTAATTTTAAGAGGAAAGGGGACACACTTCCTGAAACAATTGCGTGCCTCGAACCTCGTATTCTGTATAACTGTTGAGTAACCGTTGTAAAGGCCTAGAATTTATCCTATAATAATATTCATAATCTTGATAGACAAGGCAGCGGAGCCGGTTTGAAGTATCAAACTAACTCCTCTGCCTTTTTTCTTTGTCCGGTCAGAATGAATAAATTTCTAGAGGTGATTGATTTGCCCTCAAAAATCTTAATTAAACAATCTACGATTAGTGCCATGATGTTAGGAATCTTCTTTTTTATTTCTATTCTGCTGGGCAGTAGTATTTTATACATGAGTTCAAGTATCAAAGATGAACAGAATGCAGAAAAGAGAAGGACTGAATTCAAACAACTTGGCATTAATTTAGCAAATGCTTCGGATTATTTAACAGATGAGGCACGGAAGTATGCTGTAACAAGAGATGAGATCCATATGAATAAATACTGGAAGGAAATCAACGTTACTAAAACCCGGGATAATGTGATATCACGACTTGGGGAATTAAGTTCTCCGAGTGAAGAAATGGCCTTGTTAGCAGAGGCTAAAAAGAACTCAGATGCGCTAGTGGAGACAGAAAGGCGTTCGATGAGGCTGGTCCTTGATGCCTTAGGGGTGCAGGAGGGGAAAATGCCGCTTGAAGTATCAACATTTCGGTTGAGTGCACAAGATCAAACGTTGAGTACGGAGGATAAACTTACTAAAGCGCGAAACATTATGTTTGATGATAAATATGACTTTGATAAGCGGAGCATTATGGACCCCATAGCAAAATTCCAACAAATCATGAATGTCCGCTTGGAAGCAGAACTGGAGATCGCTCGAAATGCTACGAATAGGGCTGCCATCTTGCAAGCAGTTCTTGCGGCAATCATCATCTGCGCAGTTGCGGGATTACTGCGCATTCTCTTTACCCAAGTAACTTATCCGATCAAGAATTATACGGAATTGTTGAAGGTGTTTTCATTTAGTAAGGAAGACTTTAGCTTAGTGCCCGAGGGTTCGCTGGAACTTAGGTTACTTGCTACGACCTTTAATGACTTATATCAGTTGTTTCAGGAGGAATTGGTCAAAAGGAAACTCGCCGAGGATAAGATGAAAGTCGCGAAAGAAGAGGCCGAGAAGGCCAATAAAGCCAAAAGTGAATTTTTAGCCAACATGAGTCATGAGATAAGAACCCCCTTAAATACAATCATTGGCTATCACTATTTACTTGAAAGTACTGAATTTGCACCTAAACAAAAACAATACATGCAAAATGTCGGGATGGCGGCTAAAAGTCTTTTGGGAATCATTAATGAAATCCTTGATTTTTCTAAAATCGAAGCTGGTCGGATGACCTTAGAAGCTGTTGAATTTAATCTCTACGAGACTATTAAGGAACTCTGCGGTATGGTTCAAATAGAAGCACATCGCAATGGTTTGGAGGTGCGCTATGTAATCCAACCGGATGTGCCACATTATGTAAAAGGGGATGCTACGAGATTAAAGCAAGTTCTTTTGAATCTTTTAGCTAACGGAATAAAGTTCACAGATCAAGGTGAACTTGAGGTTTTTGTTGAAGTTTTAAGAAACGATGGCAATCAAGCGCAACTTTGCTTTAACGTTTCAGATACCGGAATCGGTATATCTGAGGAACAAATGAAGCATCTCTTTGAGGCCTTTACCCAAGGTAATGCCTCAACCTCACGAAAATATGGGGGAACTGGCTTAGGGCTTGCGATCTGCAAAAAAATTGTTGGACTTATGGCGGGGGAAATTAGTGTCAGCAGCGTCATAGGGACAGGATCAACCTTCAGGTTTACTGTAAACTTGGAAATCGTCGCTCAGGCACTTGTACCCCTGAAAGAACACAAGCTAAAGCAGTACAGGTTTACTGCTCACAAAATTCTATTAGTTGAAGATAATCAAATTAATTTGCAAATGACCCAAGAGATTCTTGAAAATTTAGGGTTGACTACTGATACTGCTCAGAGCGGTTTTACTGCCGTTCAAATGGCCAGCAGAAAACGCTATGACGCTATTGTGATGGATATTCGGATGCCTGAAATGGATGGGTATGAGACAACGCGGCGTATTATAGAGGTATGTGGGCCTGAGGCGCCAGAGATTATCGCCTTATCGGCTGATGCAGTGGAAGGTGTCGCTGAAAAGGCTAAATTGGCTGGAATGAGTGGGTATTTAACCAAACCGTTAGAACCTATGAAACTGATTGAAGTTTTGCAAAGATGTCTCGGCCTCGAAACGACAGAAGAACTCCTGCCAGAAAATACTGTTCCAGCTCCTAACCTAGAACTATGGATCGATTATCAAAGCGGTATCGAGCGTTTGTGTGGTAAACAAGAAAAATATAAATATCTTCTCGAGAGATTTATCGAGAATCACAAAAATGACCATAACTCTATTAATGAGTTTTTAGGGAGCGGTAATTATACTGGAGCAAAGGAACTATTACATATTCTGAAGGGGATTTCGGCAAATATTGGAGCAATCAGGCTTAATGAAGCTTCTTTACGTCTGGAAAATGCTGTAAACCACCAGGATGAAGAAGAGATCTTTAAGGCGAACCGTCAGTTTGAAATAGCCTTAAGAGAAAGTTGTACCTGTGGGGCTCAGTTTGTTGCTAGCTTACCAGCAGAACCTGAAGCGATAATGGGAGAGGCTCATGACCTTGAAAATCAGTTAACTAAATTAGTCATGCTCTTAGAGGAGGGAGATTCAGAGGCCTCCACGGTTTATGAGTCCTGTAAATATGCTCTCCAGAAAGAGTTGAGCAGTCTAGACTACAACCAACTGCATGCGAAAATCTCCGCTTACGATCTTGAAGAAGCTGCACAATATTTAAAGGGAATAATCAACAAGACCGCCTAGAAAGGGGGGAAGCAAATGTTCAAAGTGTTAATTGTTGATGACGACAAAGCGGTAAGGTATATGTTGAAAAGGTATAATAAGTGGGCCAACTTTGGATTTTGTGTGGAAGAGGAAGCTAGTGATGGGAAAGAGGCCTTGAGGAAGCTCTCAGCTGGTCAAATCGACCTTGTCATAACGGATATTAAAATGCCAGGTATGGATGGGATAGAGTTTTTAAGTGAGCTTAGATTCAGGAAATGGGATGTGTGTTCAATTTTACTTAGTACGCATAGTGATTTTGAGTACGCGAAACAAGGGATACGTCTGGGTGCCTTCGATTTTATATCCAAACCTTTAGAAGATGAAGTTTTGAGTGAAGCGTTGGAAAGAGCAAAAAAATATTTAGATGAAAAAAATCAGCAGAGAATCAAAGAAAAAGAAGAAAGTAGGCTAATTGAAGACAGTCTGACCCATGCTTATCCCAAAAAACGAGCAGAAAGCATAGCCAATCTTATCTTAACTGGAAATTTAGCTGCTCTGGTTGAAGCAGAAACTGCTTTTTTAGAATTAGCTAAGCTACTGGATCAAGACCTGTTTAAAACAGCTAAGCTGCTGGAAATTATGCTTTTAAACCTTGGCGGGGCGATATATAAAGAGTACTCCTGGCTCCAAAAGGTTGAAGAAACAGCGTTTGGTCATGTTCTACAGCACTCTGATTCCCTGCAAGGTATGAAGTCGGAATTTCTCAGCCATATAAGAGGCCTGATCGCCGTAATAAAGAAGTATGAATTTCATCAAAGTGAAAGTATTGTCCGAAAGACGTGCCAATATGTTACTGATCATATTGATACAGACATCAATCTTGAATTGGTTGCGAATGAGGTCTATGTGAGTAAAGACTATCTAGGAAAAATTTTCAAACAAAAAACGGGCGTTACTTTTAACGACTATCTGACAAAAATCAAAATGGAATATGCCAAACATTTGCTTGGAACAGGTGAGTATAAGAACTATGAAGTAAGCGAAAAACTTGGCTATAGTAGTCCAGATTACTTTTGTCGTCTGTTTAAGAACTATACCAGCTATACCCCCCTGCAATTTAGAAAATTAAAGGTTTAAGTATTTTGGCAAAATATTTTGATAAAATTAGAAAAGACCCCTACTTGAGAGGTCTTATACGTTTCCCAACTCACATGGAATTTGATAATCCATGTATAATGAATTAGTGTAATAGACGTTATTGACATTATGAAATCATTAAATACACCCACATATGGCGTTAATTTTATCCGCCGTTCTCGGACAGCTAAGGTTTGCATCATAGGTGGGATCTTCATGGTGAGAACAGGGAACTGATAGGAGTAGAATATGGGGAAAAGGAAAAATAGTTCATCCATTCCACGTCACAAACGAATGAAGAGAACTGATAGGCTTCAAGTTGCTAAACATTGGCTCGCCACTTACCGTTGTGGTATGTATGTAATTATGCTATAATAACGGCATAATAAGTGCAGAGGTGATGAATATGCCACAAATAAGACCGATAACAGATTTGAGAAATACAAATGAAATTTCTGAAATATGCCATAAACAGAGCGAGCCGATTTTTATTACCAAAAACGGATATGGTGATTTAGTTGTTATGAGTATAGAAACCTATGAGCGTCAGCTTGCTCTTACTGATGTATATAAGAAGCTTGCTGAGGCTGAAACACAAATTGCACAGGGTGTGCCTCTATTGGAAGGAGAAGAAGTCTTTAATAAGCTGAGGAAAAAATATGTCACAAAATAGTTACAGCTTAAAGTTTACTCCAAAAGCTAGTGAGGATTTAGAACAGATTTACATCTATATCTCGGGAAAGCTTTGGCTGAAACTTCTGCGAATAATCTGCTTGAAAGAATAGAGAGCAGCATAATTCGTTTAAAGGAATTTTCCTATTCTGGCAGTTTTGTTTTGGATGAGCCTTTAAAAAGCAGAGGCTATCGCAAGGTGATAGTAGATAATTATATCGCTTTTTATCTCGTTAATGAGATGGAAAAACAGGTTGTCATTATGCGTATTCTCTATGGTACTCAAAATTATCAAAATCTACTTTAAGTTATCTTGAAGCATCTGTTAATTCAGGTGCTTATGTTTATTAATGAGCCGATGACCTTGAGACCGGGTGCAGCAATGGTTTTTTATTAGCAATATGTTCCAGCGGACTTTACAAACGCTACAGTGACGGAAAGGAGTCACATATGAAAATAATACAGACAATTCAAGCAGCAGTTCTTGAAAAAAAGAAACTTAAAGTTTGCGCTTACGTCAGGGTATCGACTGATTAGGCCGAGCAGAAGTTGCCTTCTTCAATGCAAGTCCTCTAAGGAATGATAAGGGTGAAATATTAGGTTCAATTTGTACAATCGAGGATGTTACACAACTTGTTCATATGAAAAGAGAACTAAATGCTCATCAACTTAATCTTCAAGAAATGATTGAATACTCGGCGGAACATGCTTGTGAATTGACATTTTTTGTCGTTCCGCGTAGGTTCCAGGAACCTTTGCGGAACGACAAGTTCCGCCGAATATAGAAAGCATAGAGTAGAATAATTTGGGCGATTGGAAAGTTCTCATACGTAAGAGTAAAGATACTTAGTTTCCCCAAGTAGGTTGGGCTAACGTAACTTGAAGTGGCGCTAATATCTTTTGCCACAGAGGGATAACACGAAACAAAATTGGAGGAAGTTATTCAATGGATATGTTCAGAGAATTGAGTATTGAATTCAAGGGAATCAAAGGAGCTATTAAAGACTACACGTCGGAACCATGTATAACCAATTATCTGGACGAACTAGAAAAAAGTATTTTATTAAAGAATAGGGACGAAATAGTTTTTCTGCTAGATAAAATTATTATATGGTTTGCAGAAAACCAAAGTAATATTGAATCGAATCAATTTGTAATGAATGGAGAGAAATATAAAGATTATCAAGAGATACTTATTTCCTTTTTTGACAAATTTAAAGCAATTGATAATACCTTAAATTTTGAGGATAGAGGCCAATTTGAAATGAAGAAGATTTTTATAAGCCATTCATCCAAAGATAAGGATATTTGTGATGCGTTTGTAGATGTTTTAGAACAATTAGGTGTTCATGAAACTGACATATTGTATACATCTTCAGATAGACACGGTGTACCGGGAGATGAAGATATTTTCGAATATCTAAAAAAACATATTACGGAAAGAATTAACGTATTTTACATGTTGTCAGACAATTATTATAAAAGTGCTTATTGTCTTAATGAAATGGGGGCATCTTGGATAGTGCAGAATGAATATTCAATATTTATTCTGCCAAATTTAAATTGTGGGATTCAAGGAGTAATAGACAGTAAGAAAAAAGGATATAATTTGGCATCATCTATTGAATTAATCGGTCTCAAAGAGAAGATAACGAAAATGTACAATACGAGTATATCGGAAAAAAAGTGGGAAGACGTTAAAAGTAAATTCCTTACAGTAGTATTAAGGTGATTTGGTAATAAAACAACCATTAGCCTCGCCACTACTGAAGCGCGTCCCACTATTCAAAAACGAAAATTTGAACACTGAACCATTATCCAACCACTCACGTAAAGAATCGACTGCACTGTTGTATCACAAGGATTATATGTTAGGTTAAAAGGGCAAAAAGAAGGTTACGGTTGAGGTTGGGATTAATAGGAAATATTTGGATAACCCACTAATAGTAAAGGGCATCTGTTGGAAACGTCAGGTGCTTTTTAATATGGGTGGATATACTTGAACAAATGATTATTTAATTGAGTTTTACTTCGTTTTTGGTGTATACATTAACCTGCGATTAGGTTGTGGAAAGACTTACTTTGGTACATTTCTATTTACAGATATAAGAGACGGTAGACTAATTGTTAATAAAACCAAGTTTCACACAATTATATGTTACAATATGTCAATATGCTTCTCGAAAAAAATAGACATATGGTCACAAAGGGGAAGAAAATTATGAAAACAATACGATCAGCATGTAAATTACAACCCAAGGCCCTTGAAATAAATGTTGGTGATCAGATCGAACAACTTGATCAGATCATTCATGATACTAACGGACAGGAATACTTTAAGAAAACATTCATTACAGATGGAATGAAGACTCTTCTTTCCAAAGGCATGGCACGTCTGGCCGGAAAGTTAAACGATACCGTGTTTCATCTTAAACAAGCCATGGGTGGTGGTAAAACCCACTTGATGGTTGGATTTGGACTCCTAGCAAAAGATTCGGCCCTTCGAGAGACACAAATAGGATCCATGCCATATCAGTCAGATTTTAATTCGGCAAAGATAGCCGCTTTTAATGGACGTAACAATCCTCATACTTATTTCTGGGGGGAAATTGCTCGACAGTTAGGCAAAGAGAGTCTCTTCAGGGAATATTGGGAATCCGGTGCAAAGGCTCCAGATGAACAATCATGGGTAAACCTGTTCGATGGAGAAGAGCCCATTCTTATTCTCTTGGATGAGATGCCTCCATATTTCCATTATTACAGCACTCAGGTTTTAGGGCATGGAACGATTGCCGACGTGGTTACCAGAGCATTTTCCAATATGCTGACGGCAGCTCAAAAAAAGAAAAATGTCTGTATTGTCGTATCTGACCTGGAGGCCGCCTATGATACTGGCGGGAAGTTAATCCAACGCGCTCTTGATGATGCCACTCAGGAGCTGGGGCGTGCGGAAGTTTCTATTACTCCGGTTAATCTGGAATCCAATGAAATCTATGAAATTCTTCGCAAACGTCTCTTTCTTTCGTTGCCGGATAATAGCGAGATAGGAGAAGTTGCCGCAGTCTATGCGTCAAGGCTTGCAGAAGCAGCAAAGGCAAAAACGGTGGAAAGAAGCGCTGAGGCTTTGGCCAACGATATTGAATCCACCTATCCCTTCCATCCAAGCTTCAAGAGTATTGTTGCCCTGTTTAAGGAAAACGAAAAGTTCAAACAAACGCGTGGTTTGATGGAATTGGTTTCGCGTCTTTTGAAATCCGTCTGGGAAAGCAGCGAAGACGTGTATCTGATTGGTGCTCAGCATTTTGATCTTTCTATCCACGATGTTCGGGAGAAACTGTCCGAAATCTCTGAAATGCGCGATGTGATTGCAAGAGACATCTGGGATTCCACTGACAGCGCCCATGCGCAAATCATCGACATCAACAGCGGGAATCATTATGCAAGACAGATTGGAACTCTTATGCTCACGGCCAGTCTTTCAACTGCCGTCAATTCTGTAAAAGGGCTTACTGAAAGTGAAATGCTTGAATGCTTGATCGACCCTAATCACCAAGGAAGCGATTACCGAACTGCATTCAGTGAGTTTCAGAAATCCGCTTGGTATTTACATCAGACCCAGGAAGGACGTAACTATTTCAGTCATCAAGAAAATTTAACAAAAAAGCTTCAGGGGTATGCGGATAAAGCTCCACAAAACAAGGTGGATGAACTGATACGCCATCGCCTTGAAGAGATGTATAAACCGGTAACCAAAGAAGCTTATGAAGCTTATGAAAAAGTGTTACCTCTTCCTGAAATGGATGAAGCAGAGGCTGTTCTTAAAGCAGGACGAGCACTTTTGGTTATTAGTCCAGATGGGAAGACTCCTCCCGGTTTTGTTGACAATTTTTTTAAGAGACTGGTTAACAAAAATAATGTGCTAGTTTTGACTGGCGACAAGTCATCTATTGCCAGCATTGAAAAAGCCGCCCGCCATGTCTATGCAGTAACAAAAGCGGATAAGGAAATTCCCGATTCACACCCACAGCGAAAAGAGCTGGATGAAAAGAAAGCTCAATATGAACAGGATTTCCAAACCACCGTTCTTTCGGTTTTCGACAAACTTCTCTTCCCGGGAAACAATCGGGGTGAAGATGTGCTTCGGCCGAAAGCACTCGATAGTACGTATCCGTCAAATGAACCCTACAATGGTGAACGGCAGGTTGTAAAAACGCTGACTTCTGATCCAATCAAATTATATACCCAGATCACCGAAAACTTTGATGCTCTTCGCGCTAGAGCGGAGTCGTTACTTTTCGGTTCTCAGGATGAGGCACGCAAGACCGACTTGCTGGACAAAATGAAGCAGAAGACTCAGATGCCTTGGCTTCCAAGTCGTGGATTTGATCAGCTGGCCATTGAAGCGTACCAGCGTGGTGTATGGGAAGATTTGGGGAATGGCTACATCACAAAAAAGCCGAAACCCAAAACAACAGAGGTCATTATCAGTGAAGACTCTTCCCCGGATGATTCAGGTACGCTGCGCTTGAAGATTAATGTGGTGAATGCAGGAAATAGCCCTCGAATCCACTATGCAGAAGACGGTGATGTTTCCGAAAGCAGCCCAGTACTGAGCGACAATACATTGGCCACCAAAGCACTGCGAGTTCAGTTTCTTGCCGTCGATCCTACTGGAAAGCACCTTACTGGTGCTCCCAAAACATGGAGGAATCGTCTTACACTGCGTAACCGATTTGACGAAGTTTCCCGAACAGTAGAACTGTTTGTCGCACCGAAAGGATCTATTAAGTACACCTTGGATGGTTCAGAAGCCCGAAACGGAGCTGATTATACAGGTCCTATTCAATTGGGTAATGAAGAAACGACAGTTTATGTCTTTGCCGAGTGTGAAGGACTTGAGGAAAAGCGGAACTTTACATTTGCCAAGTCCGGCTCTAAGGAAGTTCCGATTATTAAAGAGGTCCCTGCGATTTTGTATAGCCCGTCACCGAAACGCTTGGATAGTTCCTCGAAAACGTATGAGGGGCTGAAGATGGCGAAGGAGAAAGGCATCGAATTTGAACAGGTGACGCTGATGGTGGGCTCTGCACCAAAGGCGATTCATCTTTCCCTGGGTGAAATTAGGATCAGTGCAGAGTTTATTGAAACGGAGTTAGCACATCTTCGAACTCTCCTTAGCCCGGATGCACCTGTAATTATGACATTTAAAAAAGCCTATATGTCAACTGGTTACGATTTAGAGCAATTCGCCAAGCAGCTCGGTATTGAGATAGGCAATGGAGAGGTAGAACAAAATTGAATAGAACTACAGACTTTGGAGCGCCAACAGAGTTTGGTATGCACCATTTTTATGTGGAAATTCCCGCAGCTCCGCGGGATGCTGTCTGTATTTATGAGGATTTTGGCTTCGATGGCGATGAAGCTCGCCGTGAAACGGTTGAATGCAGACTGGTTCTGGCTCGTGAGCTGTGGACCCAAATTCGGGATGACGCCAGACGAGACTTTAATGCACGCTTAAAAAACAAAAAGCAAAGCACCGGCAGTTGGACAACCGGAAAAATCAAGCTGGACCGCTTTCTGGGGAGAGAGTTGTGCGTCCTTGGCTGGGCAGCAGAGCATGCCTCACCTGATGAGTGCCTTGTAATATGCCAAAAGTGGCTGGCATTGCGTCCCGAGGAACGCTGGTGGCTTTACAGCAAAACTGCCTCGGAGGCAGGGCATGACAATCAGTCCGGGCGAGGCTGGCGCAAAGCAATCTACTGCGCCTTGTCTGACGGCTCAAATATTAAGCTACAACCCAAAAAGAAGCCAAAGACAAAAGTGAAACCAGAAGGACAAGAGACACTGACTCTTTTTAATTTCATAGAAAAGGGAGACATCTAATGGCACTAGCACCATTTGAATGGCAAGATAAACCGGCACTGATTGAACATCTATTTCCAGTGCAGAAAATTTCAGCTGAGAGCTATAAGGAGCAGATGGCGGGCTCCGGTAAAACACTTACAGCCCTTGGTAGCTATTGGAAAGGTCGGAAACCGCTCATTCTCAATAAGGCATGTATTCTTGGGTCATTACTTCCAGCCACAGAGGATCACCTCAAAGATCTGGAAATCTTTGAAATGCTGATGGGCATGGATGCGGAGACGATGGAGAAGCGCCTCGAGGCAACGCTTCCCGCTGCCAACCGCGATTCCGTGGGGGGATTATTGGTGTTGCCCTACTTCGAACAGGTAAGTAAGGCAAAACGCCCAGATGAACTGGACGACTACCTTTACGCGCATATTTGGAACCGCGTGAATCAGTATCTGGGCACATCGGCTAATTCTTTTCCCGAACTGGTGGAGCAAATGGGAATTGCCCGCTTCGGACGTCGTCCGAAGGTTGCTGATGTATTCTCGGGCTCAGGGCAGATTCCCTTTGAAGCGGCACGCCTGGGCTGTGATGTCTATGCCTCAGACCTGAACCCGATTGCTTGTATACTCACCTGGGGTGGGTTCAATATTGTTGGGGCTTCCAAAGAGGAAAGGGCTGAAATTGATGAGGCTCAGAAGAAACTGGCGGAGCAGGTTCAGAAAGAGATTGATGAGCTGGGTGTTGAAACTGATGGGAAAGGCTGGAGAGCAAAGGTTTATCTATACTGTGTCGAGGTTGTCTGCCCGCAATCTGGCTGGAAAGTACCACTTATCCCAAGCCTGGTTATCAGCAAAGGATACCAAGTTATCGCTGACCTGATTCCGATTCCTATAGAAAAACGTTACGACATCAAAATTCGCTATGTCGATTCTTATGAGAAGGTTGAAGCGGCCCAAAAAGGAACGGTTCAAGATGGAGATCTCGTTCATTCACCGGATGGAATCGTTCAATATCGAGTGAGTATCAAAACTATCCGAGGAGATTACAAAGAGGGTAAAGAAAATAAGAATCGCCTTCGATTGTGGGAAAAGACCGATTTTGTGCCTCGTTCAGATGATATTTTTCAAGAGCGACTTTATTGCATCCAATGGATAAAAAAGAAGCCAAATGGCTCGCAATACGACTATGAGTTTCGCTCAGTCACCGATGATGATCTGGAGCGAGAACAAAAGGTTATTAACTATGTCCGGGAGCATCTCGAGGAGTGGCAGGAAAAGGGTTACATCCCAGATATGGTTATTGAATCTGGAGATAAAACAGACGAGCCCATCAGAACTCGTGGCTGGACCCATTGGCACCATTTGTTTAATCCGAGGCACATACTCTATCTCGGCGCCATAAAGAAAAGTATTGAAAATCCTTTTATATACCCGCTATTACCTTCAATTTTGGATTTCTCTAGTAAATTAAGTAGATGGACAACATCGGGTGCCAGAATTGCAAAAGATGGTAGTGGTAAGCAAATCGGTGGGGCTAGCAATAACACTTCTAATGTTCTTTATAATCAGGCACTTAATACACTATACAATTGGGGTTGCCGTTCTTTATTGGACCTATTCACTGTATTGGACAAGCCTATAAAAAGCATACCATTCACATCTAATACAAAGGTCGGAAATGGTTTTGCCTCAGAAGTTCAAATTGAAAATGATATATATATAACCGACCCTCCATACGGAAATGCCGTTAAATATGAAGAAATCACCGAGTTCTTTATTGCCTGGTTGCGAAAGAATCCTCCTAAGGAATTTGCACACTGGACCTGGGACAGCCGTCGTTCATTAGCTATTAAAGGTGAGGATGAGGGCTTCCGCCAAGGCATGGTGGCTTCCTACCGTAAGATGACCCAAAAAATGCCGGACAATGGCATTCAGGTTTTAATGTTTACCCATCAAAGTGGGGCTATCTGGGCAGACATGGCAAACATCATCTGGGCCAGTGGCTTGCAAGTGACGGCGGCTTGGTATGTGGTAACGGAAACCAACTCAGCTATACGTCAGGGAGCAAATGTAAAGGGAACCATCATTCTGATTCTGCGTAAGCGCCATCAAGATCTAGAAACCTTCCGTGATGATCTGGGCTGGGAAATTGCGGACGTAGTAAAAGAGCAGGTGGAGTCGTTGATTGGTCTGGATAAAAAGGTGCGGGCCCAAGGTTCCGAAGGGCTCTACACCGATGCTGACTTGCAGATGGCCGGATATGCTGCCGCTTTGAAAGTCCTGACAGCCTACTCCCGCATTGACGGTAAGGATATGGTCACCGAGGCCGAAGCCCCTCGCCAAAAAGGCAAAAAGATCTTTGTTGATGAACTAATCGAATTTGCAGTCCAGACCGCCGTCCAGTTCCTTGTTCCAGTGGGGTTTGAAAAAGGTGAATGGCAGAAGCTACAGGCTGTGGAGCGTTTTTATCTTAAGATGGCGGAGATGGAGCATCAGGGTGCCAAAACACTGGATAACTACCAGAACTTTGCCAAAGCCTTCAAAGTCCATCATTTTGACCAGTTGATGAGCGACAGCTCCAAAGCCAATTCTGCTCGTTTGAAGCTATCAACCGAGTTCAAAAGCACGATGATGTCCGGAGATGCTGAAATTGCGGGGACACCGCTGCGAGCCATACTCTACGCTCTCTTTGAACTCTCCAAAGAGGTGGAAGTGGATGATGTGCTGCTGCACCTGATGGAAAACTGCCCCAACTATCTGCCCAACAAAACCCTGCTCTCCAAAATGGCAGATTATCTGGCAGAAAAACGAGAAGGTATTAAAGGCACGAAAACCTTCAAACCCGAAGTGGAAGCAAGCTGCGCTCGCGTACTCGCGGAATCCATAAGAAACCAGAGGTTATAAGAGTATGGCGTTAAAGCGTTTTTCATCTCGAACGGAAAGATTGGATACTGAGTTTTTGGCTGAAATTCTGAAAGGTGCATCAAAGTATTTCCGTATTGCAGGCTATTTTAGAAGTTCTATTTTCGAGCTGGTTGGCGAGGCAATAGCTCAAATTCCAGAAGTGAAGATTATCTGTAATTCCGAGCTGGATTTGGCTGACTTTCAGGTGGCAACAGGGCGGAATACAGCCCTAAAAGAACGCTGGAATGAAGTGGATGTAGAAGCTGAAGCACTCCTGAAACAGAGCCGCTATCAGATCCTCGATCAGCTATTGCAGTCGGGTAATGTGGAAATCAGGGTTGTACCGCGGGAGCGCCTGTTTCTGCATGGAAAAGCCGGATCTATACACTATCCGGATGGTAGTCGCATGTCATTCATTGGTTCTGTTAATGAGTCGAAAAGTGCCTTTTCCCATAATTATGAACTGGTATGGCAGGATGACGATGAGGAAAGCGCTGATTGGGTAGAGAAAGAATTCTGGGCCTTGTGGAACGACGGAGTTCCTCTGCCGGAAGCTATCTTGGCAGAAATCAATCGTGTGGCTAACCGTCGTGAGGTCACGGTGGAAGTATTGAAACCAGCTGAGGTCCCGGCTGCTGCAATGGCTGAAGCTCCGATATATCGGGGCGGAGAACAATTGCAGCCATGGCAGCGCTCCTTTGTAACCATGTTTTTGGAGCACCGAGAAACATATGGTAAAGCTCGCTTACTTTTGGCTGACGAGGTCGGAGTTGGTAAAACACTCTCAATGGCAACCAGTGCACTGGTGAGCGCCCTTCTTGAAGATGGTCCGGTTCTCATTCTTGTTCCGTCCACGTTAACGATTCAGTGGCAAATTGAGATGATGGATAAGCTGGGGATTCCCGCAGCTGTCTGGTCTTCTCAAAAAAAGGTGTGGCTTGGTGTTGAAGGTCAGATTTTATCCCCACGCGGAGATGCATCTTCTATAAAAAAATGTCCATACAAAATCGCCATCATTTCGACTGGATTGATCATGCACCAGCGGGAGAGATCTGACTTTGTCAAAGAAGCAGGAATGCTCCTAAAAAATCGATTCGGGACAGTCATTCTGGATGAAGCACACAAAGCGCGAGCAAGAGGTGGACTTGGTGATCAAGCATCTGAACCCAACAATCTTCTCGCTTTTATGCAGCAAATCGGAAGGCGTACCCGGCATTTGATACTGGGTACTGCGACCCCTATCCAGACGGACGTCCGGGAACTTTGGGACCTTTTGGGAATCCTGAATAGCGGTGCAGAGTTTGTTCTTGGGGATTCATTATCCCCTTGGCGAGACCATGAACAAGCGATTCCACTGGTGACTGGAAAAAGCCAAGTCACTTCCGAGCAAGAGGTCTGGCGGTGGCTAAGCAACCCACTTCCACCGGCTAATGAACATCATATTGTCCAGCAGATTCGCGATTATTTGGCGATTGACTCCAAGTCTTTCTTTTGCGCACACCGGTATGAAGACCTAGACTATATGATTCAGAACATGTGGCTTTCTGAGTGTCTGGAGCCCAAATTCTTCAAAGAAAATAACCCCGTATTGCGTCATACCGTTTTAAGAAAGCGAAAACAGCTAGAAGACGATGGTCTGTTAGAAAAAGTCGGGGTTAATACGCACCCGTTAACCCGAAACCTTGCCCAGTATCAGTCTCGCTTTGTTGGCTTGGGAATTCCAACCAATACACCCTTTCAGGTTGCGTATGAAAAAGCTGAAGAGTTTAGCAAGCTCCTTCAATCCAGAACCAAAGCTGGTGGCTTCATGAAAACTTTGATGCTTCAGCGTATTTGTTCAAGTTTTGCATCTGGTTTGAAAACTGCACAGAAGATGCTAAAGCACTCTATTTCAAATGAGGATGAGGACCGTAGTGAAGAAGTAGAACACATCCTTTCTGAAATGAATCCAGCAGAAGTCGCCTGCCTCAAAGAAATAGAGACGCAGCTTTCACGTGCTGAAGCGGTAGATTCTAAACTGAATACAGTGAAGTGGTTCTTAACTGTATTCAGGACTGATGGGAAAACATGGCTTGAACACGGTTGTATTATCTTCAGTCAGTACTACGACACTGCGGAATGGATCGCCAAAGAACTGGCAAAATCAATTAAAGGTGAAGTTGTGGCCGTATATGCCGGTGTTGGAAAAAGCGGTCTTTTCCGAGACGTGCAGTTTAACAAGGTCGAACGTGAAGTCATCAAGGCTGCTGTTAGAACTCGTGAGATCCGGCTGGTAGTAGCAACTGATGCGGCTTGCGAAGGGTTGAACCTTCAAACATTAGGCACCTTGATTAACATTGATCTTCCTTGGAATCCGTCTCGGCTGGAACAGCGATTGGGTAGAATCAAGCGGTTCGGTCAGTCTCGTAAGTTTGTCGATATGCTCAATCTTGTCTACAGCGAAACTCAGGATGAGAAGGTTTATAACGTATTATCAGAACGCCTGCGTGACACCTATGACATTTTCGGCAGCCTCCCTGACATAATCGATGATGAATGGATTGAAGACGAAGAAAAGCTTAAAGACCGAATGAACGAATACATTCACGAAAGGAAAAAGGCACAGGATGCTTTTACTGTGAAGTATCGTGGGACCATAGACCCTGAGGCACATTTATGGGAACGATGTGCGTCTGTTTTATCTCGTCGTGACATTGTAAACAAACTAAGTGAGCCCTGGTAGAGCCGTATCCGCACGTCCTCTGCTTCGGCGGTGGGTCGCGGGAATTTCGAGAAACTGGAAACGAAACGGGCGCGGTACTGCTTTAACAGCTAGTACCCAGCTCCACTTCGTTTCGCCCAAATTGGCTCCCATAGATCACCAAATTCTGGTACTCGCGGAACAATATATGAAAACCCTTTGCAAATTCAAAACAGATATACTGGACAACAGACAATGTAAGTGGACTGCTCACTACTTCCATATTTGGCTACTAGTACCGTCAACATTCGACGATGATTTTAGGAAGATGTTAGCTGAAATAGTAATTAAAGATAAGGATTGTGAAGAAAATCTTAATGTTCTTTGGGTAAAACTAAATGATAATGATCGGCCGGTTTATTATAATTTTAGCTATGAAAACGAAAAGCACCTTTTCGGGTTTAATACTTTCAATTTTGAAAAGCTGATTGAGAAGTATAACGCAGAAATTAAATCAGTTTTACCAAGTTTGAGTCTGGAGTATTATGGTAGTGTGTGCTCGCCTCTTGAAGTATAGGTGACTACGTATGTTTTGTTAATGATGCCGATCTGGAAAGGCTGAGCGTATTTAATCTAGAAGTATGAGTTTACAGTGAGGTAAATAAATCGCCGGATCATTCTAAGATAGGGAAGGGTGTCCCGGCTAAGTAAAGAAGCTCTGGGGTAGTTAAGTAATTTGCTGGGTGGGGTGAGTTTGTAATTAAGGCGGGATAGTATTTTGAAACTCTTTTCTTTTTTGAAAATTAATAGAATTCTGGCTACCTTGGCAATAATTGTCTTGGTAATGACTGGGTACTTGCTCTTGGCACGTCCTTACCAGCTTAATTGGGGCGCGACGGACCAGGAAGTGAAACAGTCCATGCCGGGAGATCAGCTGTCTCTCCATCCGGAATTCTTCGCAACTCGGGCGATTACTATCACTGGTTCACCGGAGGAAATCTGGCCTTGGCTGATACAGATGGGATATGGTCGAGCCGGGTACTATGGCTTTGACATCCTGGAAAACCTAGGAAGTTCGAAGGGAATTCGCAGTGCTGACCGCATCTTACCTGAATTTCAGCAATTTAAGGTTGGTGATGAAGTACCGATTAGTTCCGTTGCCCATATGGTCTTCGTTGCTATTGAACCAAACCGGTACGTAATTTGGACTGGAACGAACCATCAAGGCAGTTTTATCTGGGCATTATATCCTTTAGATCAGAGCCATACCCGTCTGGTTAGTCGTATCCGCTGGTCTTTTCATTGGACACAGCCTCGTCTACTTGCCCTTGACTTGTTCACAGAATTCACCGATCATATTGCCGTCCGTGAAATTTTACAAGGAGTAAAACGGCGGGTAGAAAATCAAATTGAGCCAATGGCGCAACAAGACACTGAGTTTGCGGTCTATGTTGTGGCCGCTCTAATCTTCTTTGCTACACTCCTGTTGTCGCTCATTCGCCCGCTCACCTGGGGAAGATGGCTGGCGGGATTTGGAGGAGGATTGGCTTGGCTCATCATCTGGTATGCACCAGTATCGATCTGGATCAGAGTTGGATTTTGTCTTCTGGTTATATTGGGATTACGCATGTGGTTCGTCAGACCTCTCCGCCAAAAAACTACTTCTCAAAGTAGAGTGGATCATAATTCTCAGTCAGGATAAGTCCAAATAGAATAAACTTTGCTTTCTATAGTGCCCCAAAGTAGGTCATTACATAAATAGGTCCCCGGATCATTCCCAGATTGAGGAAGGGTGTCCCGGCTTGGCAAAGAAGCTCTGGGGTAGTTAAGGGTGTTCTGGGTGGGGTGAGTTTGTAAATAGGCGAGGGTAACATACATGATTCATGAGATACATTTGCTGACCAAGAGAAGGGACGAAATGCTCGACATAACGGCACAAGTTGAAGAACTTCTGGTTCTGGGAAATGTTCAAGACGGCCTTGCAGTAGTCTATTCTTTCCATACCACGGCAGGGATAACGATCAATGAGAATGCCGACCTGGATGTGCAAAGAGATATTCTACGGAGGCTTGATGAAATTTACCCGTGGGATATGGCTGAAGACCGCCACTTTGAGGGAAATTCTGCCGCACACTTGAAAGCAAGCACGGTAGGGGCATCCCAAACCTTCATTATTCATAACGGGAAATTGCTCCTAGGCCGCTGGCAGGGTATTTACTTTTGTGAATTTGACGGTCCTCGTGCGCGTACTTGTTATGTGAAAACCCTGAGGTGATTTAGTGTATATAGCTTTCCCAGCGGACGAAAGGGTCAAAGCAAGGCTTGATTCTGTTTGTAAATCTCTTGGTATTACCTATGAAGAGTGGTTTGAGACTGCCCTGAAAGCATCGGAGTTCAATGGTTTTGTTAAGTTTCTAGATAATCCTGAAAACCAAACCTCGTGGATTGGGACGAGAACCTATGCAATTTGTAAGACGATCTGACGCTGAATAAGCGTCATTTTTTGTTGTCGTGGAATTATATTGGAGGAATTTAGCAACTTTTGAAGAACCTTATAATATGGCTATCCATTAATAAGCTGGAATGATAAAGACCTAATGTATAACATATGCGAGTGGTTGACTGAAAAATGCTATAGTCATTTGCCTGGATGCATATTTCGGTTTGATGGAGCCACCATTCCGTTTTGGACTGAGCCACCTGTGGCTCTCACTTTCCGGAACGTTCGCTCATTTTGACCCGGAGTATACAGCCTGGATAGTAATTTTTTTCTAATAATCAAAGTAAGGATTTTTGATAATTTTCGGAGAGATTTGGTAATACGAATTCAAAATTTGAAATTCTATTCGAGAGGGGAAATAGATGTCAGTTTATTCGATAGATGTAAAAATAGAGTTATCTGAAGATAAATTAATAGACATGTTTATCCTCCAGTGGCATACACCACTGGCTCAGGGACATGTTCTGTCGAAACTCTCAAATCAACGTGCTAAAGAAAGAACGAATGATTTAGTTGAATTCCGCGATTGGCTATTAAACTATTTGGATAAAACAGTACCAATCAGACCATTATTTATTATTTCTCCCGAGCTATCTATTCCAGATGGCTGTACCTGCGTTCTTCAAGAGATCGTTGAAAGGATTAATCGGCCTACTATGATTATCGTTGGACTCGAATATATGGACTGGGGGCAATATCAAGACCTCATAAATTCGCTTCCTGATATGCCAGAGAAAAACCAATGGCTTGATGAACGGTTTGATAAGCATATTTTTAACACGGCTGGAATATGGATTCGCGACTTGGATGGAGTAATAAAAAGGTTCATTCAACCTAAAATGCACCCCCAAGATCATGAACAGGCAATGCCTGTTTATTCAGGCCAGCATTATTTTGTTTTCAAATCAACAACTCAAGTTGGGGGTAAAAGACTGAATTTTTGCGTACAAATTTGTAGTGATTTTAGTGCCTCACAAAACGTGAGAGACTTTAGAGGTGCAATTGCATCAGAGTGCCCAGGGCTAGAACTAGATTTAACATTTCTCATACAATGTAACAAAGATCAATGGGTAGAACAGTTTCAACAGGCTGTTCAAGCATATTTCGAGATACCTGATGGAATGGCATCAACATCTAACGGTTGTCTGGTATTTGTTAATAATGCGAACGAAAAATTTGGAAAGACATCCGAATGGGGTATTTCGAAATTACACTTTCCGCACAAAAGATGGCGCAATTTAGATTTTCCTGCACCGACTTATTGGCTACATAATGATGGACCTCATAACTATCAAGCAGTTGTGTTACGTGAATCGGGTCCGGGCTTTTATTGGTTAACCTATAAACCTCAATATTTAGTCTCGAGTATCGCTGGTAGTGGACAGGCACTGCCATTTCCTAAGGTAGAAGCGCTTTTTGCTCCTGTAATTGGACAAAAATTTGGAGGATTGGTAAAACCATTTGAACCAATTCTTCCTATACTTCATTGGTTTAGGAGTGAATCGTTAGAAGGTGTGAAGGAACTTGATTTTGATTTAAAGTCAAACGAGGTCAATAATGACGTTTCCATTTCGTACATTGAGTCGTTTAAATTTGGAATAGATGATTGGTGTCGGACATTTAGTACACAAGATTGGCAACTACGACAGGCAACTAACCTATATTTCCTATGGTGTGAAAGATGCAAACGTGAGCCCCTGAACCCAATAAATGAGCCAGAACCCGTGAGATGGTGTAGACAAGCCTCTAATGGGGTTAAACGATTAATGGGATCTTATTCTTTGTTGTGTCTGGGATTTTCTGCTTTTCAATGTGAACATATTGAACCTAACATCAGCCAAACATTGCACGCTTATTTCGGTAATGACTTGGGTGTGGTATTCTTATGGGGATGTGGTTCAGCTATGTCAAGAAAAATGATTGTTGATTATTTACATAGTTTAAGTGTAGAAGGGTTAACTACACCAAAGGTTTTAATAGTATTGGTAAATCCTATTGACAATCCCGGAAGTAATAAAGTTAAAGAAATTGTTGGTTCAGTAGGGAATTCTATTACTCAAACCACTTCATATGAAGAGTTACCCGCTCATTTGAAACCACCAGGTGATGTTGTAAGTGTCAAAGGACCTGAATTTATATGCATGTGTGATAATATACTTATTAACGGAGTTAGTAATGCTATCGACCAACTCGACCTTAAAAATAGGCTGAAGCTAGCCATCCAGGAGGTTATAGCATGATACCGAAAATATATTCAAACGTTACGAATCTGTTTACCATGTCCGGTTGGGAGCCGATTCCGCTTAATGCTAATGCCGAGGAGGCCGGTTTTACAGGGATTTTCACATGTGGCTATGGGACAATAGGGCTTGTTATTGATGAAGTCAACTCAATATTATCATGTTGGGTAGATTGTCAGGCCTTTATGTCTGAACTCCGTGAGAACCAGAGTGTTGGTGTAAAGAAGGATTTATATCTTGTGTTCATTGTTCCAAGAATTACTGAAAACTCTGTGGTTAATTTACAAAGTGTTGTAAATGATACCTATGTTTGTCGAAAAATATGTATCGAACAGGGTGAGAGAACACCGGAGGAGTCATTGATGGATATACCATTTTTAAAATTAGTTCATGCAAGGGATATAGGTAATGAGTCTCAAGAGTTCGCCAGTTCAATCGAATTTTCTACTAAAGGTCTATCTAAAGAGTTGTTAACAGATTTAGTAAAACGGTCAAAAGGGGCAATAATTGAAAGTTTACTAGAAGGAAAGTACAAAGAGGTGTCCATTGATGAGAATTGATAAAATTTCTCTACAGAACTTTCGCTGTTTCCGTCAAGCCGAAATAGACCTATCTGCAGATATTGTTGCCGTTTATGGGCGTAATGGCGTGGGTAAAACAGCAATTTTCGATGCTTTAGAGTATGCATTATTAGGTTCAGTTGGTCGATTTTCTACAGACGTAGAAGCCCCTCCGAACTATCTATCCAATATTCTTACAGACGGGAAAGTGGATATACGTGTTAATTTCAAAGGAAAAAATGAACAGTGGCTAGAGGTTACTCAAGAACGTGGAAAAAACGATCCGGTTATTGCAAGTAGCGGTGGATGGACAAAGAGGCGGGATTTATTATATGGGCTTTTAGTGGATGAAAATTATTCCCCTCCTAGGAGAGAAGTTGAGCCCATTAATGAACTTTTCCGGTCCACGTTGCTTTTATCGCAAGACTCAATAAGGCATTTCATTGAAGGAAACTCTTCTGAACGATCAAGGGTTCTAGCTGCGATTGCTGGATCAGCTTATTTTCAGCGCTGTCTAGACAAAGTCAAGGACATATTAGAAGAAATAGTGATAAGGGACAAGAAGGCAAAACTTAGGTCAGATGAAATACAAAAAGAAGCTTCCGAATTAGCGGCGATACTGTCTGAAAAAGACGCCAGAATCAAAACTATAAAGGAACGATTAGGTACCGAAGTTGTTTCAATTGAACAAGTAAAAGACGCTCTTGATAATGCTGGGATCTGCAAAGACATATCAGAAACTAATTTAGAAGAATTTGTGTCAGCTATTAAGGGAGTTTATATTGAAAGATCGTCTAATTTAGAAGATCAAAGTAAACGTTTAGCAGGATTATCTGAAATGGCCAGGCAACACCCCGATCGAGTAGAACGTAAAAATATTCTACTCGAAAAGGTCTTAACTGCAAAAACTACTTTGATTGATCTGGAAAAACAAGAAAAGTATTTAATAGAGACTATACGAACTTATGAAAAAAACATTAAAGAACTAAAGATTAATTTAGCTGAAATATCTAACAGATATCAGGCTTTGCAAGAATTACCCAATCTGAAGCGACAACGCAAAGATTTGTTGTCATCTCAGACAAAGCTATCATCTGACATAGATGGAGTTAGAAAGCAACTTGATCTTGGGCGCTCAAAGGCAGACTTTGCTCAAGAAGAGGTTAATAAAGTTAAAATGGAATTGGAACAATACCAAAGCACAAATATACAGTACTTATCAGTTATAAATAGACTTGATAGTTTAAGGATCTCGTTTCCAACCTATATTGTGGCAAAAGAACAGATTTTGCAATGTGAAATTCAAATCAATATGATACACGAGCAAAGAAAGTCATTAAAAGAAAAGGCTGAGGTTTTGCAGAACAACATAGGCAGTCAAAACCAAAGGATTAACGAACTTGAAAAAGAATTATCTAATATGAAAGTTGATTCTGAAGAGTATTCCAAATTAATTACGAAACTAAAATATTATGCAACCAGCGAGATATGCCCTCTATGCGGCTTTAATCACCTATCTTCAGATGCTTTACTAGATTCAATAGCAAAGCAACTAAAAAGTATTCCGAGTAAATTGCAAGAAATAACATATCAGCTTCAAGAATACACCTTTCATGCTACAAGCTTAAATACTGATTTGATTACTATCTATAAACAAATCCAACAGCGTGATGAAGAGGCTCAAAAACTATCTTTAGAACGTGAAGAAAGAACAAAATTCATTCAAAGCATTGATACAGTGGCTTCAATCGTTGGTATTGAAATGGATCTGTCCGTAATAAATGAATGGTTAATGAAATATTCGATATTAATCACTGAAGTACAAAACAATTTGAGATATGAGGAAGCCGTGCTAAATAACAAGAATACTTTGTTGGCTGAAGCAGTTATCTTAATAGAATCAAAAGAAACCTTATACACTTCAAGTCTCGAAAGGTTAGAGAAAACCAAGGATTTAATAAGCAAACTCGAAAATCGATTAATAGAATTGGGGTTAAAGGATGAAATTAGTCTCTTAGATGAACAGATCTCTCAAAAGTGCGAATTATTCTCAAAGGATTTGGCTGATCTTGAAGTTCGAAAAGACCAACAGGAAACCCTTAAAATTGAGACACAAGAAGAACTAACTAATATTCGGCTAAAACAAAAGAGTTTTGAAGGTGATTTGCAGCAGTGGGAACAATATCTTTCTAGACTAGCAATTGAAATTGAGGATTTTAATCAAAAATGTACGAGTGTTGATCTTCCGCCAGAAACAGCATTCAATAACATAATAGGAAGACAAGAGGGGCTGAATCAAAGCAAAAACCTATTAAGTACTGCAATGAAAATTGTTGAGAGGTATGAATTGTCTCGTAGGGCAATTGATCTGGATAATGAGCGCAGTGAATTACAAAATAAATATGAACCGCTAACATCTGAAACCCAAAAAAGCAAAGAAAGCGTTATTAAACTTAGGCAGGCTCATAAAGATGCTTCAGAATGGATGGAGGCTCTCACGAGAGGGGTTAACCATGCAGTTGAAGAAAGGATAAGCAGACATCAACCTGAAATATTTCGACTGTTTAAGGGAATGATTCCATCCCCTTTCCTTTTTGAAAATATCACTATGAAACAAAGTGATGACGGTTTGGTGCTTGGCTTAAGGTATCGTGGACAGGACATGGAAGCTGGGGAACCTCGTTTTTTCCTTAGTAGTGCACAGGCAAACGTGTTAGCATTAGCCATTTTTATTTCGCTCGCAATGGGTCAAAAATGGTCGACATTGGATACAATTTTGCTGGATGACCCAGTTCAACATCTTGATGACTTGGATGTAGTGGCTTTTCTGGATAATATTCGGGCGGCTGCTGCTGGAAAGTTTGGAGTAAGAAAGCAGATTATTATATCTACATGTAATCAAAATCTTTATTTATTAATGATTAAAAAATTTAGGTTACTCGAGTCGATGGGTCTCCATTTTAGAGCTATTTCGCTTTTAGATAACGGAATAGGGGGACCTATTATCAAGTATGATGTTGGCGCCCCTGAGGGTTATTATTTGGGCAAACAGTTATTATAAGAAAATAAAAGAACCAAAAAAGGGAAAACAATTATCTTTTACCCAATAGTTCCGCTTATTAGGCTAGCCTGTTTGAAGTCAGATGGCCTTGCGAATTAACGATTTGTATGACCGTTCCACCACTGCTAAATAAACCCGTCTAAGGACACACCCCGGTGGCCTTGAATTGTGTGTTGGCGGATTGTGGGTGTACACTCGAACTTCTCCTAGCCCACGTAGGAAAAGGTGGGAATACGTAAATTAAAGAGATAGGTTTAGCTGTAAATTCAGCTGAGCCTATCTTTATTGAACTGCATCTTTAAGTATCTTTCCAGCTTTAAAACCAGGAACTTTCGAGGCCGGAATTGTGATGCTTTCTTTGGTTTGTGGATTTCTACCAATACGTTATGCCCGTTCTTATACTTCAAATGTACCGAAACCAATAAGCTGTGTATCGAATTGCAATTTATATTTCATAGTACCACACTTATCCCCTCAGGTATTTTTCCAGCATATCGAAGGGAAGTAAGCGTCAGAATATCTTCATATTTTCTAATATTTCTAATGAGATAATCTCTATTTGGACTATGAAGAACAACTTCTCCACCAGTTATTGTTCCATCTTGATTTTCTTTACAATCTATTAAATATACCCATTCACCATCATATTTAACTTCACTTGAGTTCCATAGGCTGTAATTTATCAAACTTATTTTATCCTCTAAAATGGAATAGAGTCTCTTTGTGAAGCTAGGCTGCTGAGCTTGGCAAACTTCCTTCCTGTTTTTTAGGGTAAAATAGCTATTTTTTACGGTTAAACTATATAAGCATCAATGGTAATATAGTTACATATAGAGTACTCAATTTGCAACCAGCAACGGCGCTGTGAGGAATGAACAGTATCCCTGAGGATACCGAACATTCTTTACAGCGCTATTTTGGTTAGTACGTTAGGCCTAACAAAAGATTTCAACAGCGATTCTGGCCAGTCGTGTTGGAAAAGATTAAGGATAGGGGAGGGGTAAGTTATGATAAATTATTTTTCGCTCAATATGAAAAAAAGAACAGCTGGGATAATCTCCGCAACCCTTATGGCAGGCTTGCTGCTGACGGGATGTGGAGCTAGTCAAGCAAGCAAACCAGCCGAAACCACTAGTACTGGAGATACCATTAAGGTGGGGATCCTCCATTCGTTGAGTGGGACAATGGCAATCAGCGAAGTATCCGTTAAGGATTCCGAAATGATGGCGATTGACGAAATCAATGCAGCTGGTGGCGTCTTGGGTAAACAAATTCAGCCGGTTATCGAGGATGGTGCCTCAAACTGGCCTAACTTCGCAGAAAAGGCTAAAAAATTGTTACAACAAGATAAGGTAGTGACTGTATTTGGCTGCTGGACTTCAGCAAGCCGTAAAGCAGTTCTCCCAGTGTTCGAAGAAAATAATGGCTTGCTCTGGTATCCTGTTCAGTATGAAGGAATGGAAGCATCACCTAATATTTTTTACACCGGGGCTGCTCCAAATCAGCAAATTGTTCCAGCTGTCGATTGGTTGTTTAAGAACAAAGGAAAAAAATTCTTTCTGCTAGGGTCTGATTATGTGTTCCCAAGAACGGCCAATAAGATTATTAAAGCTCAAGTAGCAGCTCTGGGTGGCGAAGTTTTGGCTGAGGAATACACCCCGCTGGGACATACCGACTATAGTACCATTGTCAATAAAATCATCGCTGCCAAGCCTGATATCGTGTTCAATACCTTGAATGGGGATAGCAACGTCGCTTTTTTTAAGCAACTTAAGGATGCAGGTATTACCTCCAAAGATCTTACCACCCTTTCGGTAAGTGTCGCTGAAGAAGAAGTCCGCGGTATCGGGGCAGCAAACATGAAAGGCCAGCTGGTATCCTGGAACTATTACCAAACGACAGATACGCCTGAGAATAAAATATTCGTCAAGAACTACAAAGCAAAATATGGCGCAGATCGTGTAACTGATGATCCTATCGAAGCGGCTTATGACGCAGTGTACCTCTGGGCAGCTGCTGTTAAAAAAGCAGGCTCAACAGATGTCGCGAAGGTTAAGGAAGCTGCGAAAGGCATTGAATTTAAGGCCCCTGAAGGTCTGGTTAAAATTGAGGGCGAAAATCAACACCTTTGGAAACCTGTAAGAATTGGTGAAGTGACTGAAGATGGTTTGATAAAAGAGATCTGGAGTACAGAGACGTCAGTCAAACCAGATCCGTTCCTGAAATCCTATGATTGGGCTAAGGGCCTGAGTAATTAGTGTTTGAGTTTTTTGGATTGTATTCTAACGGTGCAGGTCAGCAAAACCTGCACCGTTACTACTAATATGCTCATGAAAAGGTGGTGGGAAAAATGGGAACGTATATCCTACAAATATTTAATGGAATCAGCGTCAGCTCGATTCTTATGCTTGCCGCCTTGGGACTGGCAATAACCTTTGGTTTGATGAAAGTAATCAATATGGCCCACGGTGAGTTCATCATGATTGGCGCCTATGTTACGTATCTCATGCAAAATCTATTTATAGCGCATCTGCCTAAGAGCCTGTTTGGATTGTATTTCATTTTTGCTATTCCAGCTTCATTTATCATTGCCGGCCTTATAGGATTTGTGCTGGAAGGGACCGTGATACGCCATCTTTACAATCGACCGTTGGATAGTATATTGGCGACTTGGGGTGTCAGTTTAGTCCTTCAGCAACTGGCCAGGAGTATTTTCGGAGCGCCGAATGTCGATGTAAAAAGCCCCGGCTGGTTGGAAGGCGGCCTTGTCTTAAGTCGAGGGCTGCAGCTACCCTATAAGCGTCTCTTTATTATCGTTTTAGTCATTGCTTGTCTCAGTGGAATGTTTGGGCTGCTTTATAAAAGTAAAACTGGGCGACGGATTCGAGCGGTCATGCAAAATAGGGAAATGGCAAAGAGTATGGGGATTAATACTAGAAGTGTGGATGCTTATACGTTTGCTGTTGGCTCAGGGCTTGCTGGAATCGCTGGGTGTGCTTTAACGTTGCTAGGTTCAATCGGGTCCACCTTAGGAACTAATTATATTGTCGATACATTTATGGTGGTTGTCTTGGGTGGAGTAGGAACGCTCATGGGAACGGTGGCAGGCGGACTATTCATAGGAACAGCCAACACGACGCTTGAATTTTTCACCAATACCTCATTGAGTAAGGTGCTAGTCTTTATCTTAATTATTGCATTTTTACAATGGAGACCTAAAGGACTATTCAATATCAGCAGTCGTTCGTTAGACGAATAGAGTGAAGTTAATACGGAAAGGGGGACAGGACCGTGATCGAGGTTCGAGGTTCGAGGTTCGGGGTTCGAAGTTTAGTTAAGTCAAAAGAAAAATGGGTGTTTTCCTTAATCATTTTAGGCTTAGTCTTAGCTCCCTTGTTTTTATCCGATTTCAGAGTGAATTTACTTGGAAAATTTGTTGCCTATGCAATTTTGGCAATTGGGTTAGATTTAATCTGGGGCTATACGGGGATTTTAAGCCTAGGACACGGTGTATTCTTCGGGCTTGGAGCATACTGTATGGCCATGTATCTGAAGTTAGAAGCGGCTCACGGAAAACTACCGGATTTTATGTCTTGGAGCGGGCTTGAGGGACTTCCGTGGTTTTGGAAACCTTTTTCCAATAGTTTTTTTGCAATCTGTATGGCTATTCTAATTCCTAGCCTCTTGGCGTTTTGTATTGGGTTCTTAACGTTTAAGAACCGTATCCGGGGAGTGTACTTTTCCATCTTGTCCCAAGCCTTATCAATTATTTTTGTTACTCTTTTTGTGGGGCAACAGGCTTATACCGGTGGAACAAACGGATTGACAAACTACAAAAGTATTATGGGCTTAGCCTTATCCCATGCTTCTACAAAGCTTGTTTTGTATTACATCTCGATTGGCCTCCTGGTTCTGATCTATGGATTTTGTAGTTTTTTGGTTAAACGGAGACTAGGTAGGATACTCGTTGCCATCCGGGACGGAGAAAACAGAGTTCGGTTCTCAGGGTATAATCCTACTACCTATAAGATCTTTGTCTACTGTCTATCAGCAGGCATAGCTGGGTTGGCTGGCGCAATCTTTGTCCCTCAGGTCGGGATTATTTCCCCGGCGGAAATGGGTATAGTGCCCTCGATAGAAATGGTGATTTGGGTAGCAATCGGGGGACGAGGAACCTTGATAGGGGCTGTTATTGGGGCAATCTTGGTCAATGCCTTGAAAAGTGGGATCAGTGAAAGTTTCCCGGATGTATGGTCCTTCTTTATTGGGTTTGCCTTTATTTTCATAGTCTTGTTTATGCCCAACGGTATTGTCGGACTGGTCAAGGAAATCGCAGGGAAGTTTGGTAATCAGGCACTTAAAGGTGGTCAGCAGATAAAAACGGATAAAGCAGCATGAAGAGGATAATCACCTGTATAAAACCAGATAGGACAAAAAATTTTTGAATTGATAATTATAGAAGGCGGTGGGGATATGGATTCGATATTACAGATTGATAATCTAACCGTAAGTTTCGATGGATTTAAGGCAGTTAATAATGTCAATACTGGGATTGAGAAAGGGGAGATTCGGTTTTTTATCGGACCCAATGGTGCAGGGAAAACCACCTTGCTGGATGCTATTTGCGGGCGGGTGAAGCCTCAGTCAGGACAGGTTACGTTTTTCGAGAGAGACGTCACCCGGTATTCGGAGCATGAGATTGTCAATATAGGAATAGGAAGGAAGTTTCAGGTACCTTCCGTATTTACTAACATGACCGTTTATGAAAACATGGAACTTGCTGTTGTGAAGGACCGTTCGCTGTATTCTTCTTTGTTTCATGGCTTGAAAAAGGAGCAGATCGAGAGAATTGAGGATATCTTAGACACGATTGGTTTGTATGAAAAGAGATTTAACACTCCGAAAGCTTTATCTCATGGTGAAAAGCAGTGGTTGGAAATTGGCATGTTGCTGGCCCAAGAGCCTAAACTTATGCTCCTAGATGAACCGGTTGCCGGGATGGGTCGGGCCGAAACGGATAAGACCGGGGAACTTTTGAATAAGATAGCTCAAAATTGTACCATTATCGTGGTCGAACACGATATGGAATTTGTCAGGGATTTTGCAAGTAAGGTTACGGTCCTTCACGAAGGGGCAATTTTGGATGAGGGCAGTGTTCATGACGTTCAGAATAATCAAAAGGTAATTGATGTGTATCTTGGACGGGGTGGGGAACGTGATGCTTGAGGTAACAAATCTTGAGGCCTATTATGGGGAAAGTATTATTCTAAACGATATACATCTGAGTGTTCCTAAAGGGAAAATTGTTTGTCTTCTCGGCCGTAACGGGGTAGGAAAGACAACTTTTTTGAAAAGTATTATGGGCTTGGTAAAGACCCCTAAAGGAAGTATTAAGTTCAATGGCCAAGAGATAGTGAAGAAGCCCACCTATTTTAGGGCTCGGCAAGGGATTAGTTATGTTCCGCAAGGTAGGGATATTTTTCTTCAATTAAGCGTCCATGAAAACCTTCTACTTGGTCTTGAGGCATCCGGAGGGCAGGGAAGCATCGATGAAACGATCTATGAATTATTTCCGGTGCTGAAGGCCATGCTGAAAAGAAAGGGGGGAGACCTCAGTGGAGGGCAGCAGCAGCAGCTAGCGATTGCTCGGGCCCTAGTGTCTAAACCCAAATTACTGATCTTGGATGAACCTACTGAAGGGATACAGCCGTCCATCATCCAGGAAATCGGTCGGGTCATTAAACATTTAAATCAGGAAACGAACTTAACCATTCTGATCGTTGAACAGTATTTGGAGTTTGTCGTTGAGGTATCCGATTATTATTACGTGATGGAAAAAGGGAGTATTGTGGCTGAGGGCCCCACTAAGGATTTAAATCAGGCGGAAATTCAGAAACGGATGGCCATCTGATAAATAAGGAGTAACAGGGAGGTTAGAAGATGCATCTAAGTCCAACTGAACGAGATAAACTGTTGATTTATACCGCAGGACAGGTAGCACGCGACCGTCTAAAGCGGGGCTTGAAGTTAAATTATCCAGAAGCAGTGTCCTTGATTAGTGCCGAACTGCTAGAGCGAATTCGTGATGGATTTACTGTCGCCCAACTCATGGAGATGGGGACTAAGATCCTGACGCGTGACCAGGTTATGGAGGGAATTCCTGAAATGATTGAGGAAATTCAGGTTGAGGGTACCTTTCCTGATGGAACGAAATTAGTTACGGTACATCATCCTATCCGGTTATCCGGTCGCTAAAGCGACCATCGACCATCGAACATAGCAGGGAGGTAGAGAGATGATTCCAGGAGAGTATAGATTGGCTGAAGGCGCCATTGAAGCGAATCAAGGCTTGGCTACCGAAACCACAACGGTGGTAAACACTGGCGACCGTCCCATCCAGGTCGGTTCTCATTATCATTTTTTCGAAGTAAACAGGTATTTGGTTTTTGATCGAGCCTTAGCTTGGGGCCTGCATTTAAACATTCCCTCAGGGACCGCTGTTCGTTTCGAACCAGGAGAAAGCCGTACAGTTAAGCTTGTTCAATTTTCTGGTCAAGGGCCTTGGTTAGGCGCAAATAACTTGACGGCTGGCTGTAGGGACAAGACGAAATGTATTGAGCAAGCTAAGCTACAAGGGTTTATATAACCAGAAGTCGGAGGTCAGAGGCCAGAGGTCGGATCGCTGGATAATAAATTTCAGTTGGAGTGAATACTTCACCTTGATATAATGTGAGGAGGAATTGACTGTGACTTTAAGTATGTCACGTCGACAACATGCTGATATGTATGGTCCAACCACAGGAGATAAAATTCGCTTAGCAGATACAGAATTATGGTTAGAGGTGGAAGATGATCTTACTCATCCGGGGGATGAAGCAAAATTTGGTGGTGGTAAGGTCATCCGCGATGGTATGGGGCAGGATCCGCAAGCGTTGGATGAGGCTATGGATTTGGTCATTACAAATGCAGTGCTTATTGATCATTGGGGCATTATAAAGGCCGACATAGGGATTAAAGAAGGACGTATTTATGGCCTAGGTCACGCCGGAAATCCCAAGACAATGGCAGGGGTTAATCTTCCCATAGGGGCAGGCACTGAGGTGATTGCCGGAGAGAACTACATCGTTACGGCAGGCGGAGTTGATAGTCACATTCACTTTATTTGTCCGCAGCAGATTGAAACGGCAATTGCCTCCGGGGTGACAACCATGTTGGGGGGCGGAACTGGCCCTGCTGCTGGAACCAATGCCACAACCTGTACACCGGGTAAATGGAATATCTATAGGATGCTACAGTCTGCAGAAGGGTTTCCGATTAATATGGGCTTTTTTGGAAAAGGGAATAACTCTTGTCCGGAACCGCTGATAGCCCAAGTTAAAGCTGGAGTCATTGGTTTGAAACTACATGAAGATTGGGGATCGACGCCGGCGGCAATCGACTGCTGCCTAAAAGTTGCAGATGACTATGATATTCAGGTTGCTATACATACGGATACGCTTAATGAAGCTGGCTTTGTCGAAGATACGATTGCTGCGATTGCTGGGCGTACGATCCATACGTTTCATACCGAAGGAGCCGGAGGTGGTCACGCTCCGGACATTATTAAGATCGCTTCCTTGCCCAATGTCTTACCCTCTTCAACCAATCCTACCCGGCCTTTTACGGTTAATACGCTGGAAGAACATCTCGACATGTTAATGGTCTGCCATCATCTGGATAAACAGGTTCCTGAGGATCTGGCGTTTGCTGATTCCCGAATCCGCCCAGAAACTATTGCGGCTGAGGATATTCTCCATGATTTAGGCGTAATCTCCATGATGTCTTCTGATTCTCAAGCAATGGGACGCGTCGGAGAAGTTATTATTAGGACCTGGCAGACAGCGCATAAGATGAAGCTTCAGCGTGGTCCCTTGGAGACAGACGGTATAAATAATGATAATAACCGGATAAAACGTTATGTCAGTAAATATACCATTAATCCTGCCATAACTCATGGTATTAGTCATATCGTAGGTTCGGTTGAAAAAGGTAAGTTGGCGGATCTGGTGCTCTGGAAGCCGAAGTTTTTCGGCGTAAAACCGGCGCTGGTGATCAAAGGTGGGTTTATCATGCATGCCGCGATGGGGGATGCCAATGCCTCGATTCCAACACCGCAGCCGGTTATCCAAAGGCCAATGTTTGCTGCGTTTGGTAAAGGGATTGCCGCTTGTTCAGTAACCTTTATTTCCCAAGCAGCTGATGCAGAAACGATAGCTAAAGAGTTAAAACTGAATAAACAACTGGTTCCAGTGAAGAACTGTCGTCAAATTAGTAAGGCAGACATGAAACATAACTTCGCAACCCCTCAGATTTCCGTGGATCCAGAAACCTATCAAGTAACCGCAGATGGAGAAATCCTTACTTGTGAACCAGCCGAAATCCTACCTCTGGCCCAGCGGTATTTTTTGTTTTAGGCATATGAAAGAAAATAACAAGTCAAAGATGCCAATAGAGTGGCAGACTGACTGGTTATTTACTTGAATGTGCCTAAAGTTAGAAAATTGCAAGTTGTGATAGCCTATGCCCCGATGGGGCAAAGGGATTTCGCCGAATATAGATTGAGAGCTTGAGTTACTAGCTTGTTGTAAATTCGAACGAAGGCCGATAGGAGTTTGAGATCGATGATCATAACTAAAGTAATTGGGAAACTTACTGACTTAGAACCGGATCCTCAGTGCGAAAAAGAGGCTTTGACTATCGAACAGCTATTTCTTTCCTGGGATGAACTTCAGAAGCGGATTCTTCGCAAGACAACCGATGTGGGTAGGGATATAGGAATACAACTGGAAAGTGGACATTTGCATCCGGGAGATATTCTTCACCGAGAAGAAAACCATCTAATTGTTGTTAGGGTAAAAGAAGAAGCGGTTTTAGTTACTCTGGTCAGGAATATGAGGGAAATGGGATTAGCGGCCCATGCTATTGGTAATATGCATGCCCCGATTGAGGTGAGGAGTGATTCGGTTATTACACCCTACAATTCGATTTTACAAGAGCAGCTTGTTAAACTAGGCTTAAACTCTGTTAAAGAAGATGGGGCTTTTGCGCCATGATGCGGCAATCATCACTGGTGGGATTGCGCTTAATGCAGCTAGCAGATTCAGCCTTTCCTTCAGGTGGCTTTACGCAATCGTTTGGACTTGAAACGTTTATTCAGAGTGGTGACATTAAGACTAAGCAAGAATTAGCCCAGTTTATGCAGACCCTTCTCTATTTCACTTGGCGGCCTACGGATCTTCTAGCAGTAAAACTCGCTTGGAAGGCAACGAAACAATTAGACATGAAGCACCTTTATCTCCTGGATAAACGCTTGAATGCCATGAAGTTACCGTCCGAAAGCCGTGAAGGTAGTCTTAAGATGGGGAAAAGGCTTCGACAGTTACTAGCGGAAATTGATCCTGATTACCGTTTGGATGCTCAATTTCCCTTTGGTCATCAGGCTATTATTTTGGGACATTATGGAGCGGTAGCAGGTATTGAATTAACTTCTTTACTCGTTGCATTTGCCCATATGACAACCGCGTTACTCATTGCCAATGGCGTCCGTGCTATCCCTTTAGGACAAACTAGTGGACAGCAGGTGCTGGCGCTTCTTCAACCTCTGCTTGATACCTGCATTCAATGGGTAACAACAGCAACTGCCAAAGATTGGGGCGGCAGTGCACCGGCCTTCGATTGGGCAGGTATGGCTCATGAAAGGCTATATTCTCGGATATTTATGTCCTAATCGAGGTTGAAGTGTGAAGTTTGAATATGAGGAGGGATTTTTAGTGTGGCCGATTCGTATCGGAGTTGGGGGTCCCGTTGGTTCAGGGAAAACTGCCCTTGTCGAAAAATTAACACGCTATTTGGTAGCAGAATATAGTCTGGCTGTTATAACCAATGATATTTTTACCAAGGAAGATGCTGAATTTCTGTGTCGTCATGGTGTTTTGCCGCAGGATCGAATCCTAGGAGTCGAAACGGGGGGATGTCCCCATACAGCCATCAGGGAAGATGCCTCTATGAACCTGGAAGCGATTGATACGCTCAAGGGAAGATTCCCCGATCTGCAAATTATTTTTGTGGAAAGTGGAGGCGATAATTTAGCAGCTACCTTTAGCCCTGAACTAGTAGATGTTTCAATTTATATTATTGATGTGGCCCAAGGAGAAAAAATTCCACGCAAAGGTGGCCCGGGGATTACTCGATCCGATCTTTTGATCATCAATAAAACAGATCTGGCGCCTCATGTTGGGGCCAGTTTAGAAGTGATGGCCAAAGATTCCCGGAGAATGCGCGGAGAACGCCCCTTTTTGTTTACCAATCTAAAAAGTGAAGAGGGTTTAGATAACGTTTTACTGTGGATTAGAAAAAACGTTATCATGGAAGATATCCAATGAAAACACCGCTAAAACACGGTATTCTTCAAGTTGAAGTCCAGCAGGATAACGGTAGGAGTATTATTAGTTCTCTTCACCAGAGAATGCCTCTCCGGGCCTCAAGTCCGCTCTATTTTACCGAGAAAGAAAAAGTTTTTTTCTATATCATGAATCCTGCTGCTGGTCTTCTGCAAGGAGACCAGCATAGTATTTTAGTGCGGCTTAAACCTGGCGCTCAGGCGGTTGTTTTCGGTCAAGGAGCGACAAAGGTTTTTCGCTCACCGCAAGGAAATCTCTCAAGGGTATTTACAACCTTGATTGTTGAGCAAGGTGCAAGACTGGAATACATGCCAGAAGTCGTTATACCCTTTGCCGAGTCCTGCTTATATAGTCGTATGAATCTCCAAATATCAAGCCAAGCCTCGGCATTTCTATGGGAAATTACTGCACCAGGGCGAGTAGCCCGGCAAGAGCTATTTGAATATAATTTGCTTGATCAGCAGACCAATATTTTTATTGATGGTGAATTAATTTTTAGTGATAGGTTTACGTTGGAGCCGCTAAAGGTTCCGGCCTTTTTACAAACTTGGAATAGCCAGCTGGGCCTAATGCATGGCTATACGCATATGGGGACATTTTGGGTTATTGATCCTAATCTGGAAAAGGTGATGCTTGAATTAGTAAAACGCGACACAGAAGATGAAATTGGTTTTTTGGAACAGCTGTCTGAACGCTACGATGTTTTGATTGGCGGAACTGCAATTTGTAAGCAGGCTTACTGTTTCCGGGCCCTGGGTAATAGTGCAGAAAGCATTCAAGAGGGATTTAAGGAGATATGGAGAATCTTACGTTTTCGCCTATATAATGAGCTCGAGTGGCCATGGAGAAAATTCTAGCATTGGAAACAGTTGTTCTATGGCATTTTGAGAGAGTGGTTCTGGGGATTTCAATTTGTCAACAACTTGAGACTAGCGCCCAAAGATGTAGCTGGTATTTAAGCTCAATTTGTGGGAATGGGAGTTATATAATAATTATAGATGCCATGGAAGATAGCAGAGGCAACGTTTTTTTGGAAGGTCGGATTTTGCAATCTAGCTTCTTCATAAGGACTAGAAATAAAGGCGACCTCCAGTAAAATAGCAGGTATGGTTGTCTTGCGTAATACGTAAAATCCGGCTGCTTTAACTCCGCGGTTCTTGGTTTTAAGCGTGTCGATTGCTGCAGTTTCGATGCTGTTGGCAAGCTGTAAGCTCTCATTGCCTTTGAGATTATCTTGGGAATAATAAGTGGAAGTACCTTGCACGTCAGGGTTAGTAAATGAGTCATTATGGATGCAGATAAATAAGTCGGGGTTATCTTTGGCGGCTAAAGCCACCCTGGCTTCCAGGTCAGCTGTTTCTGAATAATCTGAAGCAGGAGATATATCTTTATCTCGTGTTAAGATAACTTTCGCGCCGGCTTGTTTTAAGATATCATTTAAGGCAAGTGCTATAGCTAAGTTGTCATCTTTTTCATAAGTATGATTAGGACCGACTGCCCCTGTATCGGGTCCTCCATGTCCGGGGTCAAGCATAATCGTCTTGCCTGCTAAAGCGTTAGCAGGCATTCCTTGAAAAGGATTAATGAGAACTTCTGTGGAAGGATCATAGGTTGTTTGAACACAGGGGATGGGGGTAGTGTCAGCGGGAGGAGAGGTAATGACAGCGCCACCCGTTGAAGGAGGATCCGGTTTTTTGATCACAGAGGGAAGAGGGGGGAAGTCTTTAAGATTAGCTTTATAGAGAGAAGAAGCTTTTCCCTGAATAATATTTTGTGTATTAGAACTGATAACTCCCGTACCACCTAAAATATAAACTGTACCATTCACACTTAAATCAAGGTTAGTAGAACCGACGTTGCTTGTCGGGGTGGGTGTCACATAGGCGGCAGAAACCCAACCGGTTTTAGATCGAAAGTTGGTTTTATACCATTGGTTTTGCAGATCGATAAGATCAATCGTCGTGCCTTCCGGAATCGTGACAAGGGTTTTTCCTGTGGAGGATGAGGCATCTCTAAGGTTCAGGCCTCCTGCGGCGGTGATTTTACCTTGCTGAGGTGCATTGTTGACACTTCCGCTAGTGCTATTAGACGGGGGTGGTTCAATCTGCATATGTGCGCGCATGAGACTGTAAACGGGCGTCGGAATATCCCCCTTTTCCGTGAGCAAAAGAGGGGATTTACTTCTTGAAGCGAGAACAGTACCGGCAACAGCATCTGGGAATGTGATACCAGAGGCCAAGAAAAGATCATTTGAGGCACAGGTATCTTTCATAAAGGCTACGACTTTGGCGTTGGTTTCGTAACGGTCCTGACCACCCAAACGGGTTTCGAGAGTGAACTTATTTTTAGTTAAATCATTGGTAGGAACGACGCCTTCTCCACCAATCACGATTAAATGCTTAGGCCCAGTTACTTGATAATATTGAATGACAGAGTTCGGTAGAGTTGTTGAGGTAAGAACAATGGGGATCTGTTTAATGCCTGCAAATGTTGCAGCTGATAAGGCATCTGGAAAATTATCACCGTTAGCTAGGATTAAGGAATCGCTGTTTAAGTGCTGGGCAAGCAGGACTGACGTTTCATAACGGTCTGTTCCGCCGATACGTTCCCATTTTAACGCTAAATTGTCAAGTTCCTTTTCAATAGAAGGTTGTAAACAGCCGATTCCGCCAAGAAGAATGATATTTTGGGGTTTTAATCGCTGCAGTTCTTGGACGACCCGTGGATCAATAGAATCTCCGGAGGTAAGTAGGATTGGAGCATCTAAGCTAACGGCAAAAGGCGTTGAAGCAATGGAATCCGGGTAATCGGAGTATTCACATAAAATAACTGTTTGTGCAGAGTCCCAGCCTTTTTGCGATATTTTAAGAGCTGTTTCAACTCTGTCCGATCCGGCTATGCGCTCTGTTGAGTAAGCCAATGGACTAGCCTGTGTCATAAAAGGTGTACTTAATACGAAGGCAAGCGATGTAATTATGGAAAAAACGATCTTTTTCACAATCATTTCCTTTCCTTTTTTCAAATATATGTCGATTATAACATAGATACTGATACTTTTTGATGAGATCGTGAAAAATATGAAAAGAGGTTTCGCGTGTTGACATGAAGTCCCTATGAAGTAGAATAAGAAGAATAACTCACAAAATATGAATACAAGAGGGAATGTAATGTATCCTATAAATTTGAACTATAAAATGCCTGCTGAATGGGTCGACCATACCCGTACCTTTATTTCCTGGCCAGTTCAAGCATCTATGTGTTATCCGGAGGATTTTGAAGCGGTTTGCCTTGGTTATGCCGAGATTATCGAGGCTATTGCCGAATTTGAAGCCGTTACGGTTGTGGTGAATTCTGTTGTTGCGGAGGAATCTGAAACGCTCGCTCGCTTATTTAGTAACAAGCGGATTGAAGGCCTTTCTATCGCGCATGATGATGCGTGGCTACGCGATAACGGACCGACGTTTCTCGTCCATGATCAAGGGGAGGTAGCAGGGGTCAATTGGCATTTTAATGCCTGGGGTGGTAAATATGCGTCCTGGGCTTTGGACGATCAGGTGGCTGCTCAAATTCTTAGCTCTGTCGGATTGAAACGTTTTGATGCGCCTCTAGTCATGGAAGGAGGTTCCTTCCATGTGGACGGAGAAGGCACGCTTTTGACCACGGAGCAGTGTCTCCTGAATCCTAATCGAAACCCGGACTTAACGAGAGAACAGATTGAAGCTGAGTTAAAAAAGTTCTTAAATATCCGGAAAGTAGTCTGGCTGAAAAAAGGGTTAGCTGGGGACGAGACAGATGGACATGTGGACAATATTGCCTGCTTTGCAGCTCTGGGTAAAATCCTGATCCAGGTTTGTGACGATCCTAAGGATGAAAATTACGCGATTACCCAAGAAAACTTAAGGATTCTTGAGCGAGAAACTGATGCCCTGGGGAGAAAATTTGAAATTATCTCTATCCAGCAACCTCCGAAATTGTTCGCTAAAGATAAACGCTTAACCTTGAGTTATCTGAATTTTTACTTTGTCAATGGGGGGATTATTTTGCCCATTTTCGGCGGCAAAGCGGGAGAAACCGATCAACTCGCAGTGCAGGTGTTGGGGCAACTATTTCCAGAAAGACGGATTCGCACGGTTAATGGCATGGCGATCATCCGGGAGGGCGGGAATGTGCATTGCACAACCCAGCAGATGCCCGCGGGGAGGAAGGGGTAAAAGTGAGAAACGTAAAAGTAGCGGCTACTCAGATGAGCTGTTCGGTTAGCATCGATGAAAACATTGCCAAAGCAGACGCGTTGGTTAGAGACGCAGCCAGTAAGGGGGCTCAAATCATCTTGTTGCAAGAGTTGTTTGAAACCCCCTATTTCTGTCAAAAGGAAAAATCCGCTTATTATGTTTTTGCGACAGAATTAGAAAATAATAAAGCTGTTCAGCATTTTAAACAAGTGGCTAAAGAGCTTCAGGTGGTATTACCGATCAGCTTTTATGAGAAGAAAAATTATGCTCGCTATAATTCGCTGGCCGTCATCGATGCCAATGGAGACGTGCTGGGGAAATACCGCAAGAGTCATATCCCTGCTGGACCTGGATATGAAGAAAAGTTCTACTTTAACCCAGGGGATACAGGCTTTAAGGTCTGGGATACCCAGTACGCAAAAATTGGAGTTGGGGTTTGCTGGGATCAATGGTATCCGGAAGCCGCCCGATGTATGGCCTTAATGGGCGCTGAACTATTATTTTATCCTACGGCCATTGGTTCTGAGCCCCAAGATGAGGCCATCGATTCCAAAGAGCATTGGCAGACCTGTATGCTGGGGCATGCAGCCGCGAATCTGATTCCGGTGGTTGCTTCAAATCGGATCGGAGTTGAGGAAGATGAAGATTCCGAGATTACCTTCTACGGCTCTTCATTTGTTGCAGGTCCGCAAGGGAACAAGGTGGCCGAAGCTAACCGCACGGAAGAAACAGTGCTTGTTGCTGAATTTGACTTGGAGCAACTAGAGCTGCAGCGACTCGAGTGGGGAATTTTCAGAGATCGTCGGCCTGATTTATACAGAATTATCTCCTCCTATGATGGCGAGTTAGAACTATAAATTTAAGTCAAATTGAATAAAACGGCGGAGGGATTTTATGCTTAAAATTGGTTTTCTTGGTCCGGAAGGTAACTTTACCCAAAGAGCTGCCTTAATGTATACCTCTCAAAATCAGGCTGAATTAGTCGGTTTGCCCAGCCTTCGAGAAACTATGTTAGCTGTACAACAGGGTGAACTGGATTTGGCCGTTATTCCTTTTGAAAACTCTTTAGAAGGATCGGTCAATGTCGTTCTGGATATTTTGGCTTGGGAGGTGGACTTATTTATTATCGATGAACTCATTCTGCCAATCTCACAGACTCTAATGATTACGCCTGGGGCTAAGTGGCAGGATATTACGGAGGTTTTCACTCATCCCCAGTCGGCCGGTCAGTGCCGTCTCTTTTTGGAAACCAAACTGCCGCAGGCCAAGTTGTATTTAACCAACAGTAACTCAGAAGGGGCCAACCAAGCCAAAATGAAGGGAATTACAGCGGGGGCTATAGGTCCGGAACAAGCGGCAGATATCTTCGGACTGGAAGTTGTGCTGCGTGATATACAAGATAAGGACAATAATTTTACTAGGTTTGTAGTGGTAGGGAAAAATTCAGCTCAGTCCACCGCCGCTAAGAACAAGACCTCAATCGTCTTTTCAACCGAACATAAGCCCGGTAGTCTATCCTGCATCCTGAATATATTTAGCTTGTGGGATATTAACATGAGTAAGATTGAATCCAGACCTTCTCGTGGTAAGCTGGGTAGATATATCTTTTTTATCGACATTGAAGGGCATATGATTGACCCGGACGTTCGAGATGCTTTAACTATGGTAAAACGAAAAACAACCTTTTACAAATTTCTCGGTTCCTATCCAAGGGCAGACCTGGATTAAGTTAATGACAGCAAAAATAAAAAAACCAATATCATTTTTGTCGAATGAAGATGGTTTTAACGGCGAAAAGCTGAGCAAAGTTTTTCTGCGAGAAAGTGGTGGGATTTGTTGGAGCAAGTCATTGAAGAACGAAAAGTACTCTGTTCAGTCGTCTCTAAGATTGTTTCTATAATAATCTATCGATTGAAACCGTTAGATGGGCTTGGAGAAGGAGAAATTGTTGGGTTTAAATGTCATAGTATTAGTGTAAACTGTGAGTCCCGGTGCACTTATAAATATTTCATGGAGGATTTTTGACCATTTATTACTGAGGATCAGGGTTTGACCCACTATCAAAAAACGAAAAGCTGTTTTTCCTGGATTTCTTACTTCGGTACATGGCAAGGTCTGCATTTTTGATTAAATCCTTGGCATCTAGAGTATCACTCGGATAGACACTGATCCCTATGCTGAGGGTGATAAAGACAATCTGATCGTAAATTTCAAAGGGCTGTTCGAAAGCACTAATCACTTTTTCAGCAATAATTTTCACATCCTGTTTCGTCTTTATTTGTGATAGAACTATTATGAATTCGTCGCCGCCGAAACGGGAGAGGAGATCACTCTTGCGGATACAAGCTTGCAAACGTTCAGAGACCCCTCGTAATAGTTCATCGCCATAAGAGTGACCAAAATTGTCGTTAACCAGTTTAAACTCATCAAGATCGAGGAACAGAACAGCTAATAGTTCTTTAGTCCGTCGGGCGTACTTGATTGCTAAATTAAGTTGCTCATCTAGCAAGGTTCGATTTGGTAAATTAGTAAGACAGTCATGCAAAGCATGATGATTGCTAATTCTTTCTGAAACTTTTATATGTTCGTTTTCAATTTCTAGAGCTTTTATAATATTTTTCAACTGGTGAACACGGTTTAAATGACTCGTTATATCTATAATTTGGATTAGAGCATAGACCTTCTTATCATAATAGATCGGTCCTATCTCCATATTTTGGCGAATCGTAGCTTCTAGTGTGTTATTAGCTGGAAAAATGAAAGCGGAATGAAGAGCTCCAGAACAGAAGCGTCGTTGCCCGAAAAAGAGAGATTTTTGTAGGATTTCAAAATAAATTTTTTCACCAAAACGTGGACAAACAGTTTCGATTTTTTGACCGATCGCTTGTCCCTTTTGAATATGGGTAAATTGTTCTATCCAGGCGTTCCAGATTACTATCGTAAGATTCTGATCGACAACGATCGTACCGATATTCATCTGGTCCAGAACCTGTGAAAATAGACTATCCATTTAAACCCTCCGAGAGTTGATTGATTTTTTCTAAAAGTAATGAAACAGAATTGAGGCTTAAGGCGATAAGAACAGCGCCAGTTATTCTAGTTTTAGAAAGTGTAAACGATGTATGTAAAACAAGCATGTAAATATTATTTTGCAAGAGGATTTTTTGGGTTTCAGAAAAAGAAATTAGTTCAATTTCTGGCAATGAGTAATCTACTCTTATATCTAACAAGTTTCCAAATTCTCCGATAATGGCATTAATAATAAGATTTCCGATTTCTCTTAAAATATCTAATTCAGTATCAACGAAACTAACAATGTTTTTACATTCATCAGGTAATAGAATTTCCTCTGTACAAGCTGTGACCAATAGTTTAGCTTGTTCCGGGGGGAAAACTAGAAATGCTTTCCCTTGAAATTCGTTACCAAATCTCATTGATGAAGAAACAACGTGACCGGAGGAAAAGATAGACAGATATTTATATTCAGAAAAATCCAATTCAGAAACTGTCATGAGCATAATTTGGGGAATGGTTAATTCAATCTTTTGATTTACCATTTCAGATAATAGACTGGCAGCTTGACCAATATAGACATTCACTAATTCGGTTAGGATATCCTTATGCATTAAACTAAGCACCAAACTCCTCCTTAACAAGGTTAATAAGTTGATTGGATTTTTCTTGGTTGAAAGGTTTGTGTATAAAGGCCGTGATTCCGAACGCCTCAATTTCTTCGCGATTAGCTTTTTGAACATCGGCTGAAAAGACAATAATTTTAGTCGTAAGGTCTTCTTCTCTAATTAATTTTAAAAGTTCCCAACCGTTCATTTCGGGCATCAATAAATCCATCACGATCAGGTCTGGTTTCTCTGCGCGATAAAGGGTATAACCTTCAATTCCATTGCTGGCCATTAATAATTCTAAGCTCGGAATATTGATTTGCAAGGTCTTTCCAACTAAAGACCTGACAAAATTGGAATCATCTACAACTAAAATTTTCATGAGGATTCAATCTCCTTTTATGATGATCAAATGTGATCGGTTTGGAGTATTTGGTGGTCTCTGACTAATCTGTTGTAACTTCTATTTTCTCCTAGGAAATACCTCTTTTTTGAAATTTATGAGTGAATAAAAATTACCCAAAGACTTGGGGCTTTGCACGTCGGTACAAAGCCCCAGATTTAGATATCCATTATGAACGGGAATGTTTTAATTGCTTTTCTTCAATGCATAACGAGTAAAATTAAACTCATAGGAATAATTCTGCCTTAGAACCCCTTGTAAGAAATATTTGTTGGTTATATTACTGTTTTCTAAAAGCTCGTTCTTAAATCTTTCGAATAATTCTCTGAACATGATTTCATTTCTATCAAATTCGATAATTGCATCGTGTATTTTTCTCAGCAATTCGATTGGAATCTTGATGCCGTTAGGCAGTATTCGTTTTCCCTTATCGCATAAAATTGTTAGTTCAGTCACTCTTACATCAATAGCTCTATTGTTTTCGGGAAGGTCAACATCACCAAACAACCCCCGCACGTAATTGCGAAAACGAATTGCTTCAGAATCATCATAAAGCTTGATTCCGTCAGGATAATACTTTTCAAGCACAACATAGTACATTCGTGAGAGGCTCATTCTTTTCTTCAAATAAACTGTTCCGGAGAGGGTATAATCGGCTAAAATTAATCTTTTCGTATCCTCAAAGGTTATTGGAAGGACCAAATTATCAATAACATCGACAATCACTTCATCAACTGATTCAAAGTCAAATATTTCGGGTAAGCTTTTTTTGTATTTTTTTAATTGTTCATACCATTTTTTTTCCCCAATAATGAAGCCATTAAGTTCTTCTGACCAATGTGCTGTGGAGGAGCAGTTGCTTACTTTTAAATAATATGTGAATATACTTGCTAGATCTCCTAATAGCTCTTTTATCTCATCAAGAGAGATATAACAGCTATTTTTGCCAAAGGCATAAAGAATATAGTGCGGCATGATCCTTGCCATATATTGATCGAAGTGGCCTTGAAACTTCTTCTCTATCAGACGTACTCCTTCATGGGTAAGTCCACAACCAGTACTAGTTTCTTCGAGCGTAGCTCCATTGGCACGTTTTCTAATTATTTCTTCATCCCTAGCTTTTTTAAACAAGTTATGGAGCTCATGTTTCATTATAGCTAACTTATCTTCACTCAACCAATTCAGGAACCCAACGAGTTGAATATTGTTCATTTCGTCGATAGTCAACGGTAATAATTGCCGTAGATCTCGAACATAATTTATTTTTGAGCTTCCAAATAGTTCCAAAAGTTTATTTGTTCCATCTTTCACTCCAAACGCTGAGATTAAGGGAGTGATTTTACCGTCATAGTTATTGGCGGCTACAGCTACAATAAGTTGATAGAGTTTATTTCTAGTTTTTTTGGCATCCTCATAGGTGTCTACATAAGAATTTAAAATTGATATTACATGTTCAAGACCTTTATAGTTTTTTGAACACCAAATACTGAGCTCTTCTCCCAATTCTTCTCTGATTTCAAGGAGCTTGTTTGAAAAGACGGAATTAATGCCATTAGCTTTATCAAAGTCAGCAGTCGAAAATGACGATAGCCAACTAAAGGCAATTGCCTTAGCGGGGTTTTCGAGGCAAACGTTAAACATTTCTTCTCCCAAAACCTCTATTATTTTAGCTTTAGATTTGAGATTGTCCTCAATCAATAATTTGCTGTTGTCTAAAATCATAACATCACTTCCTTCTAGTTTATTTAAAAACTTCTGATAGTTGCACTTAGGCGCTGCTCGTAAACTTACACTTTCTGACTTAAATAAAAAAACACAAAGTGAGCCCTTAATTATGGAAAATTAAGGGCTCACTTAAACACTTGACCGCTGCAAACCTGCTATAGATTTGGTGCCCGGTTATGAAATTAGAAAGAAAAAGCCGCCAGATATCGTAAAGATATCTTGGCGGCTTCATTGCCGATTGAGTAACATCAAGAGTTAGTCATATAATACCTTTTGATTTGAAATTTGTCACTAACTAGATTATCCCATAACCACCTAATATTATGGAGCAAATCCTAGTTAAGTCCTATAATCAAGGTGTTACGCCGTTTTACTCAATATTTTTCGTGACTACAATGAAGATTTAGTTATACAATATTCAATAGAAAAACCTGTTGTATTTCTAGAGCGACGCGTCTATAATACGTTTTAAGAGGTGCACATGATTCTTACAGATCGTCCTTGAGGTGCACGTCAGTTTACTTAGAACTATTAGCTTAAAGCAACGGCGCTTTTGATTTTTCAAAAGCGCCGTTTGTGTTTTTGTAAGGATGGAGGGAATGAATTTGATAAAACGAAGAGATAAAAGAAAATAGGGGTAAGAAACTTGGAAACGTCTTTGCGTTGCTACTGCCAGGTAAACGTGCAAAGGTTGTTAACTATAATTTTACCCCAATAATTAGTAGTTTCATTATATCGGAATATTGCGACGATTTAAAGAGTGTCTTCGATAATCTAATTTAAAGGAGGAAAAGCCCTATGTCTAATGAAGTACAAATGAAAAAAACTCTTGGTCTAACTGGTGTAACAGTCAATGCTATGGCGCTTATAGCTCCTGGAGCATTTTTATGGTTAACCTTTCAAATGCAAGCGGCTCAAGTTGACACCGCAGGGAATTCGACGGCAGGGGATATGTTCTCTGGGTTAATATTAGCTTTGATCCTTGCTTTTCTTACTGCGATTTCGTATGCTAAGCTTGCAGAACTTTATCCGGATGCAGGCACGGGAAGTTCTTATTATTTTGCCGAACAGTCCTTTCTTAATAAAGAAATCAATATCGGCCATTTCTCTAGATTAGCCAAATTTGTCGTTGGTTGGTTCTCCCATCTTTACTATTGGGTCTATCCAGGGGTTATGGTCGCCATGTTTGCCACGATGATCAATTATATCGCCAGTCAATTTGGAATTACTTTGTCAATTCCTGTGCAAATATTAATAGCCGTCGTTTTCTCGGGTATTACCGGTGCTGTTGCCTACAGAGGGATTAATGGATCCACGGTCACAGCCATCTTAATTAACGTGATTCAAATTGTTTCTCTGGTATTTGTTACGGTTTTAGCCTTAATTTATCGTACCACCAATCCGGAACATGTGGTCTTCGTGCATCCCTCAATGGTTGATGTCATTATACCTCATAGTATGTCCGCTATTATATTTCAGGCTACCATCGCAATTTTATTGTTGGTAGGATTTGAAACGACAACGGCTTTAGGGGCGGAATCAAAATCCCCAAAACATATAAGCCGTGGGGTTATTCTATCTTTAGTGATTCAAGGTCTGATCTTTTACATTTTTGAGTATTTTGGTGCTAACGCTTGGATAAATAACTCTTATGTCGTCGATAAGCACATAGGGTTAGATGCAGCGGGTGCTTCAGGTGCTCCAATCGGGGATATGGTAAAAAACTTGGGGGATGTCTTATTACACAATTCGGGTTTTGCCTTAATGATCCTTGTAGCGTTAACTGTTGGAATCGCCATTTTCGGTACTACTTTAGCGTGTATGAATACCGGAGTTAGGGTAACGTACGCGATGTCCAAAGACAAAGAAGTTCCCAGTGCTTTAGGTATCTTACACCATCATCATGCGACTCCGCATAACGGCGTTTGGGCTATTACTATTGCTTCAGCTATTATTGGAGGATTTGGGGTTATTTCGATTACCAATTTAACGGCTGTCACGCTGCTCTCGAATGTCGGAACGTTTATTCTTTATGGAATGACTTGCCTAATAACACTGGTAGCCTTTTTACGTCATCCTAAACAAAACAAGTTCACACATGTTGTGATTCCGATTCTAGGTTTCCTATCAAACTTTGGAATGTTGCTGGCAATCTTTTACCTCGGTATCTTAGGTGGCGGGGCCACACGTACAGCTGCTTTAATAGCCATAATTAGTGCAATCGTGTGGACAGTTCTTGGTGTTATTTACATGGTTTCCAATAGCAAGGCCACTGGTCAGAGGATTGTAGCAAAAGTTTAATCTATAACTCTGATACCTATTTCCTATAATCAAAACGAAAAGAAAAGCTTGCGTTAGGGCGCTTAACAGCGCCCCCTTGCTAGTTCGGGGGTGATGCAATGTTAACATTGAAAAATAATTCACAACCAAAACTGTATTTTAGTGTCGACGGCAATACAGATAAGGGCCAAATTCGTCCGCGCAATGAGGACTATTTTAGTTTTTTTATTCCCCCCGATTTAGTAACAAGAGAAACATTGGGCAGCCTTATCGTTATTTCGGATGGTGTAGGGGGGCATTTAGCGGGAGAAGTTGCCAGCGCAGAGGCCGTCAATGTTCTATTGCAAGAATACTATTTTGGTGATTACCCCAAAAAACTACCTAATCGTCTGAAAGGAGCCTTTGCTAAAGCAGCTTTGCATATTTTTGATTTATCGAAACAGCATAAGGATTTCTCGAATATGCAGTGTACCTTAACTGCCTTGTTACTCAAGCAAGATCAATACTTTATCGCCCACGCAGGAGATACTAAAGCATTTTTACTACGTTCTAAGAACTTTATCCAATTAACGAAGGATCATAGTTTAGTCGCCAAACTTGTGCGCATGGGTATGGTATCGCAAGAGCAAGCAAAAACACACCCTTATAAACACATGCTCATCCGAGCCTTAGGAGAGAGCCCTCTCTTACCTATCGATATTTATACAGGGACTATCCAAGTAGGAGATGTTTTCTGTCTCGTAACCGACGGGATCTTAGAACACTTAACTGAAGAGGAATTACAAATGTATCTCTTAGAGAATGATACTTTAGATAATATCCAAAAAAAGCTGATTCAAGAAGTGAATCGACGCGGTGGATGTGATAACATGACAATATTAACTGTGAAAGTAATAGAGGATGATCAAAATTGATGATTCTCCTTGAAATAGTCAGGCAATGACGCCTACAACTATAATTAGTTGTAGGCGTCATTTGTCTTTGAGAAAGAAGGCGCCTTACGATGTTGGAAATCGAGAAGCCCAGAATTGAGTGTATCGAGCGTTCGGAGGATAACTCCTATGCAAAATTCGTCGTAGAACCTCTGGAGCGGGGATATGGGGCAACTTTGGGAAATTCTCTTAGTCGCATCCTTTTATCCTTTCTGGAGGGATCGGCGGTGACATCAGTCAAAATCGAAGGGGCACCCAATGAGTTTTCTGTGATTCCGAGAGTTTTGGAAGGAGTTACTGATATTATCCGAAATTTGAAGTCCCTTGCGCTAAAGAGCTATACGGATGAACCAAGGATAATTCGCATAGAGTCTCAGGGGGGAGGGGTTGTTACAGCCGGAGATATCCTCAGCGATCCTGACATTGAGATTCTGAACTCTGATTTGAAGATTGCTACATTAGAGCAAGATGGCCGATTATTCATGGAAATGACGGTCGAACGCGGACGAGGGTGCGTCGTAGCGGACGAAAATAAGAAACCAGTTTATAGTAGCGGAGTGATCTCGATTGATTCCATCTTTACCCCAATTTATAAGGTTAACCACTCGGTGGAGGCTATTCGAGTTGGTCAAATCACGGACTATGACAAATTAACCCTCGAAGTATGGTCTAATGGAAGTATCTCCCCGGAAGAGGCTACCAGTTTTGCAGCTAAAATTCTGAGCGGTCATCTGCGTCTTTTTACTGTGTTTACTAATAAACTCCAGGGTTTTGAGAATCTGGTGGAAAAAGCAGAAGACTCCAAGAATAAAGTTCTTAAAATCATGATTAAGGAACTTAATTTGTCCGTTCGTTCTTACAACTGTCTGAGGAGGGCGGGGATCATCACGGTGGAAGACTTAATTCAAAAGACAGAAGAGGACATGCGTAAATTACGTAACCTTGGCGGCAAGTCATTGAACGAATTAAAATTGAAGCTTAAAGATTTAGGTTTATCGTTCCGACCTGAGGGAGATTAAATTAGCTTGACGTATTATTTTATCGACAGCCTGCACTGAAATCGCCTCATCGGGCAAATCAAAGAGTGGTTTACCGATAATATCCTGCTGAAAGACCAATTCATCAAGTGGAATATCTCCAATTAATTGTAACCCAGTCTGAGCGATCTCCTCAGCTAGAACTGCTAAACTGTTTGATTCTGTTTTGGTAACTATCAAATATATTTTATTAACTTCTGCCTGTAGTCCCTGAATCAATTCGTGTACCCGTTTAGCCGAGCGTATTCCGCGCGCCGTGGAATCACTAATCACAAACATAATATCTATATGGGGAATTGTAAGTCGGCTAATATGTTCCATTCCTGCTTCTGAATCCACTATTACAAAATCATAATTTTTCTCTATGGTCTCCAGATACATGCGCAAAATGTTATTAGGATAACAATAACACCCAGGACCTTGGGGATCTCCCATAGCTAAAAAATCAAACTCAGGTGTTTTTATGAGGGATTTTTCTAAATTTTGTAGAAAAGAGCTAGTTGTAGTGCTATCCGCTAGGGTTCTCATATTCTTATTTTCTTCCAAAATATCTGAAATAGTTGTAGAGATAGTAAGCCCTAGAGCTTCATCTAAATTTGCATTAGGGTCGGCATCGACAGCTAAAATTGAAACTCCGGATTTCTCATGTAATATTTGCCTTAACATTAAGGTGATAAAGGTTGTTTTCCCCACGCCACCTTTTCCGGACACGGCAATATATTGTGTCACACTAATTCCTCCTCATTAAGTTGGTTTTTAATCTTGATAATGGTCTTTCTTGCCTGAGTATATGGATCAAATCGAATAGTATCTATAATGGTAAAATAAAAACGAGCGCTTAAAAGTCTCTGTCCAAAAATTGGTAGAACTTTTTCACCTCGTTGTGATCACAATCAAAAAATTATTGACGAACAATTACTAATATTTTGAATTATACTCTATAAATCACCAATTGCCAATGTATTAATATCGAGAAGGGACTACCTGAAACTTATTATTCCTGACTGGAACGAAAAGCGGCTGATTATTTAACCAGTAAATAATCAGCCGCTCCCTGGTCTCTACCTTAAGCTAGAGGGCTGCCTCACCTTGCTCGCCAGTACGGATACGTACCACTTCTTCTACGTTCGAAACGAATATTTTACCATCTCCAACATTACCAGTGCGTGCAGTTTTAACGAGAATCGCAATAACTTCTTGTACTTTTTCATCAGTGGTTACGATTTCTAGTTTGATTTTAGGCAATAAATGCGTAGTGACCTCTTGCCCCCGATAAATTTGAGTATACCCTTTTTGTCGTCCGAAGCCCAAGGCATGGGTGACGGTAATACCCAAGATTTCGGCGGCAGCCAAAGCATCTTTGATTTCATCCAACTTACCCGGTCTAACAATTGCTTCAACCTTTTTCATAGAAAATTCCCCTTTCTGTATGTGCAATCATTATACTGAATTTTGAACACGTAGGAAAGCTATTAAGGGATAAATAATAATTTGAAAATTTAAATATTATACAATATTCTTGGAAAATCAGAGATTAAAACTGTTGTATTTCTACAGTAACACGACTATAATACGTTTCAAGAGGTGCACATTTAGATACTTATAACGGTTCTTGAGGTGCACGTCAGTTTACTTAGAACGATTAAATTAAAGCAACGGCGCTTTTGATTTTTCAAAAGCGCCGTTTGTGTTTTTGGAGAAAGGTGGGAACGAATCCAATAAAAAGAAGAGGTAAATGAAAATAGGGGTAAGAAACTTGGAAATATCTTTGCGTTGCTACTGCCAGGTAAACGTGCAAAGGTCATTAACAATAATTTTACCCCAATAATTAGTAACTATAGTATATCAGAATGGCGTGGCGTTTAAAAGAGCGTCTTCAACTTTGAAGGAGGGAAAGCTTTATGTCTAATGAAGTACAAATGAAAAAAACTCTTGGTCTTACGGGTGTAACAGTTAATGCTATGGCGCTCATTGCTCCTGGAGCATTTTTATGGTTAACATTTCAGATGCAATCGGCTCAAGTTGACACCGCAGGGAATTCGACGGCAGGAGATATGTTCTCTGGGTTGATCTTAGCCTTAACCTTGGCTTTTCTGACAGCAATTTCATATGCTAAACTTGCCGAAGTCTACCCAGAGGCAGGCACGGGGAGTTCCTATTATTTTGCCGAACAATCCTTTCTTAATAAAGAAATCAATATCGGCCATTTCTCTAGATTAGCCAAATTTGTCGTTGGCTGGTTCTCGCATCTATATTATTGGGTCTATCCAGGGGTTATGGTCGCTATGTTTGCCACCATGATCAACTATATCGCCGGTCAATTTGGGATCAATTTGCCAATTCCTCTGCAAATATTAATAGCCTTCGTTTTCTCAGGTATAACAGGGGCTGTTGCCTACAGAGGAATTAATGGATCCACGGTCACAGCCATCTTAATTAATGTGATTCAAATTGTTTCTCTGGTATTTGTTACTGTCTTGGCCTTGATATATCGCACCACTAATCCAGAACATGTGGTCTTCGTGCATCCCTCAATGATTGATGTCATTACGCCCCATAGTATGTCCGCTATTATATTTCAGGCTACGATCGCGATTTTGCTGTTGGTAGGATTTGAAACGACAACAGCGTTAGGTGCGGAATCAAAATCACCTAAACATATAAGTCGTGGGGTTATTCTATCCTTAGTGATTCAAGGTCTGATCTTTTACATTTTTGAATATTTTGGTGCGAACGCTTGGTTAAATAACTCATATGTCGTCGATAAGCACATAGGGTTAGATGCGGCGGCTGCTTCAGGTGCTCCGATAGGGGATATGGTTAAAAACTTGGGGGATGTCTTATTACACAATTCGGGGTTTGCCTTAATGATCCTTGTAGCAGTAACTGTTGGAATTGCCATTTTTGGCACAACTTTAGCGTGTATGAATACTGGAGTTAGGGTTACGTACGCGATGTCCAAGGACAAAGAAGTACCTAGTGCTTTAGGTATCCTCCATCATCATCACGCAACTCCGCATAACGGCGTTTGGGCGATTACAATTGCTTCAGCGATTATTGGAGGCATTGGGGTTATCTCAATTAAAAATTTAACCGCGGTGACACTGCTTTCCAATGTCGGAACATTTATTCTTTATGGGATGACCTGCCTTATTACCCTCGTAGCGTTTTTACGGCATCCTCAACACAACAAGTTTACCCATGTCGTAATACCAATTCTAGGTTTCCTGGCAAATTTGGGAATGCTCCTAGCGGTCATTTATCTCAGTATCTTAGGTGGTGGTGACACCCGTACGGCCGCTCTAATGGCCATTGTTGCTACAGTCGTATGGACAGTTCTCGGGGTTGTTTACATGCTTTCTAATAGCAAGGCCACTGGTCAGAAGATTATCGCAAAAGCCTAAGGTAACGCTTATCCTTCACAATTCTACTAAAAGAAAAAACTTGCGTCAGGGCGCTGAAAGAGTGCCCCAGATAATATCCGAAAAAAGCTGATTCAAGAAGTGAATCAGCGCGGTGGATGTGATAATATGACAATACTAACTGTGAAAGTAATGGAGGATGATCAAAATTGATGATTCCGGAAATTGGCGATACGTTTGAAAATCGTTACAAGCTCCTTAAACAATTAGGACAAGGCGGATTTGCCAGCGCCTTCTTAGCTGAAGACGCCTTAACGGGCGAAAAAATCGTCTTAAAATTTCCTGATATTTCTCAATTAGGTGATCCAGCTGTTTATGAACGGTTTAGACGGGAACTGGCGATTGGAAAATTACTAAATCACCCAGATTTGCCGGTTGCCTTAACCTGTTCGGAAGGTAGCCCTCCCTATTTGGTCTTAAAATTTATCGAAGGAGAAAATCTGGCCAGCGTGTTAAAGGAAAAAGGTAGTTTTCCGGTTGACCAGGCGGTTAACCTCGTCGCCAATTTATTGGATGCTATCCACCATTGTCATGAACAAGGTGTTTTTCATCGGGATATAAAACCGGAAAACCTATTATTAGCACCGGATGGGCACCTGAAAATATTGGACTTTGGGATCGCTCTCATGGAGGGAGGTCCAAGGGTAACCTGGCGTGGCTTTTCTGGTTTAATGGGAACCCCAGAATACATGGCTCCAGAACAAATTAGAGGGGAACGAGGAGGAGCCCAAAGCGATATTTATTCAATTGGATGCCTATTATATCACATGTTAGCGGGCAACCCGCCCTTTACCGGAGACAACCCACTATCGATAATGCATCAACATTTAACGACGGATCCACGTCCTATTCCTGAAATTATTCCTGAAATTCAGTTGGGAATTTGGGCTGTCATTAAAAGGGCGCTACGTCGGCGCAAGGAAGAACGGTATGCTTCCGCTCTAGATATGGAAAAAGATTTGAGGCACCCGGAGAAGGTTGATCTTGAAGGGCTTAAGACGATTGATCCACCACTTGTCGCGGTTATGACTAATGAACGTACGCCTTGGCTTTTTGTGGGGGGGGCAGTTATTGTCGGGCTTATATTGGCCTTGGTGCTTGTTGGTTTATCGATATTTTTGAAATAATAAAAGCACTCTCCTTTGTGAACCTGATCTTCAAAGGGAGTGCTATTATTACTTATTTCAAGAATAGTTCGCTGGATGAAATGGTATTCATAAAAATTAAATAACGTTTTCCCCAGTTTCTCCAGTTCGAATGCGCATAGCACTGCTAACTGGATAGGTAAATATTTTCCCATCGCCGATTTTATTAGTACGAGCATTATCGGCAATTAATTTAACCACTTCATCTACGATGTTATCAGCAACGATAACCTCAATTTTAATTTTTGGCAGGAGATTAATATCAAACTGTTCATCATTATCAACTTCGGTATACCCTTTTTGGAGGCCACAACCGATTACCTCTAAAGCGGTCATTCCATGTATTCCGAATTTGCCTAAGGCACTCTTGACAACGTTCAATTTATTGGGTTGTAGATAAGCTTCAATTTTAGTCAAGTAGAACAGCCTCCTAAGTTTTAATAGATAACGCCTAACTCCTACAATAAATACATGGTAACAGGATATGAATATGTAGAAAAAAAAGAAAGTACAAAAGTACACTGATTTAATTATACCATGTTCTACATCTAAAGAAAATAAAATCAACGGAAATTTGAATAATTTTAGTGCAGTGTTAGATATGGACAATTGGGTCCGTTTAGAATATAAAGTGTTATATTCTACTGTGTATCTTGAATTTTATTCAAGATACACTATACTAATAATAACTTAGGCAATGACGCCTACAACTATAGCAGGTTGTAGGCGTCATTGTTTTGTCAAAAATAATAGCCTTTAAGCTAGGCTGTTAAGATATAATTTAAATATAAATTGGGGAGTGTTTTTAAAATGAAAGTACTAGCTTGGATCTCCGACCATCTATTACATTTCGTATTAATCGTAGGAACCTTTTCACTCGTTTTTCCTGGACCTGGTTCTTCTTTAGGATGGATCGTTACGCCTGTCCTAGCCATCATGGTTCTCAATGTAAGTATGACGATTAAAGCAGTGGATTTTAAACAAATCAAGAAATATCCTTTTATGATTTGTTGGGGCGTATTTCTACAATTTGTTCCCATGGCTTTGTTTGCCTTATTACTAGGTAAGCTATTTTCACATTGGCCAGATCTTAGCACAGGGCAGTTACTTTTGGGTAGTCTTCCTGCCGACGTTTCGGCACCACTTATGGTTTATCTGGCTGGAGGTAGCACGGCTATAGGCACGGCAATGTTGGTGGTGGCAATGGCTCTTACCCCATTTGTTTTGCCTAATGTACTCGCTTGGTTCGGTGGAGTTGCTTTTAATATACCTGTTTCCTATCTGGTGATTGAATTAGCTGGAATTATTGTCATACCGGTAGTTTTAGGTATCTTATTAAACTACCAATCAGCAAAGGTGCGGGAGAAGGAACAAGTTTGGTCAGGGATTGCTTCTCTTTGTTACATCGTACTCCTATTTGTTGTAGTTTCATCCAATGCCAAAGCGATAATTTCTCTCAGAATGTTTGCCTTACTTATCTTACTAGCTGAAATAGCTCTTAACCTCTTTGGATTTGCCCTAGCCTATCTTACGAAACTTATTTCCAAACAGAAAGACACCTTTCTCCCACTCTTATTCCTTGTAAGTACTAAAGAATTTGGCATCGCTTCCGCAGCGGCGGAGACAATGAAATTGAATTCCGCCTTGGTTATACCTTCGGCCTTTTACGCAGTTGTACAAATGATATCGTCACCGATTATGGTTAAGATCATTAAAAACATTCAAGCTAAGAAATCAGATCCCTCCAGAGGAGAGCATAATTAATCTTAGGTGAAATAGGGTATGCTGAAAAGTAAAGTCAAGAATAATTATACGAGAAGAGGGACTATATGCTTTTGCCGCTTAGCCAACTATCTGAACTGAGTCCAAATCGTCGAGCTTTTCCGTTGGTCGAGGAACTCCTAGCCAAGAGTGAATTACTGCGGGTCAAGGTTCACAAACAAAATGGGGTGACAGTAATTGACTGCGGCGTTCATATTGTAGGCGGCTGGGAAGCAGGGCTTCTCTTTGCTTCTGTGTGTCTTGGAGGGCTGGCTCAGGTTAAACTTCATTGGTTGGACTTTAGTGGGCTACGTTGGCCGGCAGTTGAAGTAGTGACGGATCATCCGTTTCGAGCCTGCATGGCGTCACAATATGCGGGTTGGCCGATTAAAAATGGCGAGTTATTGGCTATGGGTTCCGGTCCGGGACGGGCGATTGTTCATAAGGGGAGTTTGTTTGAGACCTTAGGCTATGAGGATCAGTCTGAGACTGTTATTATTTGTTTAGAAAGCGATGAACTTCCTATAGCAGAGGCAGTCCGGCATATTGTAGAGGAATGTCAATGTGAGCCAAAGAATCTCTATATTTTAGTAGCGCCAACTGCGTCCCAGGTGGGTTCAGTTCAGATAGCTGCCCGCACCTTGGAAACTGGTCTATCGAAACTTATGGGTCTTGGCTACGATCTGGAAAAGATAGTTTCCGGTTGGGGTACTTGTCCAATAGCTCCCGTGGCGTGTGATAATCTTAGTGCCTTAGGACGGACGAATGATGCGCTTCTTTATGGTTCCACCGTACTTTACAACCTTCGTGATGCTGAAGGTTTAGATGCGTTGGTGAAGCAAGTTCCGTCCTGTTCATCCATGTCATACGGGCGACCCTTTGTAGAAGTATATCAGGATTATGGGAATTTTTACGACATCGACCCTCTTTTATTTAGCCCAGCCGAGGTTTGGTTATGTAATTTAAACAGCGGTTGCTCTTATCATGCTGGATCCTTACGCCCAGATATATTGCGCTCTTCATTCGGGCTAGAAACAAATTCATAGTGCTTTCAAGCCCCCCAAGGTATACTAAAGAGGAGAGAGGGCAAGTGGTGGTAAGCACGGGAAGAGAAAAGTCAGATCAAGGGAAGGGGGGAGGGTAGAGCATGACTAGTACCACGGTTTTCATTTTAGTCATAGTTATTTTCGTTGCGTTTATTTTCACATTAACTAATGGCCTTCATGATGCTAGTTCTGTTGTGGCGACCTTTATTTCCTGCGGAGCAGCAAACCCGGTCCAAGCGATTAGTTTGGCGGCGATCTGTGGCTTCTTCGGAGCGTTAACTAGTGGCAACGCTGTAGCTAATACCATTTCTGGTATTGTTACAATCCCTACAGAAACCGCCTTACTAAAAGTACTCTTAGCGGCGATGATTGGAGCTGTAGTATGGAACATAGTCACCTGGAAATTCGGTTTCCCGTCAAGCTCGACTCATGCTTTAGTTGGCGGATTAGTGGGAGCTGTTTGGGTTGCTCGTGGTACGAATTATATCTTGTGGGGTTGGAGTGAGTTGATTGGTCCAAGTCATCAATTATTGGGAGTAACGAAAATTGTTGCGGCCTTAATATTGTCACCTGTACTAGGATTTATGGCTGCTTTCATTATACAATCACTATCGAACCTTCTCTTGCGAAATGCAAAAATCTCAATCAATAAATGGATCAAAAAAATACAATGGGTCATGGCCGGGTTATTAGCTTATAGTCATAGTGCTAATGATAGTCAAAAGACGGTTGGAATTATCTGGCTAGCTTTAGCTTCTGCAAGTTATTCCAACGGCCAAGTCGGTCTCATCTGGATTAAAGGTTTAGCTGGCGCAGTTATGTTTGCCGGCACATTGCTTGGTGGGTGGCCGATTATGAAAACTATTGGGAGAGGAATTTACACGATTCGCCCGATCCATAGTCTGAACTCTCAGCTTTCCTCGGGAGGGTGCCTTGTTGTGGCGACAGCATTTGGTGCGCCCGTATCCACTACACATGTGGTTGTGGGCAGCGTAATGGGAGTTGGTGGAGCGGATGAATTTCGGATGGTTAACTGGAAGATTGGCAAAGAAATTATCATTGCTTGGTGTATCACAATACCAGCGTCAGCAATTGTGGCAGCCTTGGTATTTTATTTGCTGCGTTTAGTGGATTAATAGCAGAGTGGTCTATAATGAGTATTTTTAGGCAAAGGAGAATATCGTGGTTAAATTAAATTTTTGGGAGAGGTTATTTCCCGTAAAACATGATTTTTATAAAATGATTGGGGATCAGGCGGAAGCATCTAGCAACGTGGTAGGATATTTAAGTCGTTGGCTTAGCAGTCGTTCACAAGAAGATTACCAGCTATTATTACATGAGGCGGGTGAGGCAGATCGGTTACGGTTTATTATGGAAGACAATCTGATCGAGGCCTTTGTCACGCCTTTTGATCGACAGGACATATATTCTGTTTCTGTAGAAATGGCTAGGATTGTAGAATACGCAAAATCAACGCTTACGGAAATGGAAGCGTTTGAAGTGTTTGAGGATTCAATTATTCAGAATATGGTCCAACAATTAAAGGTTGGGACAGATCAACTTTCTGAGGCGATCCATCTCTTAAAAAAAGATCCGCGTTTGTCTCAAGCTCAAATAGGTAAGATTCGCAAGGTCCAGCTAATAATTGAGGACGAGTATCGCGCTGGTATGGTGGCGTTATTCAATAATCCAGACCCGATGCAGGCCTTAAAATATCGAGAAGTTTACCACCATATTAAAGACGCAGAGGTCTACTTGGGATATACTACAGATACTTTACATAAAATTGTCGTGCGAGTGGTTTAAGCTTCAGTTAATTGTCTGCCTTTACTTCCTCGATTAGCTGCGCGATAGTTAAATTAATTTCTGGGAAATTCAGTTTTAGCTTCTCTAGTGTTGTTACTATTTTTTCAAGTATTAGATAGTCTCTAAACCATCTGTGATCAGAGGGGACTACATACCAAGGTGCTTGTTCAGTACTACAATTAGAAAGCACATCGGCATAACAATTTTGATATTTGTCCCAGAACTTTCTCTCAGCAAGATCAGCCATTGAGAACTTCCAATGCTTTTCAGGTACTTCTAAGCGACTGAGGAGCTTTTTTTGCTGAAATTCTTTTGAAATATGCAAGAAGAACTTTAAAACGATCGTTCCGTTGCTGACAAGATACTTTTCAAACTCTACTATTTCCTTGAATCTAGCCGCTGCAGTCTGATCGTCAATCGTTTTATGGACTCGTGTCACAAGGACATCTTCATAATAGGAGCGGTTAAACACTGTAATATGACCTTTAAGTGGGGTTGCTTTGTGAGCCCTCCATAGATAGTCGTGCTCAAATTCTTCTGGGGTTGGTTGCTTAAAGCTCTGAACTGCAAAGCCATTGGGATTCACTCCTGCTAAAGCCTTTTTAACAGTACCATCCTTGCCGCTACAATCCATACCCTGTAATATTATTAGGAGGCCGAATTTTTTAGAGGCAATGAAGACCTCTTGAAGTTCAAGGAACCTTTCTTGGAGCGCTAAATACTTTTCTAGAATATCTTTTTTCTCTAACTTGTCCGTATCAACTGGACTAAAATCTTTTAAACTCACCTTTTGATTAGAACTAAGAATATAATTTTTTAACATATAGAACTCCTTTCGATCAAAAAAGACTTGGTTTGGAATATAATAAATCATAAATTCGTAGTATTATATTAAACAGGGGGCAATTCACTTACCCCCTGTTTAGTATAATACTATTTAGCTTTCTTCTTGCTTTTACACTTGCATTTAGCGAGTTTTACTTTCTTACCTTTACATTTACACTTAACTATCTTTTCTTTACTGTCCTGTTTTTTCATTTTTTTATTCACAAAGGTATTCAGCTCCACTAAAAGTTTTGCGAATTTATCTTCTAATTCTGCTATCTTAAGCTCAAGGCTTTTGACATCCTGACGATCCAGATCATCTTCATCAGATGGGACTTCATTTTCAGATTCAGGTATAGGTAAAGCCGTAGTTTCACTTTCAGATACAAGTATAGGTAAGGCCGTAGCTTCATCTTCAGATACAAGTATAGGTAAGGCCGTAGTTTCACTTTCGGATTCAGGCATAGGTAAGGCCGTAGCTTCATCTTCAGACACAGGTAAGGCTGTAGTTTCAGTTACCGGTACCGCAGCAACTTCTTCTGATAGGTCATGTTCCTCTATACGATTAGCGACTTTTCTTACCATCATAAAACCCCCAATTATTATTTTAATCGTCCGCTATGTTTCAGACTAGACTAGATTATTTAAGTTATATACTTGTAGTTATTACAAGTATATAACTTTTCTCACCAAAATCAAGATTCAATTCCTTTATAGGAAATTATAGGTACGAATTTTGGGCGATTAAGAGCTACTTCGTCGGGAAGGGTTTCACGTAGGTTAGAATTAAGGGAAATTTCCTGACTATTAAGAATGTCCTTGCCTCTTTTATCGATTTTATTATAGGTGCCGTCTAAATTTAGCACTCTTGATTTCGAGGTATCTTGCAAGGCTAGATCTAAAATATTCATGACTTTCCCTCGAGCAATTGGATCCTCAACTGGAAACAAAAGTTCAACCCTTCTATCTAAATTTCGCTTCATCAAATCGGCACTGGATAGGAAAATCAGTTCCTCGCCATCCCCATAAAAATAATAGATTCGGCTATGCTCCAGAAACCTTCCTACGATGCTCCTAACTGTAATACGCTCGCTAATGAAGGGTATCTTAGGCCGAAGACAGCAAATGCCGCGCACAATCAAATCAATAGTAACTCCGGCAGTGGAGGCATTATAAAGCGCCTCTATAATTTCTGTATCCACTAAAGAATTCAGCTTGGCAATTATTTTAGCTTGTCTGCCTAATTTAGCGTATTCGGTTTCTTTGTGGATTAAATCTAAAAACTTTTTGCGCAGACCGATCGGAGCAAGCGTCATTTTGTAAAGATGAGATGGGCTGGAACAGCCTGATAAGGTATTGAAGATAGCTGAGGCATCCGCTCCAAAATAGGGGTTCGCAGTCAATAAGCCCAAATCTGTGTATAATTTCGCAGTGACATCATTATAATTGCCAGTTCCAAGATGGACGTATCGTTTTATGAAACCATCCTCTTGTCGAACAATCAATAATATTTTGCAATGAGTTTTTAAGCCGACGAGTCCATAAATTACATGGCAACCGGCAGTTTCAAGTTTCTTAGCCCAAGTAATATTATTTTGTTCATCAAAGCGTGCTTTTAGCTCTAAGAGAACGGTAACTTGTTTGCCGTTGTCAGCAGCCTGAGCCAAGGCCTCAACAATGGGTGAGTTGCCACTTACTCTATAAAGCGTTTGTTTAATCGCCAGAACATCAGGATCTTCGGCAGCTTCTTTCACTAGATTGACGACCATATCAAAGGAATCGTAGGGATGATGGAGTAAAATGTCTTGGTTAGAAATTGATTGGAATATATCATTTTCTTCTAAGAGATTAGTATTGGCATTGGGCTTGATGGTCTCAAAGCGAAGTGAATCGTAGCCCTTCAGGCCACTTAATTTCATCAAAAAGGTTAGATCAATGGGCCCGCTGATTTTATATTCCGCTTCCGCAGAAATCTCCAATTCTTCTTCTAATAGTTTAAGAAGTGAAGGGTTTAGACCATGTTCAATTTCCAGGCGAATTGCGCTACCCCATTTTCTTTGCTTTAGGGACAACTGGACGGCTGTTAAAAGATCTTCCGATTCATCCTCAGCAACATCTAAAAAGGCATTTCTGGTAATACGATAGCACCCTGTGGCAAGGACATTGTGATTATCAAACAGGGTCTTGAGATTTAATTTTATGATTTCTTCCAATAGGATAAAAGACTTTTTTGTTTCTAAAGAAGGGATTTCGACAAGTCTATTTAATACTGAAGGAACTTGTATAGTTCCAAATAGTAGGGTATCTGGATTGGTGACATCCTCTAATAATAATGAAATGTTTAGAGTTTTATTTAAGATCAAAGGAAAGGGTTGGTTTTTATTAACTACCATAGGGGTCAATACTGGAAAAACATGATTAGCATAATATTCTCGAATGAAATCAAGTTGAATAGTGTTTAAATCCTTAGTTTTGATAAAGTGAATATCTGCTTTCTGGAGAGATTTTTTTAAGGAGCGATTATAACAATTATACATATCAAAAACTTGTTTATGGGTTCGAGCTGATATTTTTTCCATTTGTTCATTCGGCGTAAGGCCTGAAGGATCAATTTTTACAAAGTTGGCATCGACAATACCCTGCAATGAGGCTACTCGAATCATAAAAAATTCGTCTAAATTAGAACCCACTATGGAAAGGAATTTCAACCGTTCAAAAAGTGGATTATTAGTATCTTGAGCTTCTTCCAGAACTCTTTCGTTAAATTCTAACCAGCTCAGTTCTCTATTAAAGAAATGCAAGTTTGAAAAAGAATGATTCTTCAATTGCACATTATCCTTTCAATCTTATTCTGATGCCCATCACTTCCTGGAAAAATTCCACATTATTCATGATATCCCACTTTTCTAAGAGAATATCCTTATTACTAATCAGTTTAAGTTGTAGAGCATCGTCTGTAAAAAGTACTTCAATATCACTAATTTTTTGCATATGTGAAATATCCATAGATTCGGCAATTTTCAAGATTGCAGATAATTTAGAAACGAGAATTTTTTCATGATGGCTTAAGACATAATAACTTCGATCAGAGTACGTAGGTATCCGCGTGGTATGATATTTGGCTATATTGGCGATTATTTCTAACTCCTTATCCGAGAATCCCATGATACTCTGAGTTCTAACAATATTGGAGGTATGGTTGCCATGCTCACTTAAACTAACATAGTTGCCAGAATCATGGAGAATAGCGGCCACTTGGAGATATAATTTTTCTTGATCACCAAGTCTGTGATACTTCCAGGTTTTATCAAATAATGATAAGGACATTTTTTCTACGTAAGAAGCATGTTTTTTATCAACACCATATTTCTCGGCCATATACCATACTGAACTAATAATGTCATTTTCCGCATTTGTTTTTCTTGGTATGTCGTATAGTTTATCTATCAGTCCATAAAGAATGCCTTGCCGGCTGGTAATCATGGGTGCGTAAATACCCTCAGCTTTTGTCCTACTAAAGAAACTATGAAATATTAAGATGGCTGGTAATAATAATTCAGCATTAGCGGACGAAATATTAAAAGCATCGACCATTTGGTCAGTATTCATCTCTCTAACCTCAAGATAGAGTTTTTCTAAACGTTCCTTGCTGATATAAGCTTGATTTTCCAAATTGCATATTTCTAAAATTGCATTAAGGTAGCTTCCAAGTCCAATAAAGTTTTTTATCTGCATTTTTTTCATCTTTGGTTTCAGCAAATATATTTTACTTTCAATGTACTCTTCCATAACCTTGGGAAACGAAATAGTTTTTGTTTCTAAAGTAGATAAAATTTCTCTTAATCTCAGAGGTCCCATTTTAAGATGTTCCGTAAATTTTAGGCCGTCGGCAGCATACATTGAAACTTCAACCCCGCCGGAACTTACATTGACTATAATCGAATCTGTAAGGTCGATGTTATCAAATTCATTTAAATAATTTCTCAAGGCCTTGTACATGAGAAATCTTTCTTGGACGTTATTAATGATCTCAACATCAATTCCGGCAACCAGTCTGATTTGTTCAATTATGTAGTCGCGATTATCTGCCTCATGAAGTCCACTGGTCGCCACAGCCCTATACATTTTCACACCGTAATCCTTCATTAGTTTAGAGAAACCCTTCAATCCGGCACAGGTTTCTTTGATAGTTTTAGGCGAAATTCTTCTCTTGGTATAAGTATCCTTGCCAATATTGTTGGGTAGGGAAGTATTCTCTAAAATCATTAAGGTACCCTCAGGATTTAATTGGGCAATGCTCATTCTTAAGAAATCAGAGCCCACATTAATTGCCGCAATAACCTCATTCTTCATCTTTTTCATTCTTCTGGCTCCTTAGGAATATATTAAAGAGTACTCCATTTTAATGAGGAAATTTGAAACGACCTTGAAACTGATTTGAAATACCTATATTATTAGACATATTTAAGCTTATTATATTATATCTTAGGGAGAAATAAAATGAAGAATATTGGTGTCATAGATATTGGGTCTAATTCAATGAGACTAGTAATCATAGAAATCGGTAAAAAAAACTATTTTCGAATTATCGATGAGGTTAAGGAAACCGTCAGATTAGGAATGGATATGACAACTGATGGCGGACTCAATCCTCTCAGGATGGAAACGGCTATTAGTACACTTGCCAGTTTCAAATCGTTATGTGAAGGCTTAGGGGAATGCAACATCTTTCCAGTCGCCACTGAGGCTGTCAGGCGAGCGAGTAATCAGAAAGAATTTCTGCACAGGGTTAAATCAACCTTAAATATGGAAATCAGAGTTTTGACCGGAGCGGAAGAGGCCTACTACGATTATTTTGGCGTGATTAATAGCATGAATTTTTCCAATGGGCTAATTATGGATATTGGTGGATCGAGTACGGAGCTTATCTGGGTAAAAAATAAAAATAAAAAAGAAGCCATCAGCCTTCCCTTCGGAGCTCTAAATATTTCCGATCAATTTAATCTTACAGAAAAAATGACGAGTGAGACGGAGAGAGCGTTGCATAAATACCTCATCGCGCAGTTTAGAAAAGTGGCGTGGCTTGAGGAAGTGAAGGATTTACCTCTGATTGGAGTCGGCGGGACAGTTCGGAACATTGGTAAAATATCAAGGAAGACAATTAATTACCCCATAGATCGTTCTCATAATTACCAAATGGAGTCTTCTGAAGTAATAAATATCTATGACTTAATAAAATATAAAAATACTGAGCAAAGAAGAAAGGTAAAAGGTCTTTCCAAGGAAAGAAGCGATATGTTTATCGGGGCTTTTTCAGTGGCGGCAGCCTTGATAAAATATTGTAACAATCCGCGTCTGATTGTCAGCGGTAGTGGACTTAGAGAAGGGCTGATCTTTGAAATCCTGCGTGGAGAACAGGTGACTAAAGATGTGCTCCAGTCTTCTCTTGATAATGTTATTAAAACATTAAAGATAGATAAGATCCATGCCCATCATGTCTGGAAGCACGCTGAAAGCTTGTATAATCAGTTGAAACCTCTCCATAAGATCAATGGGAATTCATATAGAATATTAAAAACAGCTGCCCTGTTAAATGATTGTGGTAAAACAATTAATTTCTATAATTATCACAAACATAATTTTTATATGATTACTAATACTCCCATCAATGGCTTATCCCATAAAGAACTGATTATGGCTGCTTATACCATGATGCTTAGTGTAAAGGAGAATTTCGACATTGATAATTCTCAATATGTAACGTTATTGAATGAAGATGATAAATATGTCATTCAAAGGCTAGGGATAATTTTGAGATTGGCAGAATGTTTTGATAGAAAAAGGAATGGAAATATCACAAAGGTCGAATGCAAGTTAAAATCAGAGCGTTTATTCATACATTTATTCTCTAAGGGCACGACCGAAGGAGAACGAAAAGAGGTTGAGAGATGTGGAGCCTACTTTACAAAAGTATTCGGGAAAACACTCCAATTTGAGTAAGGCATATGAAAGAAAATATCCAAGGCATACTGACTGGTTATTTACTTGAATGTGCCTAAGGACTGACGTAAAAGAGGAGCTTTACAGTGGGATAGACGTGAAGCCCCTCTTTTTTATACTGTCAGAAAGTATAAACTTCGTTATATACTTTCTAAGCATAAGAGCAACTAGGCAGCTGCCTTCGCCAAGGCTGCAAGAAGGCTAATTCGTGCGAAGACAGTGTCTTCGGGCGCCAGCCAAGTTTTCTTTATAGGCATCAAGTTAAGTCGAAAAGTTCTCTCAATTCTTTTTCGGTCAGCTTGGAGAGCATGGTTTCGCCCGGTTGAATGACTGAATCAATCAGCATCTTTTTCCTGGTTTGTAAAATGTTAATTTTTTCTTCGACGGTTCCTTGGGAAATTAGTTTGATTACCTGGACCGCGTTTTTTTGGCCTATGCGGTGAGCTCGATCCGTTGCTTGGTCTTCCACAGCTGGGTTCCACCAAGGGTCGTAGTGAATGACCATGTCAGCACCGGTCAGATTTAAGCCAGTGCCGCCCGCCTTCAAAGAGATCAGGAAAACCTGACCACTTCCTTGATTGAAAGCATTGGCCATCTTCAGACGTTCCGCCGCCTTGGTCGAACCTGAAAGATAGAAATGCTCAATTCCTTCTGAGCTGAGATAAGCTTGGATAATATCCAGCATCGTCGTGAACTGGGAGAAAATCAGGATTCGATGACCGCTGTCCAGAGCGTCTGTGAGGATTTCCTGTAACAGTAACATTTTGCCGCTTTCCCCGGTGTAATTCTCTAAGAACATCGCAGGATGACAGCAAATTTGCCGAAGTCTGGTCAGAGCCGCGAGAATTTTCATATGACTTTTGTTAAACCCAACGGCTGCAATTTCTTGGGCTATTTGGCCCTTAGCCTCTTGTAAATAAGCTAGATATAATATCTTCTGTTCTTCCGTCAGCGGAGCATTTAGTTGAGTTTCGATCTTATCCGGTAGTTCTTTTAAGACATCTTTTTTCAGCCGCCTCAGAATAAAGGGGTTGGCATGCCGACTTAATTCAGCCAACGAATTGGAGTCCTCGCCTTTAATAATCGGTATTTCGTATTTTTTACGGAATTCCTGATGGGAGAGGAGATAGCCGGGCATGATAAAATTAAAGAGGGACCACAGTTCTGAAAGTGAATTTTCGATTGGAGTTCCCGTGAGGGCAAAATAGCCCTTGGCCTTAATTTGCTGGACAGATCTAGCGTTTAGAGTTTGTGGATTTTTGGTGTGCTGGGCTTCGTCTAAGAAACAGTAGGAAAATTCAAACTGGGCAAATTTGTCGATGTCTCGTCGCAGAATGGGGTAGGAGGTAACGACAAGGTCCCACTGTCCTTCAATACCTGTCAATTGCCCCTGTCGTTCCTGGGGAGTGCCTTCCACGACCAAAACTTGCAGCGTGGGGGTGAATTTCTTCGCTTCCTCTTGCCAGTTATAGATTAATGACGTGGGGGCGATGACTAACGCAGTCCCGGGGGTTGTTGATTTTTCCGATAAAATGAAGGAGAGGACCTGTACCGTTTTGCCCAATCCCATATCATCGGCTAAGATGCCTCCGAGGCCAAACGAGGCCAGAGTCTTTAACCATTTAAAGCCGGTTTTCTGGTAATCCCTCAACACGTTCTGTAACTCCGGCGGAATTTCGAACTCCGCGTCTTGGGGTTCGAGGATGCTTTGAACCAATTGCTTAAAGGCTCGATTACGATGCACTCCGGGCAGATCAGCTTGTCGCAAAAAACTGTCAATATACATAGCTCTGTATTTCGGGAGATTAACAAGTTTCTTGTTGAGATCATCTGCACCAAGGTCCAAGTTATCCAACAGTTGAGCGACCGAGGTTAACTCGGGCTGGTTCAGATCAAGGAAAGAACCGTCTCGAAGGCGGTGATATTTTTTCTTTAAATGGAGAGAATGGAAAATATCAGCTAGTTCATCTTGTTCGATATCGGTATATTGGAACGATATTTCTAAGATGTCCAGAGTTTCATCGAGACGAACCTGACCGGTGAACGTGGTTGAGGTTCTGATTTTGAGCTTGAACTGATCGGAATAATAAAGTTCTGCGAGGTCTCGAAGTTGGGGAAGCCAATTCACTGTAAATTCAAAGATTTTATCATCATCTTCAAGCTGGATTTTACCCTTGGAGACGATGAAATCGGCTTGTTCTAGAATGGCTAGGATTTTTCGTTCTTGATCTATAGAGCGAATAAGGATCACATCGCTGATTACTGAAGCGTTGCTGGCTTCCCGGGAAGAGGCGAATGGATTTAGGACGGTATCGCCATAGCAAAATTCCAAGCGGGCGGTGATCCCTAGATCGGAAGCTCGATCAAAATAGATTTTAGCTTGCAAGCTTTCTTGGTTGAATTTGTCTTCTAGTGAGGGGTCAATAGAAACCTGACCCAGTTTTCCGATCAAGGGCAAGGCTTCAGAGGCAAAAAACTCCTTTTGTGCCGCAGGAATGACAATATTGGTCAGCGACCCTTTGTGAAGGGCCTTGAGAAGGGGCGGGAGTAATTCCTTTTGAGTGGGGGAAGCCTGATAGATGTTCTGGCGGTATGAGTAGTAGCTGCCATCCAACGTGAGCTGGACGGGAACTTCGTCGGTTTCCAGAGCAAAAGTTAGGTCCTGGCCTTGGGCCTGTAAAGAGAATCCCATCGGCACTTCATGACGGATAATGGAGGAGGGCTTAAGAGGAACGGAGCCGATTCCCCACAGAAACACTTTATCCCCTAATGCATCCAAAAATTTAGTAAGGTAATAGCCTGTCAAAGGTAAAAACTTTTGACTTAGTAGGGTAGTACTATAATAAGGGCCTTGCATATCCATTAAGGCCGTATACTGCTCAAACATTTCCTGCAGCATGCTGATCACTGCACGATCTTCCTCTTTGAAGGCCTGTCGCGTAGGTTCAAGCGTAAACTGTTTGCCGAACTCAAGCGATCGACCTGTTTTAAGAGAGGTAAGGAATTTACCGATGTCCTTAACCACATAGAGGCGTTGCAGACCCAGCTTGAGGTATAAATGCGCAGAAAGTCTGTGTCCTGACATGATTTGGAGTTCTACGACCAAGTTCAGCTCCTCTTGAGGGATCTCCAGGCGGTGGTTAGCGAATACTTCGAGGAGATCTTCAACGACACGGTTTTGGACCACAGGATCACGCCAGGCATCGGGTAATTTTTGTTGGGCGGTCTTTAATACGGCAATGACGTGTTGGCAAGCTCCAGGATAGTCAGTGAAGGCCGGGCAACTGCAGCGGTATGAGCGCACGGCGCTATCCCTTTCAAAAACAATCTGCACGGCATATCGCAATCCTCCCACTACTGAAGCGTTAACCAAACCTTTATCGGGAGCGAAGATGAAATTGCTGACCCTACCCGCCAAGTAATAGGAAATGCCCTTCCTATAAACACGGTCATTATCGGCAAGGTCGAGAATTTGCTTCTCAGAAATGTTAAAGCGAGGCATGAAAATACTCCTTTTAGCGGCACTATTCTATAAAGTAGTTCAAGGATATCTAGATAAGAATATCTATAAAGAATATCTATTAAGAATATCACAGATGACGGTCTTTAGTCCATTTTGAACGGTATGAAGACATGAAAAATCAGAAAGTATAAGTTTTTAAGGTCCTGAATAGTAATCCATGGGATTGTGGTATGGTCAATTCATGAGTTTACCCTATCTGATGCACCCTTTGAGTGTATTCAGTGTAAATGGTAACATATCACGTTTTTGTGAAGCTTCTTAACCATAGCGGACCGTTATTATAGCCTGAAAAAATCAGTAGACATAGACTGAAAAGAGTAGTAGAATTCACTATGTTCTTATCAGAGGAAGAGGAATCAGGAGTATTGGACATTAACATGGAGAAAGAAGGCGTCTATTTCCGATGGCAAACAATAATAGGCTATTCTCGCTAAAACTCCGCACTTTAATTTTTGGTCATCCTTTGGCGACACAAAATTCCGAGGAGTCAAAAGTTGGCGTTTTGGGAGGGGTCCCAGTTTTTGGTTCGGACATAATTTCTTCTGAGGGATATGCACCAGACGAGATCTTGTATGTCCTTCTTCTGACGGGATCCTTGGGCTATGCGTATGTTTTGAAAGTTTCGTTGGCCATCGTACTGCTGGTGATTAGTATTTTTCTTGTTTACCGTAAAGCAATTCAGAAATACCCTGAAGGTGGTGGGTCTTATACCATCGCCAAAGCTTATCTTGGTGAAAACTATGGTCTTATAGCAGGAGCAAGTTTAACACTCGACTATATTTTGACGGTTGCCGTCAGTGTTAGCTCCGCTATTGAGAACTTGACGGGGATTATCCCGTGGTTAGCCCCTACCGAACATAAAGTAGTAGCGGACTGTTTGGTCATCCTGTTTATGGCATGGGTTAATTTGCGGGGCCTTAAAGAGTCAGCTCGATTATTTTCAGTGCCGGTCTACCTTTATATTTCGACCTTAGCGCTTTTGATCGGAACTGGCTTGGTGGAGATTTTGGCGCATGGCGGTATAATGCCTGAAGCTGTAGCTACAGGGCAACACATTGCAGTGTCCACAAGTGGGATGACCTTTTTTATCTTAGCGCGGGCCTTCGCAGGCGGTACAACGGCCTTAACCGGGTTTGAAGCGGTAAGTAATGGGGTTACGGCTTTCAAAAAACCCGCTCAGAAGGGCGCAATTCGCACCTTGTTAATTTTGGGTATTATCGTTTCGCTGGGGTTAATAGGACTGACATATTTAGCTGGTGCCTACCATCTTGTCCCCGCTGAAGGAAATACAGTTCTAAATCAGCTCGGCTTAATTGTCTTTGGCCCAACGATTCCCTATTTTATTCTGATGGGAACCGCTGCGGCTATTCTGGTCATTGCCTCAAGTACACCTTATGCAGGGTTGCCGATTTTGTTGAGCTTAATGGCTCGGGACGGCTACGCGCCGAGGTATTTTAAGAACTTAGGGGATCGTTTGGTTTATAGCGCCGGGATTTGGACGTTGTTCATCGTTTCGAGCGTACTCATTATTGTGTTCCATGGAGATACCCATGCGATGCTTCCACTCTACGCCATTGGCGTGTTTATTTCCTTTTCTTTAACAGGCTTGGGTCTTGCCAAACATACTTTGCATGAAAGAGGAGAAAAGTGGAAGTCCGATTTTGTTGTATTTTGCTTTGGAGGAGTCGTTTCTTTCCTAGTTTTACTGATCTTTATTATTACAAAGTTTACCCAAGGGGCTTGGATCATTCTTGTCATTATGCCCTTGCTGGTAATAATGTTCCGCGGAATACGCAGTATTTATTCGAGTGAAATTCGGGACTTAGAGGTCACTCCTGAAGCCATCGACGCTTTCCACAAGCATGTGACAAAAATAAAACGACGGAGAGCACATGTCGAACTAACGGATTACAAAAATAAAATTATTGTTCCAGTTTATGATCTAAACTTAATCGTTTTGGAAACCTTAACCTATGCCTATGCTTTAACCCCTCAAGTGACGGCAGTTCATGTTGCCTCTGATCCTAATCGCACGGCGAAGTTACTGAAGCACTGGGCGGAACATCACATAGAAATTCCTTTGGAGATTGTAGAGTCCCCTTATCGGGCCACAGTTCAGGATTTATTGAAATATATTGATAAAGTAGAGAAAAAAGGAAATTTCGACACGATCACCGTAGCGATTGCCGAATATGTACCGGAAAAAATGTGGCAAAACATCCTTCACAATCAGACAGGGCAATTGATGAAGTTGATGTTACTTTTCCGCAAACGTATTTTGGTTACGAGTGTTCCTTATCATCCCGTACCGAGGGAAGTACCTGTGGTTAATTTAGAAAAGACATCCAAATCATAATTGTTAATTCAGTAATAAAACACAAAAGTCGACATAAAACGGCTTTTGTGTTTTATTTGATTAGCTTGTTACCTAGAACCAGCTTTATTATCACAAAACCAAAAGAAAGTTGTCTAAAACTAAGAATTTATGTCGACAATTCTCAGTCATGTAGAAACAGGAGGACATTGTGATATGATGTAGTCAACTAATCAACTGGACAAGCTAGAATTCAAAGCTTTGGGAGGGGATGTTCCGTGCTTATTACCTGCGACAATAATATGCAAATGGGTTATATTTACTTAATGCCTAATGAAACGACTGCCGATTATACTCTCGAAAAAAGCGATATCGGACTTTATTATGATGTAACGAGCCTTAGCATACCCAGGATTAAATGGCTTAGCCTAGGTCAAAGCTTGAGTCAAATGCGTTTGTCGACTAAGACGTATAGAGAGGCAGTAGATAACGCTTTCCATTGTGAATACTGGAATGATCTGGATAACGAAGGATACATGATAGGGATTGAACTGTATTTGACGGAAGAGCGACTGTTGCCCTTAGTTGCCCATCAAGCCTTTAAACTTTACGATATACGTTGGCGTAACCAAGATTTTAGAGTGCTCACCTTGGATGCCTATCATGATGTTCTCAATAAGAACAATGTTATTTATCCCTTATCCACAGAAAAAGACGTTTTTGTAATAGTGGCCATTGATCCATCATCCAAGGTTGGTAAGATTATGGCCTTAATCTCCGCAAGAGATGACTTATATCCGATCGATTATTTACAGAAGCCACTGTTCATGTTAGCCAATTCAAGTCGCCGTTTAGGTTAAAGATGAACACAGGAACACAGGTATAATCGTAACGCTGCCCTAGGGCAGCGTTACGATTGTACCTTGTTAATTTAGGCAACTAAATTCTAGCGAATTGAAGGAATTTGAGGAATTTTGCCGAATGAAAGGTCATGGGGATGAAATAAAGAAGAGGGGTTTGGACAAAATTATGCTTACGGTGGAAAAAATCGGTGGAACGTCAATGTCCCAATTTCAGAATGTACTTAATGACATTATAGGCTTCCCAGGCTCAGAGGGTTTTCGTTATGGAAGGGTATTTGTTGTTTCAGCCTATGCAGGAATGACCAATATGCTTCTTGAAGATAAAAAGACAAAAGCTCCGGGTATCTATCAATGTTTTATTAAGGGTGACGATTACGGGTCCCACATGGAGCGCTTACTCGACAAGGCTCTACAGATCAATGAGTCGTTTATCAACATAGGGTTGGATGCGAAAGTATGTCGTGAATTTTTAGAAGAACGAGTTCAGCAAACGAAAGCTTATTTAAATAGCATGGAAGATATCGTAGCTTCTGGGTATATCGAGCGAGCTAGTATTTTCTCTGCCGCGAGGGAGTTACTGGCATCTATCGGTGAGGCGCATTCTGCTTTTAACACTGTAAATATCCTGCGTAATAACGGCATACTCACTAATTTGGTTGATCTAACGGGTTTCCGTGATTCTAAGCAACTCTCGATTAGCGATCGTATCGAGAAATCCTTCAAGAACGTAAGGCTTCATGAAGAGATCATCGTTGCTACCGGCTATACCAAAGGGATTGAAGGAATCATGCGGGAATATGATCGAGGATACTCAGAAATAACGTTTTCGAAAATAGCGACCCATCTTCAAGCGGACGAAGCAATTATCTACAAAGAATATCATTTATCCTCAGCAGATCCTAAAATCGTGGGAGTGGATAAAGCCATTGTAGTGGGTAGAACGAATTACGATGTCGCCGACCAACTGGCGGACATTGGTATGGAAGCAATTCACCCTAATGCCTCTAAACCTTTAGAGATTGCTGGGATAAATCTGCGTATTAAGAATACCTTTGAACCTAACCACCCGGGCACGGTGATTTCCAACAATTATATTGGTCCTCAAGCAAAGATTGAAATAATCGCCGGTGCAGATAAAATCGTAGTTTTGGAAATTCATGATTCCTCCATGGTCGGGGAAGCGGGATTTGATCTGGAAATTATGAAGAAGTTTAAACAGTACCAGATTAGTTACATCATGAAAACTACCAATGCTAATAGTATATCTCTTGTCATCTGGGAAACTGATCTTGACGAGCTCTTGGTGTCAGAACTAGAGGCTAAATATCGAACGGTTACAGTTCAAGAGGCGGCGATCGTTTGCGTGATTGGCTCCAACATCGCCATGCCAAGGATCTTAGTCAGAGCTGCCAATGCCTTGGCTAAAAATGATATCAACGTCAAATGTGTGTCTCAGTCTCTTCGTCAAGTGAACATGCAATTTGTTATTGATCGAGAAATGTATACCAAGGCGATCATATGTTTAAATGAGGATTTATGTTTAGGGGAAAGTCATTAATACCAATGAAAAGGTAGTGCAGCTTAGTTGAAATAGGAGGAAATCATGTCAGTCGAGTCTGTAAAAGAATTTTTGAAGCAAAACAAAAAAGAGGTTGAGATCTTAACCTTCGACGATACGAGCACGGTTGCCAAAGCCGCAGAGTCTTTAGGCGTAACACCAGGAGAAATTGCTAAATCATTGTTGTTTAAACTCCAAGATAGCTTTGTAATGATTCTCATGGCAGGGGATAAGCGCCTGGACAATAGGAAGTTTAAAGATAACTTTAAGTCTAAGGCTAAAATGCCTGAAGCAAATGAAGTAGCTGCGGTAACCGGGCATCCCGTGGGTGGGGTGTGTCCATTTGGATTAATCCAGCCAATACCCATCTATCTTGATTATTCTTTACAAGCACACGAGCGCGTTTTTCCTGCCGCCGGTGCACCTAACTCTGCAATCAAGTTGAATGTTGAGGAATTAAAAGAGCTGACAGATGCGCAGTGGATCGACGTAACTCAATCCTAAAATGACAAGAGAACCTAAATCCAGGTTCTCTTTTTTCTCGTATGAGAACGGCTAAGACACATCCACCCCAATATTTCCATGTAGTACCATCCCCATTCGACTCAAGCCCGAGAAAGTTTCTTTGCTAAGAGAAGCACTCAATCGGAATTGCATGAATGAGCGCAACAGAGAACTGTCCCCAATTGCATGCCCAATTGCATGTAGCTGGCACCAAGGCTGGCTATCAGCGGTTGGCTAGAACTTACTGGGTGGGAATCGCTCCCACTATACAATGCGACCTATGCTTGCATGCAACTAAGAACCGTCCCCAGTTGCATATGAATGAATGCAACAGAGAACCGTCCCCAGTCGCGTTTAAGCGCAACGGAGAACCGTCCCCAATTGCACCCCTTGCGCCCTTCCTCCGTCGTTCCAATCTCCGTCGACCCCAGCCCAGAGGAAGTTTCTTAGCTTAGTGAAGCACTTTAGCGGAATTGCGTCAATGAGCGCAGATGATAAAACGTGAAGAAACTCAATGGTTCACATGCAGAAAGCCCAGAGGTTTTGAGTTTTAGTTTTATTATCAAGCGAATAGCAATGTAGCGTGTGCGAACGTGCTAAGAGACTTCCTCCTCCAATGCAGCGTGTGCGAACGTGCAGAGACACTTCCTCCAGCTTCCTCCCGACCGGTCTCCCTATTTGACCAAATCTCTTCAAACCATTAGTATTTAGAACATAGAAAGAAATACCGCTGAAAGGAAAAAACTATGAACTCGGTTTCAAAGCCAAAAGAACATGGCCCCAGACACTATTTAACTAATAAATATTGGGTTATTGCTATCGCGCTGTTTTGCTCAGTATTATGGGGAAGCGCTTTTCCTGTTCTAAAAGTAAGTTATGCTGAGCTTGGCATGGCGCCGGATGATCGATCTGCTATAATTGTCTTCGCCGGAATGCGATTTTTTTTGGCTTCATTACTTATTTTCGCCTTGATTATCGCAGGAATTAGACGGTCGCCAAAGGTTAAATGGAAAATACTTCCGCAGATCTTTCTACTGGGCTTGCTCCAAATCACTTTGCAGTACTTCTTTTTCTATAACGGTTTAGCCCATACCTCTGGGATGAAAGGAGCCATTTTATCCTCGTCAAGTATCTTTTTTGTGGTCGTCTTGGCTCATTTTGTTTATGCAAATGACAATTTGGACCGGCGCAAGAGCATTGGCTTAATCGCAGGTTTCACGGGGATCGTCTTAATTAATTCTGGCCGACATTTTACGTTTGACTTCTCCTGGCAGGGCGAAGGATTTATGATTTTATCCGGTCTGGTGAGCGCTTTAGGAACAATTTTAGCAAAACGCCTTTCCAAAGAAGTGCATCCCTTTGTGCTGACAGGGTGGCAAATGCTTTTAGGATCCCTGGTTCTGATCGCGGTCGGCTTGCCTGGCTTAAAACCTCATGCTCTGGTTTTTACGAACAAAGCCTTTTATCTCCTTTTATATTCCGCCTTTCTTTCGGCAACTGCTTTTTCCCTTTGGAATGCTATACTGAAACACAACAAGGCAGGAAAAATAACTGTTTATCAGTTTATGATCCCCGTTTCTGGAGCTATTTTGTCTGCTTTCTTCATTCCTAGCGAACATTTTTCACTAAATATGTTGATGGCTTTAGTTCTAGTAGCTCTAGGAGTGATCATCGTGAACTACCGGGCCAGAGGTCAGAGGTCAGAAGCCAGAGATCAGTAGTTCAAGGTTCAAAATGAAAATTGAGATGGGAAGTATGATATGGGAAAGACATTAGTATTGACTGAAAAACCCTCGGTTGGGCGTGAGGTTGCGAAGATCCTGAATTGTCATCAGAAGGGTAACGGTTGTTTTGTTGGTTCTAAATACATAGTGGTTTGGGCTTTAGGACACTTAGTGACGCTTGCAGACCCAGAATTGTATGATGACAAATATAAAACCTGGAAGATGGAAGACTTGCCAATGCTCCCCGCCAAGATGAATTTGGTGGTTATGAAAGAAACCTCGAAGCAATTTGGTGTGGTCAAAAATCTTATGCAGATGCCAGAGATTGATGATCTTATTATTGCGACGGATGCCGGGCGGGAAGGCGAACTTGTAGCACGCTGGATTATGAAAAAGGCTGGTTGGAGAAAACCCATTAAGCGTTTATGGATCTCCTCCCTCACCGAGCGGGCTATTAAAGAAGGGTTTAATAATTTAAAGCCAGGCAGAGATTACGAACCTTTATATGCTGCAGCAGAGTGTCGCGCAGAAGCCGATTGGTTGATCGGGTTGAATGTCACAAGAGCGTTGACGTGCAAATATAATGCTCAACTTTCCGCAGGGAGAGTGCAAACCCCTACCTTGGCTATGGTTGTGGAACGGGAAAATGAAATTAAACAGTTCGTTCCTAAAGACTATTGGACGATTAATGTTTTAGCTAATGGCATTGCCCTACGCTGGGAAGACAAAAACGGTCAAACTCGCATCTTTGCTAAAAACAAAGCGGATGAACTGGTGGCCAAGGTGACAGGACAAAACGGGGAGATTTTAGAGGTCAAAAAAGAAGCGAAAAAGGAACTTCCTCCGCTGGCGTATGACCTGACTGAACTACAACGGGATGCTAATCGTAAATATGGATTCTCGGCTAAAACGACCTCCTCAGTCATGCAGCAACTTTATGAAAGCCATAAATTAGTGACCTATCCGCGCACGGATTCGCGCCATATTAGCGAAGATATCGTACCAACGCTGCCGGAACGTTTAAAAAGCATTGCCCAGGGGCCTTATGTGGATTTTGCGCGCAGTATCTTGAGAACGAAACTCATCATCACCAAACGGTTTGTGGATGGTTCGAAAGTAACGGATCACCACGCCATTATCCCCACAGAACAACCGGCCACTTTGTCTAGGCTCAGCTCGGAAGAACTAAAAATTTATGATTTAATAGTAAGACGGTTTCTTGCCGTACTTTCCCCGGCCTTCGAATATGAACAGACGACAGTAAAGGTAGCCATCAAAGGGGAAACTTTTACTGCCCAAGGGAGAATCGTAAAGCATAAAGGATGGAAGAATGTCTATGTTGGACCTGGTAGCTTAGACGATGACGGGGACGACAACGAAACAGCGCAAACTCTTCCGGAAATTCGCAAGGGCGAGCTGCTTAAGAATTTGTCTGTTAAGTTAGTGGCCAGTAAAACAAAACCACCGGCCAGACATACCGAGGCTACCTTGCTGTCGGCCATGGAACATCCGGGAAAATTGATTGACGACCAGAAACTGCGGGAAGCGATGGAGCAAAGCCATGGACTTGGAACACCGGCAACCCGTGCGGAAATTATTGAAAAGCTTTTTAATTCTTTTTATATGAATCGACAAGGTAAAGAAATTATCCCTACTTCCAAGGGGATCCAACTTATCGGTTTGGTCCCACCCGAACTAAAATCGCCAGAACTAACCGCTAACTGGGAACAACAATTGACGGAAATTAGCAAAGGTCGGGCCAGCAGTCAAACGTTTCTGACCGGAATCAGAGGGTATGCAACTCAGTTGGTCTTAACGGTTATTGGCAGTGCCCAAACTTTTAAGCATGATAACTTGACGCGAACAAAATGTCCCGAGTGTGGAAAGTTCCTTCTTCAAGTGAAGGGTAAGAAGGGTGAAATGTATGTTTGCCAAGACCGGGAGTGTGGTTACCGGAAAGGGATATCTCAGACGTCGAATGCAAGGTGTCCGGAATGTCATAAAAAAATGGAGGTGAAAGGGGATGGAGAAAATAAACTTTTCACTTGCGTCTGTGGGTATCGCGAAAAACTATCAGCCTTTACGAAACGTCGAGAAGCAGAAAAGGGAAGTGTAAATAAAAAAGAAGTAGGTTCGTACTTGCAGAATCAGAATGATCGTGGCCTGGTCAATACCGCTCTGGCAGATGCCTTGGCTAAGTTTAAGAAATAGTTTAGTAGAATTGCATAATCGGGACAAAATTTAACTAAGGCATATGAAAGAAAATAACAAGTCAAAGATGCCTTGGATATTTTGCGTCAGACAAGGAGGTATGTTCACCTCATAGTGGGGCTATTAGGTGAACATACCGACGCAGTATGACACGAAA
>JARLHU010000050.1 GCA_031292095.1 Desulfosporosinus sp.
GCCGAATATGGATATGGCTTTGCTAAAGCACATGAAAAACGTATCGGTTATATAAACTTTCTCATAAACATTACTCCTGATTGTGATTGCGCATCCTGGAGCGACGCCCCTATTGTTCCAGATATAGGTTTTTTGGCTTCCACTGATCCTGTAGCTCTTGACCAGGCTAGTTATGATCTGGTTAATAAACAGCTTGGATTCTCTGACTCCCACCTTTCCTGCAATCATGAATCTGGTGCGGATAAGTTCAAAGGTTTGCGCTCCTATATAGACGGTACTATCCAAATGCGGCATGGTGAAGAAATCGGTATGGGTAACCGAGATTATGAATTAATCGTCCTGTAGTTTGTTCCCAACCGAACTAATCCCAAGGGCTCCTACCGTACGTAGAATTGTGGGAATGGGATAGCCTCAATAGTCGTTATCCACAAAGTGTAGGGAATTTTAGAACTGTTTAAATAAACACAAGAAAACTACAGACATATTAGAGTGATATTCTAATATGTCTGTAGCTATTAAGTGGATAAGTAACACTCTTCTTAGCCATGTTTGCATAGCGTATAAGTTTTGTGTCTTCATCAGTATCTTATTAAAAGCCACACCCAAAACACCCAGTAACGTAAAGTCTGGCTTACGGATTGTGAACACCGAAGTACCAACGGAAACTGTTAAACTTTAAAATGAGTTATTAGAAGCTTGGAAACAGAATAGTGTAGCTAGGCCGTAGCGGCAATAAATCAGTCTCGACTTGAGAAATAGGAAGTATGTAAAATTGGACAAAAAAAGACCAGTCAACTTTGTGTTTAGACTGTCTCTTAACTGGAGGTTAATATGGGGAAAAGTTCTCTGAAGTAATTGTAGAACTGAAGGGCAAGAAGAATCCGATAGCAATTATAAGTTGCCATCGGATTCTTTCTTTATTGCTTCATGGGGGGGCTATGTTTTATTATTTTTTGGTATTAGTTCATTAATTTATTACCACCAGTACATACCAATTGCAGGTTACAGGCTTTATAGAATTAGCGTGCGGCAGGGGCTAATTTCTGTTGTTCACTTGTTTGCTCGGTCGGTTTTACATAATCATTTTGAGGAGGTACATCAAAAAGTGAATCGTCCCCTAATTTAGCCGCTGCAAAGGTAGTGAGTAGACCGTAAATGATATTACTGAAAACATAAGATAGATTACTTGCCGCATCTTTAGGTTTAACTTTATTTTGAGGGGCAAGTGTCGGAAGAGCTGTGGCGATTGCCCCAATGGTAATTCCGGATAGAATTCCCTTAGATATAAGTTTATCTCGTCCAGTTTTTGACATACGTCCAATAATATTACTTGCTCCAATAATGCACACGCCAGAACTCATAATTAACCCCAGAGCATGCCCTTTAAAACTCTTCGCTTCCTTCTGTGAAACAAAAACTCCTGCGGAGGCTTCTCTATAGGACCTTTTAGATATGCCTGCTTTGCGTGAGATTGCATCAACGACGACAAGTCCTGTTAGTCCAATAAATCCCGAAACAATTGCAAGGGTATCTCTATCTTTTATTTTAGCCATTGTAATCAATCCTCCTTTCATCAAGTATTTTGTGATTAATTAATTCGTATTACACATGGTAAATAAAGTGAATCAATATAGATTAATTCGGACAAAATATTAACGTTGAGCAAGGGTGGGTAAGATTATAAAATGGTTGGGTTGTGAAAAATGTTTAACAGTAATCTAAACAAAATGAGAGCTTTAGATAACTCATTTCAAATACTTTTCCAACGATTTTACCTCTATTGGTTGAACAATGTTTTCTTAACTTGGCGTTGGTGGTTACTAGTAATTTCCACAATAGTACCTTGGATACTATGGGTGCGGTATAGAAAAAAGGATAGTACCTTTCGATTGTTGTTGGCTGGCCTTTCAGTAGCAATAATCGCAACTTATCTTGATAAATTTGGATATTGGCTATCTTTGTGGAGCTATCCAATTATGCCAATTCCAATAATACCTGCTCATGTTCCTTAGAATCTTACCCTAGCTCCTGTTTCAATAATGGCGACAATCCAATTCAAGCCAAATATCAACCCTTGTCTCAAGTCAGTGGTATATTCATTATTCTGTTCTTTTGTTGTCCAACCGTTAGGTGTATTATTAGAGTTATATGACCCTAAATTATGGAGACATTATTACTCCGTGCCGTTTTTTATTGTTATCTATTTAATTGCAAATTACTTAGCGGCCAGACGAGAATTTAGCCCACTAAAGTAACAGCTCTCCTTTCAGGATTCAGGATAAGGGGGTAGCTTAAATTGACAGGAGGACCTAGCAATAATTACATATTAAAATAAAATTGACACGCAAGGCCTTCTGATTTTGTCGGGAGGCCTTGCGCGTTTAATGGATATTGTTTCTATGTAACTCACTATATTTCGATTAGAGTCCTATGGCAATTCCGACTAAGCTACAATTCAACTGTTTAGCGAATATCTGTGTGGTGATAATTGTCTTTGAGCTCTCCTAATTGGCAGACTACCTTCATCTGGTGATACTCGTCCTTAAGCTGCCTTAAATCGCTGACCACCTTGACATCGGCTTCTCTTTCAGACACATTATTATTGCTCAAAAAAGAACACCTCCTTTAAATTTAGCTCTAATAGTATTTCCTGAAATGCCAGAATGATGTTTGGGATTTATTAACCATTCAGAGTTAACGTCTTTGACATTCCGAAGACCAAAAGGGCTTTGAAAATCATTGCCAATCTCTTTCTAGCCTATAATTTAAAAATCGACTAACCTTTGAGGATCAGAGAAGTTATTAATCGTTGTCTTACCATTTCAAGGTAAAAGAACTTAAAAATCGGATTATCTGACGACTGGTAGAGGTTCTTATATAAATTGTACATCTTAATTAATGGTGATGCAAAAATTGGCTTAGGTGGGATTAAGGATGTTATAATTATCAAATAAGTATTACCTAGAGGCAAGGAGGCAAAATCATGGATAATTTACGCGCCCTCGAACTTTTTATTGATAAGGATGGGTTATGGTACGCCGACGGCGTGCTTCTGATCAACAAAGAAATCATTAAGTTATTTGCTTCCCATCTAAAAAAAGACGGTCCTGACAAATATCATATAGATTGGCAGAATCAATTGTACCCTGTGAGGGTGGAGGACGCTCCTTTTTTCGTTCAATCGGTAACCGAGCAGGATGGTCGGCTTATGATACAGCTTTATGATGGCCGAAAATTTCCCCTGCCCCCGGGTAATATTATCATGAAAAACAATATCCCTTACATCTCTCTGTTAGGGCAACGTGATACGAAACTGTCTCGTCCTGCCTATTGTGAGTTATGTAAAAACGCGATTGAGCGGGATGGTCAATATTTTATCAAATACGGCGATAACGAATGGCCTGTTGAAACGATAGTGTAAATTATTGAGTAAGGTTACCTGCGGGATGTGATGAGCGAAATGGTTTTTCTTTGGAATAAGCTCCCATCGTCCGATTAGAACAAGGGGAGCCTGATTTAATTGTTAGAGTTGTCAGTTTGTGGACCTTCTCGCCCAATTAGCTTATTGGGCTTATTGGGTCTGGCATAAAAAGTTTACTTATAGCCAATAAGAGTCCTTTTTGATCAAAATCACCGCTCACAGTATAATAGCGGCCGGTATGATTCCAGACAATTATCCCCATAACCGGTTTATGACTTACCTCCAGGTAAGATCCCTCAACTTCCGTACCAGCGAAATCAAAGCTGACAGGAGTTAATGGTAATTGCGGCGGCAAATTAGCATGCGCAAATTTGCCCTGGGTCACATTTAACTTTGGCAGTGGGTCCCCTGGAACAAAGTAGTTGGTCACCAATCCCCCTTCCCCACTCGTCATTTTAATCCACTGGTGTTTAGCCTGGTATACCCCGCCAGTCTCGCCTTCCTTTGAAAGATAGGGTTGCTCCCCCATGCGCTCCTGCACTTCTTGAAGAGTTATCTCCTCTATGGATTGAACGATATCCTTATCCTTAGTCTTATCTTGCATTTCTGTATCAGGTGGTAGTAGTAAATTGAAAAGCTCATCAGGTAATCCTTGATTTAATCGTAGTTCCCGAACCACTTTGCGTTGCACCAATTCATGGTCGGCATTGTACAATTCTGTCACCAACGGCATCCATGTATCTTTATCCATCCACAAATGAGTCACCATATCACCCTTGCCGCTAGTCTTCTGGTTGAACTGAAGATGCAGAGCTGGTCGACCACTTACATAGTCGGTCCCCAGCGAACGACTATCTTTATCTGCAGCCATTAACTTGAGAGAATACGTAAAATCAAGGCCCATTTGCTCCTTTACTCCCTCACTAACTTTAGTTTTAACCGCTTGCCTAGCATCTTTCATATAGGTTAGCACTTCAACTCCTCTGAAGATAACGACCAGATCACCCATCACTGGATGATGCGATTCGATTCGGTACACATCCGGAGTCTGAAACCAAGTGTGGGTTGTCAAGGTATGGGGAGAACCTTGTTCAAAGCGAGTGTCGTCGACGACTTGCTCATAATCCGTGATTTTTGCGGTTACGGTCTGGATTTTTTTCATAATTTCAGCTGAAGTGAGCGTCATTTTACCCGTCAACGTGTGAAGCAACGTTAGAAAATCTTTATGGCGTCGAAGTTCCTTCTCCCATTCCGGGTGTCCAACCAAATCCAGTTCAAATTTCGCCCGCTCCGCCCCGTTCATCGTTCCTTCCAAATAGTTATAAAAAACTCCTGCTAAATCACGTGCCATTGTATCCTCCATGGTATTATCCATTGTCTTTTTCTCCTTTCGTCTTTCCCTAAATATCTCCAGTTCATGCTGAAGCCTCTCACGAGCACGAAACAAACGAGATTTGACGGTACCTAAGGGTATTTGGTTCTGTCCGGCTACTTCCAATAAACTAACTCCCAACAAATCCACGTCAATCACGACCTGTTGTTGATCAAAAGGTAATAGCTGGAGAGCCCGAGCCAGCTCGCAACGCAGAACGACCAACTCATCCACACCGATGCCAATATGCTGAAGAGTTCCTTCATCCAGACCTTGAGTTTCTCGTTGTTTTAGTCGAAGAATCATATAGACTTCGTTCGTAACAATGCGACGCCACCAAGCAGAAAAGGCCGCAATCTCGACGAGAGAATGAAGGTGAGTATGAATTTTAATCAAAGCATTTTGCACAGCATCCTCTGCGAGATCCTCATCACGCAACAGTATCCTAGCCTGACGCAAGGCCAGCGGATAAACAGCAGTTAGCAGGGATTCCCACGCCACTAGGTCGCCCGTTTGGGCTTTCTCAATCAGCCCCGCAGTTTGTTCAATCAACTCGAATCAACTCCCCAATGATAAACTTCGGTTAACTACTATCTTCTAGATGCATGCTAGCGCTTAAAAGTTCCGTCCTTTAATACAGAATATACAAAAACCCCGAAGAGATATGGTTCTCTCCAGGGCCAATCACGGGACATCTTCAATTTTAGATAAATTAGGTCTCGTTTATTCAATCCATATATTAAGACGATCCTTGTTCTCAATAATCTTTTCAGCGATTTTTGTTCCAACATAATGAAAGTAATTTTCGCCAAAATAACTGTACTCTTCCAGGAACTTACCACCGGAAATCACGCGGCGACGTAAAGGAATCCGATTCGTTTTGTTGATATCAAAGTTCTCAATTGATCGTCCGAATTCATCTCCTAAGTTAGCAGTACTCCAATACTTAGGCACTTTTTGAGGCTTGATCTCGTAAACACGCCTCAAAAATTCAAAAGGAAAGGCACCAAAGGAAATCAAAATCTTAGGTTGATGTTCAAGAACAATTTCTTTGAACAGCTCAAGTTCTTTGGCTACTTCGGCGCCCCACCAATTTATGGTATTAGGAACGATCGAGCTATCGCCAACAGCATTCCTTATATAAATATTAGTAGTGTCTATCCTAGTATGAGTATCTCTATACACTTTGTCCTGTATCTCAGCTAAGGCAGGTGTCCAAATATTGTGGCGAACAGCAGGATGTTTCGGATTGACAATGAGCCAAATCGGATAAGCTCTTTCTCCCGTCTCTCTTTTGATCGTCGTATCCAAAGGTATGTAATTATTAAGTGTAAAGTTGGACAAACGAATCACACCTTTCAGTAATTAGGGTTGTTGCCAACAACCTACTAATGTTCGGTGCCCGTGAGCATCTTGAGACATGGATACCCAAGGATCACACCTTTTATTGTGTGGTCCTTGGTCATGTTCACCCCTCGTTTTCTAGAACGAACTGGCGTTCGTACTGGCTGAAACAGAATCAATGATAGTACATGCTGCCGACTTTTTGGCATTATCATCGCTTTCACAGTTTAAAGCAGCTCTTGCTCTTTCTAAAGCGTTAGTGGTAGAAGCAAAAACTTCATTCTCCGACATAAAGATGTTTTCTATACCAATATCAGTATCAAGATTTGACTTCTTAAGCATAATGTCAAGATCCGACTTTACACCACTGATGATCAGGATGCCACCCGCTTCTCTTACGTTCCTGATGAAAACTTTCAAAGCGCTGAGTGAGGTTAAATCAATGGTCGTAACATACTTCATTCTTAAGATGAACACTCTCGATTTATTGACTAAACTCTCTAGTTTTTCTCCAAGGTCAGATGCTGCACCGAAGTAAAGATTTCCTTCCAATTGAATAATTAGGACATCTACCTTATCTTTGATTGTTTCAATTTCTTGTTCAATAATTTGAGATTCCGTTCCTTGTGATGGGATAAGAAGTTTAACGGGTGCTTTGTTGGTATCTTTTAGATACAAGACAATGGACAGGGCAATTCCTGCATAAATTGCATAATCAAGGTTGAGAAGTACTACTACTAAGAAGGCGGTTACCCACATGGCAATGGAATCGGACGATAATATGCCTGCTTTAACGACCTTCTTGATTTCCTTTTTGTCAATCAAGTTGTACCCGGTTACGATTAGAACTCCGGCAAGGCAAGGACTGGGTATATA
>JARLHU010000051.1 GCA_031292095.1 Desulfosporosinus sp.
TCAACCATAAGGTTGGGCTCGTCCGCCCCAATATTCATTTGATTATTTAGGGTATCGGCTAATTGTATGGCCATCTGGTTAGTATCCTGATTCGTATTGATTCCGAGTTTCTCACACATCCCTTTCAGTTTATTGACATCGGTAATTTTAAAAGGGGTTTTTCCTTCTCCTGTAGCTTTTAAGGTTCTGAAAGCTTCATAGGCATGATGGCTGTAGGTTCCTGCTCCCATTATATTTTGTAGAAGCAGCTTTCTCATCGCCAAAGCATCCGCTCCGATTCCGCAGACCCCTTTATCCTGTCCACTTTTCTCACTTATCCGGCACGGCCCTTGGGCACACTGTTGGCAACTTAATCCTTGCAGACAAAATTTGCAGCGGATCTTCTCCTGTTCAGTCCAACGATCAAATGAGTTGGACATTCCATCTTCCCTAATCCGTATTAACATCTCTTCTACTGAGTCATGATAACTTACCCGACCTTCAGTCTTCTCCCGTATCGTTTCTGCCATTACCCAACCTCCTTTTGAAGTTACTACAGGAAGTTTTCTCATCTTCTCAAATATATATGCAAAAGTATCCATACCACCTGTTCGGTATAACCTTATCTTTCTACTAAATTCCAAAATAGCAGGGACTTTGCAAATGCAAAATAGAATCCTATCCCGATCGGGATAAGATTCTATTTTATGCTTACGGATCGTTTGTCCAGGAACTAATTCCATAATTTTCAACTGAAGATTACATTTTTATCATACGTATACCCAGCAAAGTCTAAGAAGTTTGCTACTTTGGTTTTACGACCCAAGCTCACATCCTTCAGCACTGCTTCTTTAAAAACGCTGTAACCTGTGCGATCAACGATATAACCAACATGTTCTTTGGGAAGTGAACGATCAATATGCTGATCAATATAGTTATAAATATTTCCGCAAATTTTCAAAACCACTTCACGTTCTGCCCATTCCAGGAACCCTGCAGCTAGACGAGGATTCTTCTTCCCGGTCCTACCCATAATTACAACTCGGAAATATTGCCCACCGCGAGTCCAAGCAGCGGTCGGGCATTTTAAAACACACTCTCCACAGCCGATGCAACGTGAAGCGTCTCGTTTCACCTTGTTATTAACGAAGGAGAGGGCTCCTGTCGATACCTTATGGCAGTTTTTAACACAAGCTTGGCAACCGATGCAACGTGGCGCATCATAAATAGGTTCGACCTGACCAATAATCCCTATATCCTGCATATGCGCTTTAATGCAGTCGTTTGGGCAACCCGTGACGGCTATTTTTACATGTGGGTTATTAGGAAAGATGATCTTTTCAATCTCCTTCGCTAGAGCAGTCGTATTAAAAACAGCATTAGAACAGACCTTATTGCCGATACAGGCAACAACATTACGAGTTCCTGCTGAAGGATAGCCCGTAGCAAGATCATCGATTTTGACACCGATCTTTACCTCTAGTTCTTCAATGAGCGGAGAGAGCATGGTATTAATTTCAGCCATGTGCTCAAAGGAAATAGCCGGTATTTCGAAGCCTTGTCGAGTGGTTAGATGGACAGTGCCATCGCCGAAACGTTCGGCAATCTCCTGAATAAGAGGGAGTAATTTAACTGGCAAAGACCCACCGGGTACCCTGATGCGTAAGCAAGTCTGGTTTCTATCTTTGGCTATACGCCAACCATTTTTCATGACCTTTTTAGTATTAATCGTCAACATAATTCTCTCACTCCTTAATCCAAGAGTTTCTGGGCCTGGATAAAATTAAATACCGGCCCTTCCAGACAGACATAGGTTTCATCAATCTTACAATGCCCACATTTGCCAAGTCCACAGGACATCTTGCGTTCAAAGGAAACCCAGATATTTTCCTTTGCGATACCTCTACGTAAGAATTCTTGAGCGGTAAATTTCATCATGATCGGTGGCCCAACGATGATCACTCTGGTATCAGCGAGGGAGGGTATTTGTAAATCAGGAACTAGGTTGGTGATGAGGCCAATCTTACTTGGCCAAGTATCTGTTTTAGCCTCTGGATTGTCAGCAAATTTTGTTTCAACCTCATCTGCCTTGTCGACAGTTACTTCAACGCTAAACACTTGCGCCCATTTTTCCAGGTCACTCTTAAATAAGATATCACTGGGAGTTTTAAAACCGCAGAGTATGTCAAACCCTTTTAAGAGTCCAAGGTCAGCATAGAAGTAATTGATAACGCTTTTAACCGGGGCGAGTCCTGTACCACCAGCCGCAATAATCAAATGTTTGTTATGAAACTCTTCCACAGGAAAACCGTGCCCATACGGTCCGCGCAGATAGAGATAATCTTCTTTATCCAGCCGGTCGATACCCTCTGTCACTTTACCAACTTTGCGGATGGTCATTTCGATATAACCCTCTCCAAAATCACTGATCGATATTGGACACTCTCCCACTCCGGGAATAGAGACTTCCATAAATTGACCGGATACTGGTTTTATCTGGCACTCTAAACGATACGTCCAGTCGATCTCTGTCTGTTTTAGCTTGTCTAAGATTTTAGCCATAAAGGGCAAGAAATTATTTTTAGCCAAGTTCTGCCACCTCCTCTTCACCCAATTGATTCACACACTGAGAAAACGAGATATATTCTGGACAAGCATTATCACATCGCCCGCACCCTACGCACATATGGACACCAAATCTCTTCTTAAAATCAGAGATCTTATGCAGAACCTTAAAGCGCATGCGTTCCCCATTATTTCTACGGAAGCTATGCCCACCTGCCATATCGGTAAATCCATCGATATGACAACTGGCCCAAACCCGCCGTCTCTCTCCACATTTAGGATTATCCTCATAAAAAATATCTTGCATCGTAAAACAACTACAGCTTGGACAAACGACATTACATCGACCACAAGCGATACAGCGGGAACCATACTCCTCCCAAAGGGGGTTTTCTAATACCGACCCCAGGTTCAGGCTTTGGGGGACTTTTACTTTCTGCTTATTGGCTTGGACGAACTGTGGGATAACCTCGACTTGCTCACCATGGAGGGAAAATAAGCCATCAATATCTTCTAATACGTTGCTGAGATAATAACCGTCCTCGCAACGCACAGAAGCGCTGTAATTTTTGGTCATATTAGTCCCCATACTGACACAGAAACAACTGTCAAAGCACACTGGGCAATCCATGACGATAAATTTAACCCTGTTTCTCAGCCGTTCATAGTAATAGTCGGGAGTGGGCCCATTTTCCAACATGATTTTGTCTAGACGTTCTACGGCATGAATATCACAAGAACGAAGAAATACCAAGATCCCCCGTTCATCGACTGCAGGCTCTCGATACTCGTTTTCATTAAAATAGAAAAGAGTCTGAGTAATCGGATGGAACGTTTCTTTGGGGGAAAAGTACGATTTGTGAGCGAAAACGACGTCTTCTATAGTAGAAATTTCATCGTACCCCACTAGATCCGTATCTGAAAACTTGCCCTTGCCCTTTAATAAGGTGGGTGCGTAAACTTTGTACTTTTTCTTTAAACTATTGAGAAGCTCATTAAACGCTTCCGGAGTAAACTTATATCCCATTTTATAGACCTCGCTTCCATTATCCATTTTGGCTACTTCAGAATAGCATAGTATTCTAATTGTGACTGTGATTGTTATCACATAGGCTTTAAAGGGTTTAGAACTTATTGACAGCTTATACTAACCTCCGCAGGAGGAAGTAACGGAACTTAATTCTGTGTCCAATACAGCGCAGATGAAAGATTCATTTGATGTAGGCACCAAATGAATCTTTCATCTGCGCTGAGAATTATGGCATCTGGTTTGAATACCGCCAGATGCTTAAAGTTAAAGGTATCAGCAATTTGTAAATTCGCTGATACCTTTAACGCTCCATTTCCCACAATGAGTTGAAGGTGGGGTGCCACCTGGTAAATGCGGTTATTAAGCCATGAACATTTTAAGGTCGGCTTCTACGTTCGTGATACCAGCAATCCCAAAGTTTTCAACCAAGACATTAACCACATTCGGGGATAAGAAAGCCGGAAGCGTCGGTCCTAAATGGATATTTTTCACTCCCAAGTAGAGAAGGGCAAGTAAGACGATAACGGCTTTTTGTTCATACCAAGAAATGTTATAGGAAATTGGAAGTTGGTTGATATCCTCCAGTCCGAAAACTTCTTTGAGTTTTAGGGCGATCACTGCTAAGGAATAGGAGTCGTTACATTGTCCAGCATCAAGAACTCTTGGAATACCGCCAATATCACCTAGGTTAAGTTTATTATATTGATATTTAGCGCACCCTGCCGTTAGGATCACCGTGTCTTTAGGCAGCGCTTTTGCGAAGTCGGCATAATAGCTGCGGCTCTTCATACGACCGTCACAACCCGCCATGACGAAGAAGCGCTTAATGGCCCCAGTTTTCACAGCATCGATAACTTTGTCAGCAAGGGCCATAACTTGATTGTGAGCAAACCCTCCCACGATCTCCCCTCTTTCTATTTCTGTCGGTGCTTTGCATTTCTTAGCATGCTCTATTAAGGCCGTGAAATCCTTTGCTTTGCCGTCAGCGCGATCAGCGATGTGCTTAAGTCCTTCGAAGCCGACAACTCCGGTGGTGTAGACGCGATCTTTGTAGGAATCTTTCGGCGGTACAAGACAGTTCGTGGTTAAGAAGATTGGACCATTGAAGGATTCGAATTCAGTGACTTGTTTATGCCAAGCATTTCCATAGTTGCCGACGAAGTTGTCATATTTTTTAAACGCTGGGTAGTAGTGGGCTGGAAGCATCTCACCGTGGGTATAGACATCCACACCCGAACCTTGCGTTTGGATGAGCAATTCTTCGAGGTCCTTGAGATCATGACCGCTGATAAGAATGGCTGGGTTATTTCTGACTCCAATGTTTACTTTGGTGAGCTCTGGATTGCCATACGA
>JARLHU010000052.1 GCA_031292095.1 Desulfosporosinus sp.
AGGCACTTACTCAAGCCGAGGCACAAGCTAAATCAGATGCCGTGGCGCTTGCTGAGGCTCTTACTCGAGCCGAGGCACAAGCTAAAGCAGATGCGCAGGCACTCGCTGAAGCGCTAGCCCAAGCCGAGGCACAAGCGAAAGCAGATGCCTTTGCACTCGCAGAGGCACTGGCCCAAGCCGAAACGCAAGCAAAAGCTGATGCCTTTGCACTCGCAGAGGCACTGGCCCAAGCCGAAATGCAAGCGAAAGCTGATGCCCAAGCGCTTGCCGAGGCACTTACTCAAGCCGAGGCACGAGCTAAAGCTGATGTCCAAGCGCTCGCAGACGCTCTAGCTCAAGCTGAAACGCAGGCAAAAGCAGACGCTTTGGCACTCGCCGAGGCTCTAGCTCAAGCTGAAGTACAAGCGAGAGTAGATGCGCAGGAACTCTCTGAAGCTCTTGCCCAAGCTGACCTGAAGTTTGAAGCAGTAACTGAGGCAGAACGCAATGAACTAGCAGAACCTATATCTAACACGAATGATTATTTTAAAACCTCAATCCACGCCAAAATTTCTCAGGTATTTCACCCTACGCAAGTTCTTAAGCAGGAGGATCTTCTTAAACGAGTTCTATGCGACATATTTCCAAAAGGAACTGTCTACTGGAACAAAAGTATAATGGGTCAGACCTTTCTGGCCCAAGTGGAGGATATCCTGATTTTCCTTCATGATCCAGAGTATCCCTGTAATCTGGAAAAGTTTAATACGGATGGCTGGAAGGTTTTAGTATGCAGTACTGAAGATCTAAACTTCCCTCGCAGATTAGAAAGAAAAATTAGACTGATTCATCGTTCGGGAAAAACGATCGGTGGTGAGGCAAGAAAGGCATTTCAATTACCGTGTTGACCGATTAGGCGAGAGAGGAAACAATGATTCAAACGTTTCCATACTTAACTTAGAACCACTTCTTATATCTCTTCAACTATGCATTTAAAAGAATTTTTAGTGCATAGTTGAAAATCGTAATAACAACATATATGATTATTGATAGCAATATCACCTGTACTCATTATAAGCGGAGGTTCTATGAAAGATAAGAATGGATCAACTACTTCTATCCTTCCCCATTTCGCTCAAGATTTTATTAATCACTTTGCTGTTATAAATAAGTCGAGAAATACCCAATATGCCTATACCAATGAACTGCGCTTGTTTTTTCAGTTCCTTTGCAATTCCATGCCTACCTTCCCCTCTTTTCCAGTCGACATAAGTTTATCGCTTATGGAAAATATCGGTCACCGTGACATAGAAGCCTTTTTGAGCTGGGCCAGCATTGAGCGTAACAATGGCGTGCGCGCTCTTGCTCGGAAACAAGCAGTCATAAAATCTCTTTATCGATATTTGCTACGTGAGGATATGATTTCTAAGGACGTTACTATCAAACTAGACCCTATTAATGTCAACCAAAAGCTTCCTAAAGCTCTTGAGCCTAATCAAATTGCTGACCTTACTGACGTTTTACAGAACGGAACTGGTCTGTCAAAGGATCAACTCAAATATCATGCCTATACTGAAAAACGTAATTACGCTATATTTCTCACCTTTATTGGTACAGGATTGCGCTTATCAGAGCTATGTAGTCTCAATCTCAGAACAACCTATCTTAACAAAGGCTGCTTTGAACTTGTGCGTAAAGGAAATAAAGAAACAGTTGTCTACTTTAATACTGAAATTACCGAAGCTTTGAACGATTATCTTCAAAATGAACGACAACGTTATGCACACGGTAAATCAGAAGCACTATTTCTCTCTATGCAAGGAAAACGTATAAGTACGAGAGCCGTACAAAATCTCGTCGCTAAATATATGGAGATTCTTAAAACTTTAGGCCATAATACAGACGGTTTTAGCGCTCATAAAATGCGCTCCACTTTTGCCACATTACTACTCCGCGAAACGGATAACCTGGCAATTGTCCAAGACGCTTTAGGACATGCCGACCCAAGAACAACAAGAATTTATGCTAAGGTTTTAGATGAACAACTCAAACGGTCTGCCGCCTTAATAAAGTTTAAGTAGAAGGTTTGTAATCAGCTTTAATACTGCGGATAGTAAATGACCATACTTAATAAGCAAATTACATCGCCAGTATTTTTATATGCATGCGCACCATCGGCCTTAAAGCGCATAGAATTCCCCGTCGACACAATAAAATCCTCGCCGTTTACGTTGATTGTAACCTCGCCGGAAAATACAGTGACGAATTCCTGTGTACCTTGGGGGTGAGCCTCTGCTTCTAAATAACCTCCACCGTCGAACTCAATAGAATACATTTCAAATCTCCTAGTAGGGTCAAAAGGGAAGATGGGAAAGTTCCTAACCTTGCCGTTATCCTCTATAAATGGCTGAATCTTATGCTTATCGACAAGCTCAATATCAGATTCCGGTCTGCTCATAAGTTGGGTAAAGGATATCTTTAGCCCATTTGAAATCTTCCATAATGTTGACACAGTTGGGTTTACCTCACCTCGCTCAATCTGACCGAGCATACTTTTGCTGACCCCCGAGAGTTTGGCAACATTGTCAAGGCTCAGTTTTTTATCCGCACGAAGTCTTTTTAAACTTTCAGCAATCACAAAATTAATTTTATCCAAAATAATTCCCTCCAGCCCATTGACAGTATACTGCACAAAATCTATTATTATAGTGCACGCTATTATTATTTGTGCACTATAATAATAGATTTTGTGTATTATACCATACGATAATTAGGAGGTAAAGATTCGTGTTAAATGTAGCGGCATTTTCGTCCTATGTCCTAGTGACAACTTTTACGCCCGGACCCAATAATATCATGTCGATGTCGAATGCTAGCCGATATGGCTTTAAAAAAAGTATTAAGTTTAATGTGGGTATTTTCTGTGGTTTTTTTATTATAATTGCACTCTGTAGTTTTTTTAGTATGGCTCTTTACTGTCTTATCCCCTCTATCAAGCCAATTATGACTGGCATCGGCGCTGTATATATAATGTGGCTGGCGTGGAAAACCTTTAAGAGCAAACCTCATTCCGAGGGCGAGAATGATAATAGACGTACTAACACCTTTTTAGCAGGTCTACTTTTGCAGTTTGTCAATCCAAAAGTTATCCTATACGGAGTTACAACCACTTCAACGTTCATCGTACCCTATTACAAATCCGCCCTTATGCTTACAAGTTTTTCTGTACTTTTAGCCTTCATCGGTTTTGTTGCGACCTGCTGCTGGTCATTATTCGGTTCTGTATTTCAAGAATTTATGTCTAGAAATGATAAGGTCTTCAATACTGTTATGGCACTTTTGCTTGTCTATTGCGGGGTTTCTTTATTTCTTTAAGTCACTTTCAGAACATTCGTGCTTTAATTAGCGACCTAATCGTGTCAATAAATTTAGTTCTGCATTCCGCATCTTTAAAGATTCTTTTTCTCAGGGCAAAACTAAGTTCCAATTGAACTCCTTTACCCGTAAATCCACGATTACATAGATTTGTAGCCAGCTCACCTTGATATCCCTGCTCACTTTCTTTCACTATAAAACCGTAGCGGAGGAGAGCAACTCGCAATTCAGTACCAAATTCCGAATCCAAACCACCGATCAATAGATATTCATCAATTGAATTTTTCAGGCCGTGAATCGTCAACACTATTCGCGCTTTTTGAAGGGCTTGAAGTACCATTGGTTCATCAAAATGGTGACTTGTGATATGCAACATCTGGTTATCACCGTCTTTAAGGCCTTCAAAAGAATAGCTGGAAAACTCCTCACCTGCAATCCATTTCGCAATTTGAGAGGTATATGATTCAATCTTCCCACCGTGTGGGGCTATAATTAAGACATTATTGCGCTTAAAACTGGTTATTATCTGATAATCACGGCCTTCTTGTTCATGTGACTGTAACTCTCGGAAATTTAAGTAGGTATCAGGCATTATTGACCTCCTGTCTAACTTGTTGGTACTCACTGTATAAATCTAAGCCATTTTGTTTTCAACCCAAGATAGGAAAAGTACTTTCCCCCTGGGGCATGAAGTAGACAGTTTCCGGTAAGTGCTCGAGAATATGCTCTGCTATCTGCAAAGCCTCTGCGGGGGAGTGAGCAGGAATCATCTTAACGCTTCTAACTACATCATCTGGTAAAGCGCTGATCAAAATAACCGGTGATTTTCTACAGATACTTGCCGTCCTCAAGCTAATAAACCCTGGCATCGTGAAATCAGCCTTTAGCTTGGCACTCATATCCTCAACCTCACCCTGTTTAAAAAACTCATAAAAAGGCTGAGACCCCGTCCCTTCAGAGCATTCACTCACGAGGATAATAACTCCTCCTTCTCGAACTGCATAAGCAGAATTATCAAGCGCCTTAATCGATTGGTAAAGTTGCATATCTTTGGGATACCCACCGCTCGACACAATGACCAGATCCGCCCTTTTGTCTATTTCTATCCCATAAATTTCTTCTGTAACCCGACATCCTGCTCTATGGGCCGCTTCTAATTCTCCCGCTGCAAGATAGACAAATTCCTTCTTTTCGTTGACCACTACGTTGAGTATGAAATCTACGCCTACTATTTGTGCGATTTCTAACATATCCTCAGCAACCGGATTACCCTCCATTTTTCCGGATTCTATGTTAGGGTTGAGTCCTGAAGGCCCTCCACCATTAAGTGCTAAAGCATGGTTTTTCTGGATCATTTCATAACCACAGACTCCAGGAGCAATCGACTTTCGTCCGCCCCCAAAACCTGCGAGCAAATGATAGGCAATTCCTCCTGTCAGAATCACTTTGTCCGCTTCCCACACCCGACGATTTACAATAATGGGGGTACCCTGAGAGGAGACACCTAAATCAACTAAATCCGGAGCATGACACTCATGGTCGTAAATAGGAACCCTCGCCAAAGCTACTGGACCACAAATTGCAGAGTGTTCTTCAAAGGTCTGCAAGCGGTGATCCCCAGTCGCCGTGACAATAGAGATGTCGAGATCCGGTACCCCTGCCTCATTTAAAACATTCAGTAGGACCGGTAAAAGAATATCTGTCCTTACCCAAAGCCGTGTAATGTCACTCACCACAATAACCACTTTGTCCCCAGGTTTTACTACCTTCGTCAGAGGAGCTGTTCCGAGTGGATGAGCAACTGCTTGGCGAATCGCCTGTTCTATATCCAAAATTGGCTGGCTCGCTTTGGCTTTAATCTCCTGAACTTTGACAGAAGACAGAAGTTCAAAAGACAACATTTCTTTACCATAGGAAAGTTCAAATTTTGCCATGGTTACTCTCCCCTTCTTTAGGCAGATTCAAGGAAATAACCAGTCAGTCTGCCAATCTATTTTGCACTAGTCAACTGCTTCATAGGCCATTTCCAACAATTGGGCTGTATGCATCACCTTCACTGCTAGGTTCTGACGATTCAGACCGTCTATGAGCTGCATTCGACAAGCAGAACACCCGGTAACTAATACCTCAGCGCCAGTTTGGACAATATCGTTGACTTTATTATCATTAATTTTGGTCGAAAGTTCATAGTGATATAAGCTAAATGATCCGCCACTACCACAGCAGGTGTCTGGTTTATTCATTTCTTGGAAAATCACACCGGGAATGCTCTTAATAATCTGCCTGGGTTGGTCCTTGACCTTTAAACCTCTTACGAGGTGACAAGGATCATGATAAGTAACTTTAAAAGGCAAACTACCCATTTTATCCTGAAAGCCTTCCAAGGCAACGACTAATTCAGTGAAATCTTTGACCTTAGACCCGAGCTGCTTCGCCTTTTCGGCATAAATTTGATCCTCAGCCAGTAACTCAATATACTCTTCCTTCAGCGTTAAGCCGCAGGTACCACAGGCAACAACAACCGCATCGACCTCTTCCTTTAAGAGTACGTCGATATTTGCTCTCGCCATCTCTTGAGCCGTTTTATAGTCCCCATTAATCCGGACGGGGGCCCCACAACAGTTTTGGAGAGCAGGAATTACGACCTCCACACCATTTTGTTTGAGTACGTTAAGCACAGCCGTGCCTGTATCTGTATAAATGTAGTTGATCATGCACCCTGTGAAAAAGGCTACTCTCATTTTAGCGTTGGGAACTTTAATGATTTCTGGATACAGCAACTTAAACGGTTTTGAGGCAAGTGGAGAAAGAAGTCTTCTCTTGTCAATTCCCAGTGTCATTCTGGGTAACATGCCCTGGCCACTAGGTCCTTTGCGGAAGAGTAGCCCTTGAAAAAGCCGCCCAGTCCGCATGCCAGTGTTAAATACCCTTCGGTTTTTCAAAACGAACCGGAAGATCATTCCCTTTAGAGGAGATAGTCCTTTCTGCTCGACGATTTCTTTGCGGGCCGCTTCCACTAGTTTGTCGACTTGCACACCACTCGGACAGTTTGTAACACAGGCTTTGCACATCAAGCATAAGGACATTTTATTGATAAAACCTGTGGTTATATCTAAGTCTTTATTAATGATTCCGCGGATCAGCTTAACTCTTCCGCGAGCAACCGTGGATTCTGCCTGGAGCTCTTTAAATACGGGACAGACATTTTGACAGGCACCGCACCGAATACAACGGATAGCCTCTTTCTCCCAAGATGCAAATGAACGTTCCATCCCATCACACTCCAAACATTACGCCGGGGTTTAAAATGTTGTTAGGGTCAAGCGCTAGTTTAATTCGGTGCTGAACTTCCAGTCCAACCTCCCCGATCTGTAAAGTAATAAACTTGGATTTTGCCCGACCAATCCCATGTTCCCCACTTAAGGAACCACCCAGTTCCACTGTCGCTGCAAAGATCTCCTCGATCGCTTGTTCGACCCGTCTCTTCTCCTCACGATCCCTTTCATCGGTCAGGATCGTAGCATGTAAGTTCCCATCTCCGGCGTGCCCAAGGATGGCGATGATAATGTTATATTTAGCCGCAATTTCCTGAATTCGTCTCACAGCCGCAGGAATACTACTCCTCGGAACGGTCGCATCCTCTCCGATAATCGTCGGTCTTACCCTGGACACTGCAGCAAAGGCCGAGCGACGCGCACGCCATAATTCTTCTGCTTCTGCTTTCGTCTTGGCAATCCGAATCTGGACAGCCCCTTGGCGCTGGCAGATCTGTTCTATCTGCCCGATTTGCTTAGCTAGAACTTCCGAATCCCCATCAACTTCGATCAAGAGCACGGCGCCGGCTTCTGTGGGTAATCCGACTTTGGCGTATTCCTCAATGTTTCTAATATAAATATTATCTAATAGTTCGAGTGAACAAGGAACCAATCCCCCGGCAATGATCTCAGATACCGTTTCACAGGCTTGATCGATCTCAGGAAAAACCGCCATCATGGTGCTCTTCGCTTCAGGTAAAGGGATAAGTTTAACAATGATCTTGGTAATAACCCCTAACGTACCCTCAGAACCTGTAAAGAGCTTGGTCATATCATAACCCGTTACATTTTTGATCGTTCTGCCGCCAGTATTAATAATCTCTCCGGTCGGAAGCACAACCTCCAGCCCGATAACATAGTCCCGTGTCACACCGTATTTCACACCGCGTGGTCCCCCAGCACATTCCGCCACATTTCCACCCATCGTAGAAAATGCTAAGCTGGCAGGATCAGGAGGATAAAAAAGACCAACTCGCTCAACTTCGCTTTGCAATTGACCTGTAATTACCCCTGGTTCCACGATAGCAATCAGATTTTTTCGGTCAAGTTCTAGTATTTTGTTCATTCTCTTCAGAACTAGAACAATACCATCCCCTATTGAGATGCTCCCCCCGCTAACATTACTCCCAGCTCCCCGGGGGACGACCGGAATTCTCTCCAGATTTGCCAGCTTAAGAATCTGCGCTACTTCTGCAGTATTTCCCGGATACACAGCAACGCCGGCTAAATCCTTCTTAATATCCGCCTTAACAAAGGAAGCGTCATAGGTATAGCAGTATAGATCCTCAAGTGAGGTATAGATGTTGTCTTTCCCGACTATCGCAGTAAGTAGTTTAAGGATCTCTGGTTTCAATTACTCTACCTCCTTTTTCGAGGCTCGATGCACGAGGCACGAGGCACGAAGTGAACTTGTCCAGCAAAGCTGTACATCGAGTTAGGAGACGAAGGCCTCCAGTGAGGTTAGTCATCAGGGAGTCTGAGTCTACTCCAGCCAAAGTTGAAAATTGAACTCCAGAAGTGGAAGTGTTGAAATATGAGCGACCTTGCTAATCTTGGAATCTTACTTCCGTATTCGAACTTCGAACCTCGAACCCCGAACCTCGAGTCACGCCAACAGATATCTAGTACATACTTCTTCGTTTTCCAGCAAATTCTCAACGGTCCCTTCGTAACACACCTGGCCTTTCTCCAAAATGTAACAGCGATCCGCTATGCGCAGAGCGGATTTAAGATTTTGCTCCGCGAGTAAAATGGCAATGCCGGTTGCTTTAAGTTTTATAACCTGATCCTCTAACTCCCGTACAATCAGCGGCGCTAAACCTTCTGTGGGCTCGTCCAAAATGAGAAGTTCCGGGTCTCCTAACATAGCTCGGGCAATGCTCAGCATCTGTTGTTCGCCGCCGCTAAGGTAACCACCGCGCCTGTCCCCATATTTTTTCAGTACCGGAAATAGTTCATATACCCGCTCTAAGGTCCAAGTCCCTCGTTTGGGCACGCCAGCTTGGGCTACCTCCAAGTTTTCTCGTACCGTTAAGTCGGCGAAGATCCGCCGGTCATCAGGCACAAAACGAATACCCCTACTTACCATACGGCGTGTGGGTAGCTTCGTGATGTCTTGCCCTTGGTATAGGATTTGCCCGCGCTTAGGCGGGGTAAGCCCCACAATACTCTTTAAAGTCGTGGTCTTGCCCACTCCATTGCGTCCTAATAGGCAGACGGCTTCCCCTTTTTCTACTCGGATGGACACTCCGAACAAAACGTGGCTCAGGTTGTAATACGTATGAATATCCTTAACCTCCAGCATTAGCCTGTCTCCCCTAAATAAGCATTTTGCACTGCCTTATCCTGACGCACCTCATTTGGTGATCCCTCGGCGATTGTTTGCCCTTGATGTAAGACCATCAGACGCTGGGCCACGTCAAATACCAGCTCCATATCGTGCTCAGTAAGCAAAATACTTAAGCCCTCATTTTGAGACAAATTCTTGATCAGCTTGACAATCGTGCGTGTTTCCTCAGGCGACATGCCCGCTGTTGGCTCATCTAAAAGGAGAATTTCTGGTTGACTACCTAAAGCGATAGCTAACTCCAAGACTTTTTGATCTCCATAGGAAAGCGAACTGCATAGCCGCTCACGGTAAGGTATAAGACCTAATTTCTCCAAAACTGAATCTGTTTCTTCGATAAGCAGTTTACGGACCGGGGTGAACAGTTTATTCGTTTTACGATTGCGGGCTAAGACGGCAACTTGGACGTTTTCAAACGTAGTCAGGCGAGGAAATATATTAATCAACTGAAAGGAACGAGCTATGCCTTTGCGGCAGATGTCGTGGGGGGTGAGTTTGCCAATTTCTTCTCCCTTAAACGTAATATGGCCTTTGTCCGGGTGCAAATGACCGGTAATCAAGTTGAATAGGGTACTCTTGCCCGCCCCGTTCGGACCGATCACTGCGACTACCTGCCCCTTGGGCACAGTTAAATTGGCATTCGAGATGGCCATGAAACCGGAAAAGGATTTGGCAATGTGTTCAATCTGTAACATTCTTTTTCAACCCCTCCTTGTCCGCCTTAGGTCTGATAAATTTTTCTTCCCAGAAACCCAAGATCCCTTGAGGTAATACTAAGACCAAAACCAAGAGGATGATTCCTAGAACAAGAAGCCAATACTCCGTATAAGCTCCAACTTTCATCGATAAAAACACAATAACAGCTGCTCCCAGGGTTGGGCCAAAAAAGGTATTTAATCCTCCAAGCAGGCACATGATCATAATCTCAGCCGATTTCCCCCAAGTAAGTATGGACGGTGAAACTGATTTTTCAACGAGCACAAAAAGTACCCCAGCAATCCCGGCAAAAAAACCCGCAATCATAAAAGCTGCCAAACGATGGCGACGAATATTGATCCCTACACTTTCGCAACGCTCAGGGTTATCACGAGTGGCTAACAGGATAAGTCCAAAGGGAGATTTTAAGATCAGGTAAAGCACCCCCAAACAGACCGTCAAAACAGCCAAGCTAATATAGTAAGTGCCCTGCAAGGAACTGAAAATTTCCGGCACAGGAATCCCATGCAAGCCATCATCCCCACCGGTTAAGGCCGACCAACGAAAGATTACTGCCCAAACCAATTGACCGAGCGCCAAGGTAAGCATTCCGAAATAAAGACCGCGCAAGCGCACACAAAACCAACCAATGACAAAAGCAATAAAGGTTGCTACAACCGGGCCAGCGATCACTGCTAAACCAAACGGGAGTGAAGTCTTAATCATGAGGATCGAAAAGGTGTAAGCCCCCACTCCGAAAAAAACTGCGTGGTGCAATTGTAAAAGTCCACCATAACCTAAAATAAAGTTCAGACTCGTGGCAAGGAGCGCCGTCACAAAAATACTTGCCAACAGGTACAGATAGTAACGGGGCAACACAGGCGGTAGTGCAAGTAAAATTGCCAGTACGATTAATGGTATGATCATGCGGCGAAGCTGCATATGCTCCCCTCCCTCACCAGACGGATTTAAGTAGGCCTGACGGCCGAATAATCAATAGAATACCAATCACCACATAGGGAACAACGATGGCAAGATCAGGCACGAATAAGACACCGAGAGCTTCAGCTACGCCTAAAATCAGGGCGCTGATCAGGGTGCCCCAAATATTACCCAGCCCTCCAACAACTACAACCAAAAAGGCGTAGACGATCATGCTCGTGTCCATACCCATACCGATGTTCACCATGGGTGCCATTAAAGCTCCGCCCAAACCTGCCAGCCACCCCCCCAAGGCAAAAACTGTCCCAAATACCCGCGTACTGTTGATACCTAAGACATCCACCATTTGACGATCGGTAGCCGTAGCCCGGCAGATTTTACCCGTCACGGTATGATGCAGAAACATCCATAAGCCCAAGGCCACCAGCGGCCCAACGATCAGCAAGAAGACATAATAGATAGGAATGACAATTCCGGCCAGGGACAAATTGCCGATGAAAATACTGGGAACGGACACCGATTTAAATTCCGTACCCCAAATCATTTTCACCAAATCTCCAAAGATAAGCACCAGGGCATAGGTGAGTAACACTTGGATTAGATGCTCCTGACCGTATACAAAGCGCATCAACCCTCGCTCGATAACGATACTCAGGGCAGCCACGATCAAAGGGGCCACGAGCAAAGCTAACCAGAAACCTGCAGGATTCTGCTTACCCACCATTTCGGCGACCGAAAACGATAGGAACGCTCCTAACATGTAAAAAGAACCGTGCGCAAAATTGATGATTCTCAGTACTCCAAAAACTAAGGTCAAGCCGGCAGCCACAATAAAATATAGCATACCCCGGCTCAAGCCGAGCACCAGTTGACTGCTCAAGGCAGCGGCATCCATCTTCATCCCTCCACCTCGAAAAATTCAAGGGGCGGTACCGCAAAGGGACCGCCCACAAGTCCGGTAGAATTTTATCGTTACGAATTAAGCGCTTCATTTCGTTCTGGTTTTTAATACATCTGCAACTGAAGGCATGATTTGATCCGCTGGAATAAGAACGTTGTCCGTTGTAATGAGATAAGGTTCGGTTGGGGATTTCACAGTTTTACCAAATACCATCGGCAACATCAGTTGATGGTCTTCCTTACGGATCGTACCTTTTCCTGCCGGAGTATCCAGAGACAGTCCTTCTAGAGCATCAATAACTTTTTCGTTGTCCGTGCTTTTGGATTTTTCAATCGCTGCCGCTAGGAATTTTATGGTTAAATAGCCGTTCAGACCTGCAAAACCGGGATAATTACCGGTAGCCTTTTTATAGGTTTCGGCAAACGCTTTAGAACTTGGGTTATCTGGGAAGTCGTAACGATAAAAAGTTGTTCCGTAAACCCCTTCTGGTGCGTCTTGTCCCAAGGGACGGAGGCTATCAAAGTCAGTAGAGTTGTGAATAAAGATCGGCAACTCGGTATTTAAGCCGGATTGTTTAATAGCCTTCAATAAGGCCACCGTATCCCCTCCGCCCGAGCCGACATAAACAGCATCAGGTTTTGCAGCGCGGATCGCGTTAATATAGGAGGAGAAATCTGACTCGCCCACTTTCCACCAGGACTCGCCGATCTTTTGGACATCGGGCTTCAATTGTTGGAGGTTTGTCCAAACTGAATTGACGACAGAATGACCAAATTCATAATCGCTACCGGCCAGCCAATAACGTTTATAAGGCATCTTAGACATTTGATAGGCCCCAGCCTTGCCAATCATCGCTGTGTTGCCAACGATGCTGAACACATAGCGATGCCCTTGCTCACCTGTGATCTTTTCACTCATTGAGTCCGAATTAATAAAGAGTACTTTGTTATCCTTGGCATATTTGGATACTGCTAAAGCTCCTGCGCTGTTAACTGTACCAACAAGAATATTAATATTTTGATTCATGACCAGCTCTTTGGCCATAGCTTCCGCCACATCGGGTTTAAAACTGTCGTCTCGCTCAACGAGATCTATCGTGGGTCCCCCGGCCTTAGCCACTTCGTCAATGGCAATTTTTATGCCCGCTTCCGTACTTTTACCGTACGCTGCAGCAGGACCCGATAAACTATCAATATAGCCCACTTTTACACTAAGCTTGGTACCTCCGCTGGTAGCTCCGGAACTCCCGGGCGGTGCGGGGGTAGTTTGTCCACAACCCGTCAGTAGAACGCCCAAAATCATACTTGAAATTACCAGCCAGGCTTGATAACGGAGATGGAACCGTTTTTTCACTCTAACTCCTCCTTCTGAATTCTGTCTAATGTCTTATGCAGTTTAATCCCTTGTTCTCGGATTAAAGATGTATTCACCTCCCACAAACTTTAATAAATAGGTCTTTTTAATTTTTCTTATATTTTAATTTTTGAAATATAAGATTCAGTGTTATATATTATTGATTGCTTGTCCATTCCATTAGTATCATGGCATACTATTACTGTTATACATAAGTATAGGTTATCAAAAATTATTTTACAATAGAATTTGCAACCAAACTATCTCATAAAGTAAGCCCCTAGGTTATTTCCTTATCTTCCCGTATTTGATGAAAAACATACCAGATTAAAGATGTGAACAAGATCTTAAGAAAATGTGAAGAATTATTTTTACTGAAGGATTCTTGTATTATACAGAGAATACTTCAAATGTGTTAATGTATATGCCAGAGAGGGGATCGTTGAGTGAAGAATACTTTAGTAAATAAAATGCACGTAGTGTCGTTGGCGGTATTAGTAGGTTTGGGAGCAAGTTCTCTCGTAAATGGGATTACTCCGCTTACTGCCAGTAACAAGGCGGGGTCTGATCTTGTTTTATCTAGGAATTCTCTGCATAGTCACGTGCATGCGCCACAGACTCAACAATCACAAGGTACTGCTTCAAATTTAAATCTTCCTGCTAATACGCAAGAATCCGACAATTGGGCTGGATACATAGATACACCTTCAGATGGTAGTAGCTACACGAGTGTTTCTGGCAATTGGACAATACCAACTGTCACAGCCAGTCAGCAAAATGCAGCCGCCGCACAGTGGATTGGTTTAGGTGGAGCAACATCAACGGACCTCTTACAAATAGGAACAATTGAAGATATTGAAAACGGTCAACAAGTTACAGAAGTATTTTGGGAGCAGTTACCATCTCCTGCTCAGATTGTAACGACTATACAGAATGGTTCAAGCATCAAGGCGAGTATAGCCCAAGCGGCGGACCTGACATGGAATTTAACACTTACGGTGAGCGGTCAGTCACAGACTTATACGATTCCTCCGGTGACGCTAGATCCTTCGTATGTTAGCGGAATTGGGACGTCAGCAGAATGGATTAGTGAAGATCCTTCGACACAGAGTAATCAATTATATCCTTTGGCAAATATGGGTACAGTAACTTATCAGGCAGCCCTAGTAAATGGTCAGCCCTTGAATTCTACTGGAAATAAGGTTCATTCAGTTGACCTGGTATCTAGTAATGGAAATGTTCTGCTTGCTCCTTCCGTACTTGGAGCAGATAACGAATCCTTCACGACAAGTATTCCAAATACGACCTCTTCTCCGACCCAAGTCACCCCTCCTACACCATATCTACCCCAAGGCTTCGACCAAAATGGAGACCCTTGGTCTCATTCGGTTTCAAGACAAGGCAGAAGATTTTTTAGTTGGGGATATTAAGCAAAGAACTTTCTTGGTAGCTAAAACCAGCCTGTGGTGTAGGTTTCAGGCGAGCAAAGAGATCATTGAGAAGTCGGCAGGTGCAAACCAGCTGGCTTCTCTTTTTAGATACTATTTACCACGCCATCAAATTCTTTAACTTCATTATTCTGTGTTACATAATCAATTTCAAGATTAAACGTTTGGTTTTTCTCGAATTTAAAGGTGTCTCGACCATTCTCATTATTTAGTTCAGAGATAAACAAATCAAAATCTGTTAATCCATCGACACGATACCCAACGTCAGCCTGTGGTAAGATCGCATTACCCACCTTATCAAAAACTGCCATCAGGTAGCTGTTTGTGGGAAGATTTTTATTGTATATCCATCCCCATTTGAAGGACTTACCAAATTCGGAATATCGAATCCATATGGATTTTACGGCTGAAGGTTGAGTGAAAGATGCCATTAGATGAAAGTGTGCATCAGGTTTACCATCGGTTTTTAAATTATTTGAGCTTAATTTATCCACATCTACTCCTATCCACTTAAACGAGACAGAGGTCGATTGTGTTGCATTGGTTGATGCTGCTGGTACTTGTGAAGTTGATGTTTGTGCCTGCGGGGGTTGAGGAGTTGTGCTTTGAGGCTTCGCAGCGCCACATCCTAGGAGGGTAAGGCTTACAATCATTGGTACAAGTATTCTTACAAATTTCATTTCATTTTTCATCCCCCGATGCATAATTTTACAATTACAGTAAACATTAAAATATAACCAATTAATTGTGAGGTGAGGTAATAAGATGTCTATTAAAACATTATTTCCTAAAATGCTATCATATTTAACTAGGTTTGATCCCTACTCAAATCTATACTCATGCTATATCCCTTATCCGACGGAAGAAAGTGAAAGTCAAACAAATGCTGATAATGACCCTTTGATATAAGAGGAGATGAGCTAAATGAAACGAACTCCTAATTTTAAAAATCAGCTTAAAAGCTGGTCGAAAAAGATATTTAACACATTAAAAGGTATAACTAAGGAGCCAAAGATCTAATATATTTGAATTAGGCTTCAAATCAGCTCCTACTAAGAACTTATTAATTTTCCTTATAGGTAACCGTCTGCTGTGCGGATGTTGGTCTGCCAATCTACCTAGATTAACTAGTAAATCGAAATCCAGAACGTTTAGATACGTTCTGGATTTAGTTATTTAAAGAGATTTTCTGAAAATAGTTAGGTAACTCTGAAACCCAGTGATGAGTAACATTTTCTGTTTTTTTACGTATTCTATTTTCAGAATCACCTACTGAAGTTAGCTACGGCTAACCCGTTTAGAAAGATTATAAAGAGAGGTTGGTTTAATGATTCTTTCGCCACTAGTCCCGCTTCATGGACAGTTCTGTCAAGATTGCAGAACTATAAAATCTTTAAACGCTTGTTGCCAAGAGGGATTGAGTTTCATGAAGTCCACCAAAGTCTTAATGGCATCGATCGTTGCAGTCGAAAGGTAATGTTCCATAGCTTCGGCCTCAGCAGCAAAGTCGCACTTGCTACATATTAGGGCAAGAAACTCCTGTAACAACTGATTCCTCGTTACTAAGTAGTACCCAAACTCTTTTCCTTCATGAGTAAGCTTGATCTCTCCATATCGTTCGTACAGTATGTATCCCTCGTCTCTCAATTTATAGAGGGCTTTAGTAACAGATGGTAAAGCAACTTTAAGCCTATTACTGATGTCCGTTACCCGAACGGTATCGAGCGATAACGAAAACCGATATATTTCCTCCAAATAATCTTCCAAACTGGGTGTTAGCATGGACGACACTTCCTTTTGCCTCACCTTAGTTTCCCTATGACCATTTGAGTTAAATTTTTCTTAACTGGAAGCATTGAGAGCAAAAATCGTTCTCAAGCTATAAGTAGGCTAGTTTAATTATATCAGTCTATTCTTCGATATGCTCGATGAATCTATTTAATGCATGTACAACTGGAGGTATAAAAATGAGTGAAGGTTTAAACTTATCCCAAACATCACTGACATTCCCATTGCCCTTGCTAAAAGATACTTGGCAAGTAAAAGCAAGAAGTATGCTCAAATTTTTAGGTCCTGCGTTTATAGTAAGTGTAGCTTACATTGACCCAGGTAACTTTGCCACCAATATTAGTGGAGGTTCAGTATTCAATTATTCTCTTATTTGGGTAATTCTTTGGAGTAACCTAATGGGGATTTTTTTACAAAGTATGTCTGCCAAATTAGGGATCGCTACGGGTCACAATTTACCAGAAATGTGCTCGAAAACATTTTCTCGTAAAATTAACTGGTTTTTCTGGCTTGAGGCTGAATTCGCTGCCATGGCCACGGATTTAGCAGAGTTTCTAGGCGGAACATTGGGCTTGTATTTGCTATTTGGAATACCAATGATTTATGCTGGTCTCCTCTTAGGCGCACTTACTTTCCTAATCGTTTATATGGAAAAATATGGACAAAGAGTTGTCGAGTGGATTATTGGTACATTAGTGGCGATCATAACCATAGCTTACACTATCGAAGTGTTTTTAGCTAAGCCCGACTGGGCACAGGTAGGTATCCACACGCTAATTCCATCCCTTCCCAATGGCGCTGCTGTCTTAATAGCGGTTGGCATGTTGGGAGCAACGGTAATGCCTCACGTTATATATCTTCACTCGCAACTGGTGCAATGCAGAAATCAAAAGGATCATACTGAAGAACAAAAACGCAAGCATTACCGTATGGCTCGCATCGATATTACCATTGCCATGAATATAGCGTTTCTAGTCAATGCAGCTATGGTTATTGTAGCTGCGGCAGTATTCTTCAGAAATGGTTTGGTTGTGGATACGATTGAACAAGCACAAAAATCATTAGAACCTCTCCTTGGAACATTATCCAGCGGAGCGTTTGGGATTGCTTTATTGGCCTCAGGTTTGTCGTCCTCGGCAGTCGGCACTATGGCTGGGCAAACTATTATGAAAGGCTTTGTTGGCCTAAATATCCCCATTAATATTCGAAGATTAATCACAATGACCCCTGCTTTAATTATCATAGCTTTAGGTGTTAACCCCATGTATGCTCTAGTTATGAGCCAAGTTGTCTTGAGCTTCGCCCTTCCCTTTGCCATAGTGCCGATGCTCCTGATCACCAGTCGCAAAGACCTAATGGGTAGCTTAGTCAATAATCGTTCAACTAAGGTTGCTGGTTGGATTATAACAAGTCTTATTATAGGTTTGAATGCAGTATTGCTTTACCTGACATTCACTGGTAGCGTATAACAGGCTCACCTATGGTTTAAATAACAAGAAACATTAGCCGCATAAGGCCGAGGGGATAAACCTCGGCTTTATGTATTTCTATTTTTTAACATAAGCAATTAGTTCATCTAAATTTTTTCTTTTTGTGAAATCTACTGGCTGGTCGTAACTGGCGAGCATACCTCTTTCATCAGGTGTTAAATTCTTTTTCCTTTTGATCTTCCATTTTAATAATGTCATGAGCACTTTATCCATAGGCTTTAGTTTAGTATAATCGAAGCCACCTCTTAAATAAAAGAACTGTATATGCTTCTGTTCCTCAGAAGTAAAGTTTTTATTTTTTACCTCACTTATCGCTTCTTCTCGAAAGGGTGACACTCCCGTTGCAAAAACAATCACTTTTTTATCATTAAGTTTGTTCAGGTTTCGAGTTATATACTTTACTCCATTAATACCGACAATATACAACCCTCCGCCGTAAATCACGGTGTCATAGGCTGTCAGCAAATTAGGAGTAACCTTTGAAACCTCAAAAATATCGGCTGATAACTTCTCAGCAATCCATTCTGCATATTTCTTTGCAAAACCAGTTTTTGACTTGTATATTACCACAGTTTTAATTTATAGGCACCTCTTTCAATAAACTCGCTCTGCATTTTCCGACAAGGTCCCATCTTGAATCCAAGACAGTCCTTCTTTTAAACACAACATTATATATTCAATATGAGAGGTATAAAATCCCTCCTTTTAAAAAAATCTATGTGAATCCCAAAGAAAAAAAGCCCTTCTTTTGGGAAGGGCAGATTAGCGGCAGTCTGCTTGTCAATGAATCCTTGGCTATTGCCCATCCTTGTACCGTCTGATCTCTCCTTATTATATACCCGTCCATAGGTCAAATATTATCCCTTTGGTGATAAAGCTGGAAGGAATATAACAATATCCTTTATCTCCCCAAGCTGTACCCCAAGAATTGCGAACTATAAAGTATAAAGTCTGACCAATTTTCTTGTAACCAACTATTAACATAGCATGACCACCGAGAACTTGCTCATGCTTTTTCGGTGTCGGGACGATTCCAGTTTTAGCTACACTGTCTGATTCAAACGATTCATATACAGTCATGCCAAAAACCACTGGAGATAATCCGGCTAAACTACGTTGAACATCGCTCACATTATTAAGCCTTTGATAGGAGTTGATTTTATACTTACTTGCTGATAGCTCAGCCGCTTGCGAAGGCGCATTGGTAAATTTTGAAATATCATAAGGTTCAAGTGCTTCCGGGCATATACCAAGCTGATTTAAAACTTTCATTCCGTCCCGTATTTCCGCTCCCGAATCTTCATTTACAGTACCTTCCAGTAGTCTTTCATGATAATAAAGGTAAAGCCGAGATAACGTAACGAAGGTTTGTTTGCTTTTTATCTCCAGGAATTCGCGCAACCCTGAACCTAGAGCATTAGCTGTACATGAGCCTAATTCTCCTTGATCCACAACGGGAGAACATCCATTTCGCAGGTCTAACGCTGCGGGGATTACTTTTAGGGGGGGCCTTGCGTATAAGTGATCGCGTTCATCAAATTTGTCTTTTTTACAAAAATATTTTCTCAAGCTTATATCCTCCCCTGAAATTTTTCACTAGCTACTCCCACCACGATGTACTTGTCTTATCTTCTTATTTATATTCCTCAGACTTTGTTTTGGTTACATTACCATGACAATAACACCAGCCTTCTATTAATAAGGACGCTGGTGCCATTAAATAGAACTGAAGCAGAAATACTCTGCTTCAGTTCTATTTATAAAACCTTTATTCCAAAGGCTACTCGACGTAACCCTTGCATTTTGCTACATAAACGCTTCTCTTATTGGTGCTTTGTGAACTCACCGCAGTGGCGTTTGAAATATTCAGCAACACCCCCAGCAAGATGAAGTGAACAATGAGGGAACTTCCACCATAACTAACCCAAGGAAGTGGAATTCCAGTTAAGGGGAGTAGTTTCGTGACCCCAGCGAGAATAATCAACGTTTCTGTACCCAGGAGAATCCCAATCCCAGCGGCTAGAATTTGCCCAAACCGATCTTTCGCTCTAAGACTTACCGCAAAGGCCCTCATGACCAAAATTAGGAAGAGCACTAATACGGCCATTGCCCCGGCAAACCCGAGTTCTTCAGCAATGATGGAAAAGATAAAATCCGTACTGGCAACTGGTACAGTCGATGCCCCGATGCCATTGCCTAACCCAGTGCCAAGGATTCTGCCACCACTAATCGCAAATAGAGATTGGGCAATCTGATACCCCATACCGGTGGGATCCTGCCAAGGATTCATCCACACCATGACCCTGATGCGCACATGAGCAAAAAGCTTATAACCCAATGTACCGGTTAGAAGGAAAATTGGAAGAGAGATTCCTATATAAAGGGCCCTCTCTGTCACAACATAAAGCATAAGTACAAAAAGCATATAAAGCAACAAAGCCATCCCCAAGCTTTTCTGAGCGGCCAAAATTCCAAGAACAAACGCTGCTATCACCATGAAGGGACCCAAGGTTCGCCGATCTGGTAAAGAGAATCTTCCCCATTGAACAGTCCCTACACGTAACAATTCCTCATTTTCTTCTAAATATGTCGATAAAAACAGAAGCAACGCAAGTTTTACAAATTCTTCTGGTTCAATTCCGATTCCCCCGATTCTCAGCCAGCTTTTTGCTCCGCCAGATGAAAAGCCAAATACCAGGGTCACTAGCAACAATCCAACCGCCAAAAGTCCCCAGAGGTATCTATACTTCCGTAACTGTTGATAATCACGGATCATCCATAAAACCGCGTAGAAGATCAATTGCCCGATACACGCCCACCAGAATTGGCGCACGGAAGATTCCGGACTAATTCGCACTACAAATACAAGTCCTAAAGCCATGATGGCCTGAACTACCGGTAGGATATAGGGATCTCCCTGATAATGGAGGATTTGCTCCATAAGGCTCCCCAGCAGGACTATGCCCGAATAAATTAGCGCCAGCCAAAGGAGTTGGTTTTGCAGACCCTCCCATTTAAGCAGGCTAAGTCCTACCCATAACATTACTAAAATTAAAAGACGCGTGGTTAAACGTAAAATCATCGGTTTACTCCAATCAGCACAAGGCTGAATAATATCCAAATGCATTCCTGACCATTAATCATACTGGAATAGCCGTCAGTGCACTAGGAAAAATATCTCAATAAATCGCTGAGGATATTATAACAAAATTTACCATCTTCTGCAATCCCATAAAAGAGTTCATTTTAGGGATAAATGAAAAGCTGCTAAGCATAGACAATACACTTAAGCAGCAGTATTAATAAGTTTCAAATATTACTTAATTTAATAAGAACATGTTCTCTCACATTGAAAAGTTTTGTGTATGTTTGCAAAAGCCTATCCAGTTTCTGTTGATATTCATTCCCCTTCATAACGTATTCGTTTCTCAGTTCGGGATACTTATCTGCAACTGGTAAACCCTCTAGGAAGGCAACACGCCTTTGATATTTTTTGATATCTGCTTTAAGTTGACTCATTTCTTGAACCATCGGATCAATGACAGGATCAAGTTCTTCTATCCATCCTTTTAATTCATCACGTTCCATCTCCATAAAATTCCTCCTTTACTTTCTTTCCCTTTAGAATATATCACACATTTACTTAAATCAACGGATTTCTTTCATCATCTTAATTGAGTGGCAGAAGGGATATTATCCAAATTACCTTCTGTATACCCGATATGCCAGGCTTTTTTCTTAGAACAGGCAGAATACCAGATGCGGAATTTAGGCGCATCTCCAAATTCCCGAACAAAACTGCTCCGGTAAATGTAACCATTGTCCCATTGATCTCCGGCGCCGGGGCTGAGTAATGCTCCCAATAGTGGCATACTGAGTCCCTTCGGTTGTGACATCGGTGCGGTTGCATAGAGCAATTGACAATCCTTCATAGTACCTTGTATTGGCCACCCGGCAATTAGAAACTCAATGTTTTGATCATTGTGATTGGGTTTAGCTACTATATGCCAAGGAATATATCCGCCATTCCAGGTATTCCAAGGAGCACTGCAAGGTTGCCCTGGACTCCAGGAGATACCATCTGTCGATGTATACAGATGCATTGTCACATTTCCGTCAGTAGTCCACATATACCACTCGTTCGCACTTTTTCGCCAAACCGTAGGAGATAGGACCAAACCAGTTTTGTGATCCCAAATCTTTTCAAAGCAGAGGATTTTATTGCTTTCTTTAAAATTCGAACTGATTTTTTTAACCCATATCTTTTCATGAACATTCTCACTATATTCGCGCCAGTATAGAATTAAGATGTTGTGATCAGGATCAAAAACTAATTCTGGATCGGAATTGTAGTTGCCGGAAAAGGAGCCTACGGGTTTTGATGCCAACGGATTTTTGATACCGGGTGGGTTAATCCAGTTTAATCCATCCTTGCTGACCAAAAGGCTTGGATTTTCAAAGCCACTATTGAAGTTGGGATAAGGGGTAAACGCCATCCAATAACGAAATTCTCCCCAAGTCTCAATTCCATATTCTGTTTTAAAATCGATGACACTCGGATGTACCGTTTGATCGGAATAATCATAGGTTGGGGTTATTAAGTGTTTTAAAGCATTAATAAAAGGCTTATAAATGCTGAGATGAGCCAAGGGAGGTTTGACTACTTCGCCTGCGCTGACTAAAGCTGGTTGCGGACTTACTAGCTTTGCATCATTTTTTAATGAGAAAAAACCAAAAAAGTAAAAGCCTGCCGCTGTCCCAATGAATGTTTTAAGGAAAGTTTTTCTGGTTATTAAATTGCTTGAATTGGGTTCTGAAGCGGTCAGTTCTAACACCTTCGATTTGCCTTTAAATGCAGCGACTATTTTTTCACATAGCATCTTTTTGCCTCCCAACAATTGCAACCAACGTTTTGCTCATAACAACACATGTAAAGATTAGCATTTTGTTAGTATAGTGTCTATAGAATATCAACTTGACCAAAATAGAGTTTCCAAATGATTAAGACTAAATAATGTTGCTCTATCACGACAGTATACATTCAACATCATTCCTTAATAATCCTCCTCAGGATGAAATATCCAAAATAAATAAAATAAGCCAGAACGCAAACGCATTCTGGCAGGGTTGAATACTTATTACTTTTCTAGTATTTCCACTGACTTCATATAAACCGAATCGAGAGGTGAGCTCGATTCCCCTGACGAGCTCGGCCCAACTTTGACGCTGGCAATCTTCTCTACGACATCCATGCCGCCATCTACTTGACCAAAAATCGTATAGTTTGGGTTTTGATTTAAACTTGCAACGTTTTGCCCTGAGCCGATAAAGAATTGGCTACCATTCGTATTCGGTCCGGAATTAGCCATAGCTACGACTCCTGGTGTATAAGTATGTTTAGCTGATAACTCATCTGCAAAATGATAACCCGGACCACCTGTGCCGTTCCCTTTGGAATCACCGGTTTGAATCATAAAGTTATTTATCACTCGATGAAATTTTAAGCCATCGTAAAAGTGATTGCGCGCCAAGAAAATAAAGTTATTAACCGTGATTGGTGCATCCTCTGGAAATAACTTAATACTAATATCGCCAAGATTCGTGTGAATAATTGTGTGATATGGTTTTTTCTGGTCAATTTGCATCGATGGTGACGAACTCCAAGTCTTGTTCTGGGTCGGATTTACCGGTTGTGCAGGTTGAGTTGGCTGAGGTGATTGAATCGACTGCGGCTGGCCTTGTGTTTGACCTGTAGTAGAGGGTTGGGATGCAATTGGTGCCTTAGTAGCACAACCCACGAGAGACACCACAAGTAGTGTAATTAGGATCAAAAATATTTTTTTCATTTATACCTCCCAAAGTTGAACGTCCTGATTTAATATTTCTCCTTCATCCCCTAATTATCCTGCCTTCCAATGATTTAGTCTCCTATTCTCTCTCATTAAAAGTCCACAATTCCAATGCTTCCCTTGGAGAAAGACTTACCTTATAATAATATATGCTCTTCTTTTTCGCTTCCTATAAATCGGCCCAAATGGAATAAATTAATGTCGATCCGCTCAGTTTTGCCGTTCAAAATTAGGTCTGCCAAGATGCGCCCGGTGGCGGGGGCATGCATAAAGCCATGCCCACTGAACCCGTTCGCCAAAAAAAATCCTTTTAATTCTGGTGCTTCACCGATAATCGGATGACAATCTGGTGTTTGTTCACAAATCCCCGTATAGGTGCGCAACCATTTTATATCGATAGCAGAGGGGACTGTTTCGATCGCCGTTAAAAAAAAATCTTCAGCCACTGACTTATCAAGCATATCTTCAAATCCAGGCCAAGTGTCTCGATCGGTTCCCCCCAATAATACTATCTTGCCACTGACTTCTTGATGCAAATAAAATCCAGTTGCCAAATCTACAATTAACGGAGTGGCCGGTGGCACATCGTGAGGGTTGGAGCAGACGTAAACCTGACGGCGGTATGGTTGCACAGGAAGGATTATCCCTGCCGTTGCTGCGAACTGGGCAGCATACGGACCGGCGGCATTCACAATGAGTGGGCTCCAAATCGTGCCTTGCCTTGTTTCGACGCCTTTGATCTTAGCTCCATTGATAAGGATTTTCGTTGCTTCCCGGCCAAAATGAACGAAAGCACCTTTGCGACGGACCGCTGCATAAAGTGCTGCCAAAACAGCATAGGGGTCTGCATAGGCATCCCAAGGGCACAATGCGCCGCCTAAGAACCGACTTTTGTGGAGGTAGGGGAAACATTTCAGGAGTTCTTCTTGTTTCAATAGCCGCATTGGTATGCCACAGGCTTCAGCATGCTGAGTTGTCAATTGCAACTGATTCCACAGTACTTCATCAGAAGCCAGCCTTAAACACCCCTTTTCCAGATAATCAATGGGGGTAGCAAAAGCTGACTCAAAATTAAGGAAGAAATCTCTGCTGAGAAGACTCAGGCGCCTGAGCGAGGGGCTGCTATGTGAGTAGCGGATACTGCCAGTGCCCTTCCCGGTGGAACCTAGGCCCAACATTTTTTCCTTTTCTAATATAGTTATCGATAGTTGGGGATCAGCCTCTAGAAGGTGGTAAGCTATGCTTAAACCGATGATTCCGGCACCGATGATTATGATATCTGACTTAAGCTGTTGACTACTAATGTTCATTATGTATACACCTGCCTCCATCACACTTACGGCAATTCATCTTCATCATCAGGGCCATAAGTCTCACTGTAACAGGAAATAGGGCAATTATCACATTCGTGTACTTTTACAGGAAAAGTATCGTTGTTGTAAACGGTGTTGTAGTCCCGGACACAAAGCTTACCACAACCTTGCTTTATTAAAATATCTAATTCTTGCGCTCCCCAGTTTCCATAGTGACTCTTAAAACCCTCATCAGTTGTAATACCCATAATTTCATGCCTTAGATTGGGTATGTATGGAAAAAAATCACCTGACTGGCACATACCATGCTGTATACCCATTTCGGCTAAGGTTTCTACTTTCTCACATACTCTGAGAATACTGGTTTTATAGTCCTTATGGAATTGATTCATTCATTTTTCCCCCTTTTGATTTAACAATCCCACGAATAGTATCATCAATAGTTACCTTTAATTTTATCATAGTCAATCTTTTCCTGTAAATCTATTTCGGCCCTGTTTTTTAGGTGAGTCACAATAGCCTCATGTTTCTTTACCGATTTAAGAAGTTTGTGTTAAGATTAACACATACTTGACTATATAAACACGTATCGTGTAGCAGCGCGAAAGCTTAGGGTTACTGCCTGTTGGGTTACGGTCTAGAATAACGGACACGAAGGAAGTTGGGAGCTAGAGGTATGCCGACAAGAAGGACTTTCTTAAAATGTATAGCGGGATTAGGGGCTAGTTCAATACTGTGGTGTAACGCTATGGTGCCTAAGACTGCTATTTCGCTCTTAACGGGAGCAACTAACAAAGAGCAGAGATGGATAAAAAACCCTGAAGCAAAATTATCCTTTGTTGTCGTAAGTGATATTCATATAGCTCGATCGGGCGCAGTAAGGAACTTCTCTGCTTTACTCGATGATAATTTTAACTCAAAACCTGATGCCATGGTTGTTGTAGGTGATCTGGGCGATGGCCTTCCGAGGGACTATAAAACTCTAAGTGATGAACTTGCCGGGCATAAGCTGGAAATTAATTATCCAATTTACTGGACAATTGGCAATCACGAGTTTTATGGAGGATTTTATAAGTATGGGTTATGGTCGCCAAAAACCTTTCCGAATGGTGAAACTGAGGCAATCGCAATTGATCGTTTTCTAAAGCTAGCCGATCGGGAGAAGGTTTATGGTGATGTATGGATAAATGAGTATCATTTCATTTTTCTTGGGTCTGAACAATCGCGCATGAGTGACATGGCCAATAATGATTTAGCTTTTTTAACCGACACTCAACTAGCTTGGTTTCAAGCTGTGCTTAACTATAAAAAGCAACCACATAAACCTATTTTTGTCTTTCTCCACCAACCACTACCTTACAAGACATTGGGGGGATTGCAACAGAACTATGTAGTCCAGAGTAAAAAACTAACTGATATTTTAGAGCAACATCCTGAGGTAATATTATTCAATGGGCATACTCACTATGAATTAGATTATAGTAATATGGTAAGCGAGGCTAGTTTTACTATAGTTAATAGCTCGTCATTAGCCAGTCCGATCGACAGACACAGAAGACCCATTATAAATTCTGCTCCAGGGTTAACCGTTGAAGTATTAAACGACAAAGTAATTATAAAAGGAAGAAATTTTTTAGGGCCAGATTGGATAGGTTCAACAGAGATTACTGTGCCTGAATCTTAGGGCAATTATTACGAGTTACAACGACACCGGTAGTGGCGCAAGCAAAGTTTCCCTATCAAGCACCTAAAAGTTCGCTGAGAATAGTCTTAACTCGGCCGCGCTTGGAAAGCCATACTTCTTCAAGGATCTTTCGGAAAGACTTAGGAATCTTCGGAAGGAAGAGATTATTAGATTTGAATTGACAATTCGTCCCCATATGTACAATGTTTCGTCCCTCATGTTTTGCCGCATAAAGTGCATTATCTGCAATTTTAATAAAATCTGCCATTGAATCAAAGGGCTGGGGAATTATCTCGGCAACTCCTAAACTAATTGTAACGCGATCAGCAACTTGAGATTGATCGTGTTTCATAGCTAACCTCTCGATGCTTTTACGCATCCTTTCGGCCACTAATAATGCGCCATTTTTGTCTGTATTCGGTAACAAGGCTATGAATTCCTCTCCACCATAACGGGCGACCAAGTCATTTGGCCGTTTGATGCATGAAACTAAAGACTTTGCAACGAGAACCAAGCAATCGTCCCCTTGAAGGTGACCATAATTATCATTATATGATTTGAAATTGTCTATATCTGCCATAATCAGGGATAATGGTTGTTGTTCTCTTAAAGCATTCTTCCAACCCATTCCGATGAACTGATCAAAGGTACGTCGATTAGGTATTCCTGTTAACCCATCCAGAGCTGAGATGCTCTCTAAATGACAGTTAACTTCTTTAAGTTCAAGTAATTCGCTAACTTTTGATTCAAGCAATTCTGCTTGAATCAAAAGTAGTTTTTTTTGTTGATAAAGGTCTAAGAAAACCCTCACTTTACTTTGAAGTATAACAGGTTTGATCGGTTTTAATATATAATCAACCGCCCCGGACTCGAACCCCTTGAAGACAGACCATTGATCGAGGCTATTGGCAGTAATAAAAATTATGGGAATACTTTTAGTTCGTTCGCTCGCCCTCATCCGCTCAGCAATTTCAAACCCATTCATTTCTGGTATCAAGACATCTAGTAGAACGAGAGCAAATTCATATCTCCGCATCAAGTTTAATGCTTCGTTTCCTGATCTCGCCGTGATTATCTTACAGTCATCAAGTTCAAGATAATTCTGTAATACAAGTAAATAATCCGAGTTATTATCCACAATTAAAATGTTGATCCGTACATCATTCATCACTTTTGCCTCACTTTACATCCCTGAGTCCGCCCTTTTAAGGCAATTCCGATAAGGTCTCTGTAATCTTATTGGTTTCCTCTTCTGAGGCCCTATCGCAATTGCCCCTACCTCGACTCTTCAGTTCTATATCGGATTATTTTCATAAAATCTTTAGAAGATAATTTTTCAAACAATTTATCGTGACGAAACTAGACTAAAGCTAATGTTCAGTGCAAATTGTTTTTGTATTCTCAAAAGAAAAAAGATATCAAGTAATTAAACTTGATATCTTTTTCTTCTTATCTTACAGTTTATAGAAATGCTATTAATTTTAACCATTAATTTTAATTTATTAGATCAGAAGATTAAATAATTCCTGGTTGTCATTGATAACTGTATATTGAATCCCTTTTTTGTCCATTTTAGCAATGAGGATTTGGTAGTCTTCTTTCCGGGTGAGTTCAATCCCGACAAGGGTTGGACCTTTCTCCTTATTGTTAACTTGAGTATACTCGAAGCGCGTGATATCGTCGTTAGGACCCAGAATATCGACCACAAATTCCTTCAGTGCACCAGGGCGCTGAGGGAAATTTACAATAAAATAATGTTTGAGGCCTTGATCGAGCAGGGAACGTTCTTTAATCTCTGGGGTCCTTTCAATATCATTATTGCCGCCACTAATAATGCAAACGATGGTTTTACCCTTGAGTTGATCCCTATAGCCGTCTAAAGCTGCGATAGGAAGGGCACCCGCGGGTTCTACAACGATTGCATAGTCATTGTACATTTCTAAGATTGTGGTGCAGACTTTTCCCTCACTGACGACTAAGAGCTCATCCAGGACGTCCTGGCAAATTTTGAAGGTTAAATCCCCAACGCGCTTTACGGCCGCACCGTCAACAAACTTGTCGATTTTGTCCAAGGTCACAACTTCGTTATTATCAAGGGACTGCTTCATAGAGCAGGCCCCCTGCGGTTCCACTCCTATAATTTTGGTAGTGGGGCTCAGACGCTTGATGTATGTGCCAACGCCTGACATCATGCCTCCGCCTCCGATGGCCCCAAAAACATAATCCACCGGACTGTCCAGCTCGTTAAGGATTTCGATGGCTATCGTGCCCTGTCCGGCAATAACGAGAGGATCATCAAAAGGGTGAATGAAATACTTGTTTTCTGCTTCACAATGTGCCTTGGCTTCATAAAACGCATCATCAAAGGTATCTCCAGTTAGAATTACTTCTACAAAATCTTCTCCGAAACGTTTGACTTGAGAGACTTTTTGTTTCGGAGTAGTAGAAGGCATGTATATTCTACCGGTGATCTTCAAAGCTTTACATGAATAGGCGACTCCCTGAGCGTGATTGCCGGCACTGGCACAGACGACGCCGTTATTTAATTGGTCTGAAGGAATACTTTGCATGAGGTTATAAGCTCCACGAATTTTAAAGGAGCGGACAACTTGTAAATCCTCACGTTTTAAATAAAGATTGCAGTCGTATTTTTCCGAGAGAATGTCATTTCGTTGAAGCGGTGTTTTAGTGATGATCCCTTTGAGGGCCTGACCGGCTTTAATGATATCTTCTAAGAGGTCCCGTCCCATTTTCTTTCCCCTTTTCCCTATACCGATGCTTACTTTCGAAATAAAACCTTCCGTACCCAACCTTTGAAGTCCAATTTTTCGGGAACGGGAGTTGGTTTTCGTCCATAGACAAGACCAAATCCAAAGTAGCCCTGGTTTCTTTTCATAAAACCTGCATTTTTTTGCAGCCTAGCCAATAAGCCTGGCTGCTTTCTAACTTTGTCCGTAAGATCTATGACTAGAAGCCAATCCTTTTTGAGTTCGTTCATGATCACATTGCCATTACTTCTCAAAGGTTGCGGATTCTTGATGTCCACATCTTGAAATCCAGCTAACGTTAAAGCGTTGAGCCATTCCTCGAACGGCAATGGATTCGTGCCTGAACCGAAGCACGCCTCCATCTGTCTCCGCAGATTAACGGGCAATTCTCTGAGCAGGGCCATTTCCAGATCTGCAACCCTGCCTTCAGGCTTTAGGACCCGATAGAACTCTTGGTACAGCTTAACTTTATCTAAAAATACCGTTATTGATTCAGCCACGACCAAATCAAAGTGATTAGCAGCGAAGGGTAAATTATAAGCATCGGCTACCCTAAACTCAACTAAATGAGAAACTCCTTCTTTCTCCGCTCTTAAACAGGCTTTTTCAACCATTTGGGAACTAATATCAATTCCCATGATTTTGCAACCGATGGTTTTGGCCAAATGACAAGCGGTAAGACCGCTGCCACACCCGGCATCAAGAACATATTCCTCAGGCTTCACTTGCATAGCTTCCAAATTTTGTTTGGTAGCTGGAAAACCTCCCGGATGGGAACTACCAATGCCCAGCCAAGCTATGAGTTCAAAGTAGTTCATTTCTTCGACTCTCTTGCTTTCTCCCAATACCATAACCCCCCTCCTTCCATGAGTTTATGGTATTATATTCCAATTACGCACGTTTGACAGTCTTGAAATTTAAATCAACTCTTCAAACTTTTTGCAAATTCAATGATTTTATTGGTCAATTGTACATCCCCCATGCCATAGATATGAATACCCTCAATTTCTCCAAAAAGTTGTGCTATAAACTCGAAGGCGATATCTATTCCTTGCTTGCCTTCCTCCATTTGCTTAATGATTTCAGCCGTAACCGTAACTCCCGCCATCTTGTTATTGATAAATTTGACCAATTTCAAATCCGTTAGAGGCATAATACCCAAGAGAATTGGTTTGCCAATTACTTTAGCTTGTTCTAAAAACTCTCTTGCCTTAATCACATCATAAATAGGTTGGGTTTGAAAGAAATCAGCGCCCATTTCTACCTTTTTCTTCATACGTTCGAATTCTACAGTCAAGTTTAGTGCCCCTGGGGATGCGGCCGCCGCTATAACAAAGTCGGTGCTCCCTTTGATATTAACTTCGTTGGCATCTTTTCCGGAATTTAAGTTCTTAATGAGTTTAATTAGCTCATAACTATTATAATTATAAACCGCTTTGGACCCTTTATACGGTCCATGTTGTGGAACATCCCCTGTCGTTGCTAAAATACCTCTGATTCCTAAAGCATGAGCACCTAATAAATCCGCTTGTGTTCCTAATAAGCTTCGATCTCGACAGGTAAAATGAGGGATGGCTTCAATTCCCAATTCTCTTTTAACAATACTAGCCGCCATTACCGAGTTCATTCTTAAATTTCCATTTGGGCAATCGTGAACATTAATCGCATCTAATCCTCGATAGTCTTTTGCCTTAGCGATCCTATCTTCAATTTGCGTCCCATCGATTGCGCCTAATTCGGTGGTAAAAATAAAGTCTCCGTTGCTTAATTTACTTTTTAAATCAGCTGTTCCCATATCTATATCTCCTTTAGCTCTAATTTTTCATAATACTCTTTGTATTACAGCCAACACTCGATCTCTTCCGTAATGAATTGTGCTAACAATTTTCCTGATTGGGTCGCCTTTTCCCATACCGATTGATCTTCAACCTTCCGACATAAGATTTCAGAAGCCTGTGCTTCTTTACCAAATAAATGGGGTACACCACTGTTTGGACATTCATTACCGAAGCCGCAAGTCAGGCAAGGAACGTTGCCCTCAATACTTAATTCCGCAACATGATGCATTTTTTCCATAAACAATTCTTGGGCTATTGATTTAAGGGCTAGGTCACTAGTTTCTTTACGCAATCCTGAAATGATTGTGACGACACATTTTTTCTCATTTAAACTATGTAAATGTCTCATCGACCATAGTCTTTCTAAAAAAGCTTTAGTAAAGGCATCAAGCATTCTATATGGTGTATATCCCCCAATCACCAACCCTTTTACCTGCAGTAATTTTTTTGAAAGTGCTGGAAAATCATCATTGACCTTACAAATATTATCTTCTACACAGGCTTTGCAAGCACGGCAGGGTCCGACGTTTATATCACTCAGTTTCACAAATTCATATTCCAACCCACTTGACCTCAATACCTGCAGAACCAATCGGTCTGTGTTGCTATTAGGTACAGGACTGCCTGATATACCTAATATTTCAATACTCACAGGATTTCCTCCTCAAAAAGAAAATACCATCTAATTTCGTTGATCAATAGTATCATATTTTTATACCTTGATTCCCGTGAAAAATTATACCTATATTAATAAACCCTGATTTTAACCACAGATTACACAGATTACACAGATTTAAAAAATACATTTTTAGCTCTAAAATATAAATCGCTTGTAACGCAATTGATATTCGCCAAAGTTGATAAAAGCCCGATTAAATCCTGTAGCTTTGAGATAA
>JARLHU010000053.1 GCA_031292095.1 Desulfosporosinus sp.
GTTAAATATGAAGCTGAAGGAATGAGAATCTTCTTTGATTTAATATCCCTTCCGACAAAAACTAAATAGTACGTTGTTGACATGTAAACAACGTGAGAACCCGCATTTAATGCGGGTTCTCTGCTCTTTAGTATAGATAAGAAAACTCGGGGAGCTAACCGCGCTTAGATCGTTGTTTATTGTCTTTGCCGCGCGAGAATTCCTCCTCGTGGCCTCGGAGTAATACCCGCGCTGTGCCGCATTATACGGCCGGGGAGCCCCCCTGCAACCGCGTGCCTAGCTTGGTCAGCGGCATGATCGTACATAAGAAATAGCCAAGCCGCTCACCTAGCGGAGATAAGCCCTAACCCGCAACTCGACCGCTTATACGTAGTATGCGCGGTCGGTGGACCAGCTCCCGCGGGCCTAGTGAGGGAAGCTGGCCGGTTAGGCCAGATCACCCGAACGAAGATAAGCTAAGACCCGCAAAATATAGCCCAGCTTAGAAAGTCTCCCTGACAAGGGGAGACTTTCTGAGCGGTCGAAACCGGCCGGCAAGGCTTTGCTTGGTGGGGTGAAACCCCAGCAGCAAAGGCAAGCCGGCCAAAAGCAGGATAACCGCGGTCATGCAAAAAGCCACGGCATACCCGCCGCTTTACCCCAACTTGCGTTAGCATGGTGGGGTAACAGGCGTGGTATGCCGTAGCTGTCGTTCCCGTCAGCTTGTTCCCGACTAACAGGAGGGAAAAAGCGCCTTTTCAGCCGCGGTCATGGATTCTAGAAATTTATGGAGGAATGGATGGCTGCGGGCCGGATAACCGCGCGCTTAGCGAAGGGAAGCTGGCCGAATGAGGCCAGATCACCCGCAGCGGATTTTCCAGGACCGCTAAGGATATCTCAGCGAGCGGAGGCTCCCCGTCTAGGGGAGACTACGGGAGCGGGAGCGGACAGGATGAGACGGCCCGGGCAGGACCCAAGCGACAGTATGGGTGAGGGCGTGTGAGCCCGCTCCCATTCATGCAAGGAGCGGGCACGAAAAGTCGAATATTGTTCAGGAGAGGAGAGCCACTATTCCGGAGATCAGTGTGTCATCTCTACGGATAAATTGAGCCATCCTTCCGGGCGGAGGAGCATATCGGAATACGGTCATCAGGAATGGGTGTAGGTAGAATACGATCCATAAGGATTGTATAAGAAATTGAGGAAGTTGGATTAACTATACGCATAGAACTTATAACTGTTTATAGTTATTTCCTAGTTAAATCCAGGACGAGGATACTTATACATCCCAAAAAGCTTCCTTAGACATACGTCCAAGGAAACTTTGATCAACAGCAGTCAGATTCAATCCATCTCGCTCGATGTTGTTTTGTTTGTTTATTAATATAGTTTTACTTTCATGATCTTCACAAATACAAAGGTGTTGTTAGCCGACAACTCATCCTTATACACGAAACCAAGTCTATTAAACTCTTTAATTTCATCCAAATTTTGAACGGCTTTTTCAGCCATGAAACGCACCATTTCACCGCGAGCCATTTTCACATAAACTCCTTTTTCGACAACTTTACCGCCGATCAGCTCTCCAAATCTGCAGGTAACATAATTGATCTCGGCAGTCAGGTATTTCTCAACAGTTTTACTGTATTCAGCCGAAGCAAGATTCAAAATCGTGGTAGCATTCTGGGTTAAATCCCGATAGATTTCATCTTTCCAATAGTCATATAGATTATGACAGAAGGCCGTTTTCAACTTTGCCAGCATTTCCAATCGATAGGGTACTACTCCATCGAAGGGTTTTAATATCCCATAAAATCCAGATAAAATCCGCAGGTGATTTTCTATGTAGTCAAAATAGTCGTCCTCAAATACCTGCGGTGCCATGTACTTGTACTGAATGCCATCGTAGGATAAAATGGCTGGGTTTGTGTATCCGCACAAATCCATTTTTTGATAGCGTTCATAGTTCAGCCTTGCAATCTCATCGTTACAGCAAAGCAGATTTTTAAGTTCCTCGTATGTTAGGCTTTGCAGATATTCTTTCAGCATTTGGGCTTTTTCAAGATACACGGGGGCATTGCGAGACGGAAGAAAATCCGCGTCCATATTCATTTTCTTCGCCGGAGAGATTATGATTTTCAAAGTATTTTTCATCCTTTATTATTCGCCCTTAATTTATCTGGTTATTCTTCTAGGCTTACAGTAAAGTAATTGTACATGAACTATTATTCAGACGAACCACGTTGGGGTGGTTGTCTTGCTTGGCCAGAGGAAGGCGCTACTTTGGAGTTCGAAGGTGAGAAATAGTTGTCGAAATGGGTTAGTCTTGAAGGGAAACTGTGAGCATAGAAGGAAATGGCTTCAATGAGGCTCATTTTGTGACTTGAATGACAATAGAAAACCTAACGCAAGGAGGCAGCAATGAACGATGACGAATTAATTATTACAGTGGCTGACGAGGAACAATTTGAAGACGACGAAATAGTGAGTATAAAAAAACCTGGTTACTTTAAAAAATCCGTAGCCCTTCTGATTTTATTAGCTTTTATAGCCTTTTCTGTACCTAATTTCCCTTATCTCTTTTCTGATAAACTAAATTTCCTAGAACAGGATAGAGCTTTAAGGGAAGACGATATCGTTCAACGATGCAAGCCTGCCGTAGTAAGCATAGAGGCTGTGGCTACTAAGGGTCTTCTAGATACGGAGGTAAAGCAGGGCACAGGATTTAATATATCCCCAACAGGTACGATAATAACTAATCAACATATTGTAGCCGATGCTAGCACTATTACTATCCGCTTTGGTGATGGGACGGTTTATTACTCCAAACAATACGAGGTCATCCCGGATGCGGACCTAGCTATCATTCGGATAGAAGGGAAAAACCTTCCCACCATAGCGATTAATATGAAAGACAGGGTACAAAGTGGCGAAGTCGTTACTATTATCGGCAATCCCTTGGGGTTTGAGAAGATATCGCAGAGAGGTATAGTAGGCCGATATTACAGTATGAAGGATAACTTGACTCAGGTTTTTGATATCAATATACCTATTAATCCTGGTAATAGCGGTAGTCCAGTCATAGATAATCAGGCCAAGGTGGTAGGTATTATCTTTGCAAGCACTAATATTGAAATAAAAGGGGAACCGGAGCCTCAAGCTTTGGCAATTCCTGTTCAGGTTCTGCCGACGGAATAATTGTTGTAAATGCCAATTATTAATTCGAATTGCGTTGTTCTACGAACCATCGCCCGATGTTATTTCCCGCGATACTGGCATTACGCTCGAAAAAGAGATATTTGTCCCTGCCCTGGACGCGGATAGTATAACGATCCCCCTGACCGCCAGCCTTCATAGCGGCCGCAGGACGGATATCAACCACTTGGTCGATTTTAAATTCACGTCCGTCTTCCCAAGTGAGAGATAAAGGGAGAATTCTTCCGTCATTTGCAAAAGCGGCGATCACATCCACATAAACCTTTCTATCATCCATTTCCCACACCCCTTAACGTACATTCTTGAGAAAATCGGAATTTGCTGTCAGTGGAGGGTCAATGACCTTGTATCCCTTCCGTTTCAGGACTCGGAATTTGAAGTCCAGCAGCTCTGCCGGTACATTTAGCCGGCTTGCCGCTCCGAAAAACGAAAGGTCCTCGTTCAGGAGGTCCAGCACCTCGTCATCATCCATAAGGTAATCGGCCGCAAAAATGTTGGCTTCATATTCAAAAACGGAGGCTTCGTCAAATAAGGCGAAATCATGAAACGCCTTAATGCCGGACGCTTTGTGGTGCAGTACCGCATGCCCGATTTCATGCATCAATATAATCCGCTGCAGTTCCTCGGGAAGATCACTGTTAATGGTGATAACCTGTTTTCTTGCTGTGCAAAGATAAAAGCCCTTGCAAGCTTTGGGGAAGTTGCCCATCGCTTCAGCTAGAAGAATTATTTTCATGGATCGGCAAAGCCTGTACGGATCGTCCTCATCATATTTTTTAAGGATTCGGGCGACCTCGCCGCAAATATATTCAATCGACATTTAACCACCTACTCTCGTCGCAAACTAAATAAGCCAACAAATGGGGGGGAATCCCCATGTCCTATTATCGTAAAGGCAATGTCCCAAACTAAGTACAACAAAGCCTCCGCGACCAAAGACTCTGGCGACAATAGCGTATTACTGATGGTTAATTTTACGACCGTAGGTCTTACGAGCTTCTTCCTTTGCGGCCCAATAGGCTTTCGTAACAGCCTCAAAGAAGGCATCCTTTGCCTCTTGATCAAGAGCTCCTCCGGCAAAGAGCGCTGAATTCCTCTCAAGTAAAAAATCTATCTCTTTAGCAGCCTTGCTTCCAAAACGTTCACGCGTTTCCTCCACGAATTCTGTTTTCTCCAATCCGTAGGTCGGATCTTCAATTTCGTCTTTATCAAGATAATCAACGGATACCATGAGCGCTTCGGCCAGCTTGAGCTTCACATTTTGGCGGGGAAGAACGCCGGCGGTTTCATAGGCTAGGACAGCCCGTTTAGATACGCCGACTAATTTACCCAGCTCTTCTTGCGTCAGATTAAGCAACATCCGAGTCTCGCGTACCTTTTCAGAAAATAGTTTCATAGCCAGTCTTCCTTTCCTAAGCTAACTTCGTATACGCTTCACTAACTTCTTTTTTATATTGACAGAGGTTTGCCTACCTGTTAAAGTAAAAAAGAAGTTGGTGAAGTTGTTTTTTATTATATTGAACTAAACTTCGCTTGTCAATAGGGGGGCTTCACGGGAAACTACGTAATTTGATGCTATTAGGAGGTGTTTTGAATGACGGAAATGCGTACCATCCTTCATAGCGATTTGAATTCTTTCTACGCTTCCGTTGAGATGATGTTTGATCCAAGACTGCGGGGAAAAGCAGTAGCCGTCTGTGGAAGCACAGAGGATCGGCACGGTATCGTGCTCGCGAAGTCGGAACTGGCCAAAAAAGCGGGAGTGAAAACCGGGATGGTCAACTGGGAGGCAAAGGGGTTGTGCCCGAACCTCATTTTGGTACCGCCGCAATATGAACAGTATTTGAAATACTCTAAAATGACGAGAGCGATCTATCAGCGGTTTACGGATCAGGTCGAACAGTACGGGATGGATGAGTGCTGGTGCGATGTGACGGGCAGCCAAAGTCTGATGGGATCCGGGCTAGAAATAGCCGAAGAGATCAGGAAAACTGTCCGAGAAGAGTTGGGCATGACGGTTAGCATCGGTGTATCGTTCAATAAGATATTTGCCAAGCTCGGGTCGGATATGAAAAAGCCGGATGCCATCACCGTCATCAGTAAGGAGGATTTTAAGGAAAAGGTCTGGACGCTCCCCGCTGGCGACTTGCTCTTTGTGGGACGGGCTACAAAGAAAAAACTCGCGAGTTATAGAGTGCATACGATTGGAGATATCGTCACGGCCGGCCCCAAGTTCATGCAGAGGCTTTTTGGTAAAAATGGTCTGCAATTATGGATTTACGCCAGCGGTCAAGATACCTCCCGTGTCATGAACATTGGGTACCATTCGCCGGTAAAATCCATCGGACACGGCATCACCTGCACGGCTGATCTGGAAAACAACGGGGAAGTTTGGAAGGTTATGCTGGAGTTGTCCCAGGATATTGGGCACAAGCTGCGGGTTCACGAACTATGCGCCCGTGGAGTGCAGATTACGATTAAGGACAATGGCCTTCTGTATAGACAGCATCAGGCGCAGCTCAACACAGTGACCCAAAGCCCGATGGAGATTGCACTCAAGGCCCGTTCATTGTTTGAAGAAAACTACTTCTGGCATAGCCCTGTCCGCTCAATAACTGTCAGAGCGATCAACTTAGTTTCAAAGTCAATGCCGGAGCAGCTGAATTTATTTAATGATTTCGCTCAAAGGGAACGTATGGAGAGACTGGAGGACACCATTGAAAGCATCCGAGCCCGCTTTGGTAAACGATCGATCTATCAGGCCATTCTTATGGGGGACCTTAAGATGCCCGGACGAGGGGTGCATGAGGTCACGATGCCTGGAGTGATGTATCAATGACAATTGGTTCAAGAGGACAGACCATCTACAAGAATAGCGTTTGCCCTAGGTACCCCCTGATCAGCGAAATGAAAAACGGTAAACGTTATGGTATTTCGACATTATTCCTTTTGAACGCATAGGGAGCGTGTATTCTGAGAAAGGGGTTAAATTGGAAGTGCAAATGCATGGCGATCAAGGCTACGATGAAAGTTTTAGTGTAGTTAGTATACAGGTTGAAGTTAAGGTGAGCGTGGATGATGGGGAAACATGGACTAGGCGTATGATCAACATGGGTGGTGAGTTGGATGATTCAGGACTTGGGGCTGGTGAGGTTGTTCAGTTACAAGGAGAGAAGTACAGGGTATTGGCCGGGGATTATGGGCTAAGGATCGAGCCGATAAGGAAACCCGTTGGTGAAAAGAAGCGAGCGAGACGAAGGTAGGAAACAACAAGGAAGCCCGTACACCCCGACAAGAGTTTTCGGACTTCCTATACAGAAATCGTCTCCAGACGAAGGGTTTTCATGCTTTGAATATATTTAGTATTAACCTTCTTTGGTAAGTGGAATTTAGGGAGGTTGACTGATGTCTGAGACAGAAAAACGGGTTTTCGAAGATACTTATAAGATTGTTTTAAGAGATATGATGTATAAACGAAACACAGGAAGAGCTATTGAGTTAGGTCGTAAAATTATGGCACTTCTTGATAAGAACAGTTTGCTCTTCCTGGAATACGAACGATCCGCCAGCCTAGCAGTGGGAATATATCTAGAAATTATTTACCGAATGGGAGTAGAAGACGGGTTGATGCAATACAAAAAGTCACTATAATCGTTGGAGTTCGAACCTAAAAAGGACTACCCTATTTGTGAATTAGGGAAAGTCCTTTTTGGGTTCAAAAGTTTTGTTGGGTTTTTGTTGGGCATTTAAGATTTTTCGTGCCTAACAAAGGCAAAAGAAAAAAGGCCCGGAGGCCTTGTGTTTCTAAGTGGTGCGGTCGAGAGGACTTGAACCTCCATGCCCTTGCGAGCACTAGAACCTGAATCTCTTGATATATTCGTAAGGGCTGAAAGCCAGTGTTCATGAGGTACTAGCGTTGTTCCCAACGAAAAAAAACGCTAGACCACGTTAAATTGGTTATCCTCACGCTATATTTGTACTAGGGGTAATGCCGTGATCTTTTGCGAAATAAAAACGTAAAGGAGCGGTCATCATGGAAGTCTCAAAGTCTGCACAACACGCTAATAGAAGAGAACGAATCGGTCTAAGTTGGAGTTTATCGGTAGAAGCATTCCTTAACGAAAAACGTGCAGAGAATCTTACTGAACAAAGTATGGTATATTATGAACAAGCACTGGGTTACCTTCAAACCTTCGCTCTCAAGCTTAAAGTCGATGCCCCAGAATACTTCTACAAAGAGCATCTTAATCAGTGGATTCGTTATTTGAAGGAGGAGCGAAAGAACAAGGCAACTTCAATTAACAGTAAGTTGCGTGCAGTCCGTCCTTTCTTTAATTACCTCATTGAATCAGGTTTTATCACCAACCAAATGAAGATTAAGCTGCTCAGGGAAGACGAAGTAATTATTAAAACATTTAGTGAAGAACAGATTAAAAAGTTAATTGAACGGCCAGATAGTAAAATTTGTTCTTTCGCTACTTTCCGTGACTGGGCAATACTCTGTACACTATTAGCCACAGGAATGAGACTGGGTTCGCTTCTAAACTTAAAAATAATGGATTTTGATTTCGTCCATAAAGAAATTCTACTCACTACAACTAAAAACCGTAAGCAACAGGTTATTCCGCTCTCGTATTCTCTAGAGCCAGTATTAAATGCATATCTAAAAAACCGAGGGGGAGAACCAAACGATTATCTTTTCTGTAACACTTTTGGTGAGCAGCTGAATAAACGTACCTGTGAAGAACGTGTTGAAAAATATTGTGCTGACCGTGGTATCGACACTGATGACATTAGATGTAGCCCCCACACATTTCGGCACACCTTCGCCGTTCAAAGCCTAGCAACTAAGACATTGAACATTTTTGAGCTACAAAAGGTTCTGTCGCATTCCACTCTTGAGATGGTCAAGAAATATGCTAGGATTAGCGATACCGATCTGAAAAAGAACTTTAGGTCACCATTAGATACGTTTTCTACGATGGCAAAAAATAAAGGTAGAAAAGCCATTTCAATGAAAAAATGATTAACTATGCACAAGAGCTACCTTACGGTGGCTCTCTTTTTGATTTATGGATAGACGTTATACCAAGTTATACGCCCAGCATAGCCAGGGGCCTGACACGTAGCTGGGCAAGGGAATGTTCTCAATACTTCGCGATTTCGCTACGGTCGAGGAACTAAGACAAGAAAATAAAACTTTAGCCCAAGAGTTGGCTATTACTAAGGTTGGAGCGGTTAAGAAACCACAAGAGAGCAAACAAACATAAAGGGAAAATGAGAAAAGACCATCAGTAGTTCAACAAGACTATTGGTGGTCTACTTTTTTGTGTTTAGGAGGTTAGCTGATTTAGGATCGTTATCTGAAAGTATTAATCACATAACTTTCCAGTATTTAAAATTGTCCAAAGGGAACTATAAGTTAAAGATTTGTAAAAGGACGTGATATTTCATGAGGAAAATAAACGATCGAATTTATCTTGGTATGTTATCTGGTGCTGCTGGGTTAGTAGCTTTAACACTAGTTGACGTTCTTTCATCAAAAATGAAGATTTCACAAAGATCTTATCGAACGACAGCTGCAGGAATATGGGTATCTTCCCGTAGACAAGCTGAAAAATGGCCAGGACAAATTCTTGGAATAATGATGAATTTAGGTTTAAGCATGGTTGGTGGATTTTCCGTGGTTAAAATGTTAACTAAATATGGACGAGATAAACTAGTTCCAAAGGGTTTATTTTTTGGAGTTACGTTTGGAGCAGTTATAACAGCTATACTTAGTGGATTTGCTAATAACAAGGTGAAACCAAAAGATGCTATAAGTAATCTTTCATATCTTTTATCTCATGCTGCATTTGGTTTAACATCGGTATTCACTGCAGCTAAGTTAGGAGATGATTCACTGTTTGATACTCCACCTCAAAATGATTACTCAAAACCAACGGAAAAAACAACTGAGCAACTAAAAGGGTCGAATGGAAATAATTTTCAACATGTTTACTCAGATGTAAATCCTAATCGTGAAGAAACAAGTGTTCCACGCCAATTTTAAAAACCCCCTCAACGAATAAACATAATTCTGAAACCATGAACAATATGGAGGGTGAAATATGAACAATGTTCAAGAAGCTAATCAAGGCCAAGTAGAACAAGTTCCCTATGGAGCTGTCCAACACAATTTATCTGACATTTTGCCATTGTCTTCTGAAATCGGTCAACTTTGGTCTAGTTACTTAGCAGAATGTATGGCCGTGTGTTTTCTCAAATATTATGTAGCTAAATCTAAAGACCCAGATATTCACTCTGTTTTGCAACGTGCACTTGATGTCTCAAGCCAACGGGTAAATACTATGGAAGACATCTTTAATTCGATTCATCATCCCATCCCTGAAGCTTACGGCGAAAAGGATGTAGAAGTCAATTCGAAACAATTATTTGCCGAGAGTTTTTCAATTAAATACACTAGAATGATGCAAAAGTTTACTTTGATATATTATGGCAACTCTTTGAGTGTATGTTCTCGTTCTGACTTTCGTAGTTATTTTTCCGAATGCATAAATACTTCTCATGAGATACACCAAAAAGCCACTGAGGTATTATTAGCAAAAGGGCTATTGTTAAAAGCCCCTAGCATTGTGATTCCTGACAGGGTGGATTTTGTACATGATAAAGCATATTATGGCTCTATTTTCGGTGATAAGAGACCTCTTAATGCACTAGAAATCAGTCATATCGTTTCATTGATGGAGACTAAGCAGTTATTGAAAACCTTAAATTTAGGTTATAGTCAAGTCGTTAAGTCTGAGAAGATTAAGTATTTTATATCACAGGCAAAACAAATTGCAGATAAGCAACTTAAAAAACTAGGTTCTTTTTTAGATGACGAAGATTTACCTCAGCCAATAATAACAAGCAACTTAGTCACCGACTCTACTGAATCTCCACATAGTGATAAATTAATCTTGTGTCACGTCACTATTGTTATAGCGAATATTATCGCTGAATACGGACTTGCTTTAACAAATACCGCTAGAAGGGATTTGGCATCCACCTTCGGTAGTTTCATAATTGAGGTTCTTGCTTTAGCAAAGGACGGGGGAGAATTGATGATTGAAAGTGGTTGGCTAGAGAGAGTCCCTGGAACGGCTGACCGCAAAGAATTAATTCAACATTAATTGGGCACAGAGCCAGCGAATAAATTGACGAGAGTATATAGGCAAGTTAGAAAGACCATCGGTAGAAATAACTACTGGTGGTCTTTTTTTTTTGCCCTTTTCTAGGTTGTTAAAAAGAATTTAAAAAAGTTTTCTAAAGTGAGTTATTCGTTCCTTTTTATATTCAATACGAGGGTGAGAAGGCTAATAAATCTAGAGCAAAAAGGAGAGACGAAAAATGAACAAGCAAGAACGTGCTTCACTGATCCGTAAGTTAAAGCCCCTCACATGGTATACATTCTGCCAAATGGAAGCCTTGAACCCTGAGGAAGTAATTATTTCTAAGAGTGATCTGATGATGCAACTGAGTGTCGGAAGTCTTCCAACATTGAGCAAGTACCTAACCACATGGGAGTCATACGGATTGATTAGAACCATTCCTGGGGGCTACGTAATAACTCAATTAGATGGTCAACCGAGTGGAATCCCAGAGGAGCCAGTTGTACGTGAGTTTACGAATGCCAAGTCAATTATTGAATACTGGTGCTCCCTATATGAGATCGAGTACGGACGTGCTTACTCCGTCACAAATTGGATAGTAGCTCAAACTCAAGTTAAGAAATTGCTAAGATACCCAGATGCAGAAATTAAGGCTACCTTGCAAGCAATCATTACTCTCTATGAACGTGCTCTTGTCTCTAAACTCTTGGGCCATAAGTTCCATCTTTTCGATGATCTCGTTAGCTGATAATTCACCAAACTTTTGAGAGGTATCTATTAGAAATTGTTTCTGTAGATTTTTCACATTCCGTTCAATGAGTTTTTTTGCCAAGGTCTCAACAGATTCCCCAGCATCGATCACTTCAAAATCGTCTGTGTTCTGGATCACCGAGTTAACAGAGGGCAATTCCCCGAACTCTTCCAAATGTTTAACTGCATACTTACCCGAGTTTGGCGACATTTATTTCCAAACCCAGTGATAGCAAGGGCTCCAGGTCTTATTCTAAATATTGTAGAGCCAAGGCCAAAACGGTGTCGATTGGTCGAACAGTGGGGCCGAACGATTAGCTGAGTTTGAACGTAGAAAGAAGCATGATTTCAGCAGACAAATCCCATTTTTCTTTCCTGAACTTACTGAGTCACTAGGAAATATGTCAGGTGGTTTTATGCTAGTTCTGCAAGCTTTTACAGGCAAGGGCAAGACATGGCTGGGCCTTATGGAGGCACTAACCGTCAATGAAATGGGCCTCAATTGCTTGTTTGAATCTGGGGAAATGTCTAAGTCTGAAATCTCGTTTCGGTTGGATACTCTCAAAGGGAAGTTTTCAAACCGTGCATTATTCACTGGAAGTTTAGACTTTCATTCAGAAGAAGATTACAAGAAATATTTAGGAGACTACACTAAAAGCACAACAAAAGCCCCCCTCATGACAAACAAAAAGATGTCTGAGCCATGTGATAAACTGGATAAACTATATTAATTAAGGAGTGTGTAATATGATTAAGAAAATGTTCATAAAGGTGACCCCAGTAGTGGATGACACAGAAGGGGACACTACGTTACTTGCCCTAACCATACCCGAAGGCAAGCCGTATGAAGTTGGCAAGGTAGTATTCTTTCAGCACAACCTAAAGACGGGAAAAGAGGATTGGGTAGTGTTCCCTAAAGAGTATTGGGCAGATAGCTATGAATTAATGAAAGAGTTCATAGATGCCGAGTATGAACGGGCCAAGGCCGATCCTAACTACTCAGGTGAAGAGTACCAAAAGATTATATCTAGCACCCGTAAGAAAATGGCTTTCCAAGAGGGATAATTCAGTTGCTGTGTATAAATATTCATTGAGGGGTTCGGTAGACGTTCCCCTCTAATTGAGAATGGAGGAACGGTTGATTATGGATAAACTTGAAGAGTTTCAAGCATTTATGGGGCTACGTTCAGATGAACACTAGTCGTAGGTATATGGGTGAGGGCGTTTCTAAGCAGACTGTTGCTGTGGTAGGGGGTTAATTTGAATGTCTTGCAACGTTCAAAATTTGTAATTAATTAACTCTTGTAATATCGCAAATTCTATGCCTAAAATATAGATAAGCACTAGATATGCGGTGTTCCCCCGTAAAAAAACCACACTAGACCCCGTAAAAAAACCGCTCAAATGCGATGATCAGCGGGTTCTTGTGTGAAACAACAAAAAACGCGACTCCCTTACGGAAATCACGTTAATCAGCTTATGGTGCGGTCGAGAGGACTTGAACCTCCATGCCCTTGCGAGCACTAGAACCTGAATCTAGCGCGTCTGCCAGTTTCGCCACGACCGCGTAACATTGGTTATTATATAAGAGGCACGAGAGTTTGTCAACAATAAATCTAGTTGATTGAAAGAGTAAGGTCATAATGATACAATTGCAATGTTACCTTTATAGTTGAAGGCTCCTGCATTACATTATGCTAGGGGTTTTTTATATGGGCGGGAGAAAGAGGGGAAACTAATGACTACAAAAAAGGATTTCCCTGAGTGGGTACTCTGGTGCGTTATTTTGGTATGGGGGGCTAATTACGTTATTGGGAAATGGGGAATGGAGGGTTTTGATCCCTTGAGCTTTACAGTCATTCGTTTCGTGGGAGCCACTCCGGTACTTTTCCTTTTGCTTTATGTATTGGAAAAAAACCTGCGTATTGAGCTCAAGGATTGCTATGAATTAGCGTTGATCGGACTTGTAGGCGTTACTATTTATCAGACCTTGTTCATGGCAGCGGTTAAATACGCTACCGCTACTAATGCGTCTTTAATGCTTGCCGTTTCACCGGTTTTCGCTGCTATTTTTGCTTGGCTAGCGGGACAAGAACGATTGGGTTCCCGGGGACGCCGTGGAAGCGCCATATCCTTATTGGGAGTTATCTTTGTCTTGCTATTTGGAACAAACAAATTGGCAGTTGGCTGGGACGTGCTGCGTGGAGACCTTATTGGTCTTTTAGCCTCGAGCGTGTGGGGCTTGTATCCGGTACTTGCGAAACGCATGTTACGTAAATACTCGGCCCTTAAAACGATTACGTATTCTTCATTATTTGGTACGATATTTCTCCTCATGGTCGGATCAAAAGGGGTGCAAGCGTTGTCTTGGTCAGAGATACCCCTCTCAGCATGGGGTTCTATGGCTTTTTCAATTGTTCTCGTGACTGCTTTTGGCCTGGTTGTTTGGTATCACGCCATCAGCAGAGTTGGGGCAAATCGTATAATGGCTTATATGTATGCGGTTCCAGCAGTTGCGGTGATCACAGCAGCTATTATTCTAAAGGAGCAGGTTCATGTGATGCAGGCCGTAGGTGCTGCAGTAATCTTTTGTGGTATTAGCATGATCAGAAAAGACAAGATCCTCGTTCCGGTAAATAAGGAGTTTGCAGAGATCGCCAAGTAAACTCGTCAGCGGAACGCTTTAGGGGATAGGGGATAGGCTGGAATGATATTAAATTCTTCGGAAATTTAACTAGGGAGGTGTCTGTGTTTTATGACTAAAAGAATGATTGTTGGCCTGACTGGTGCAAGTGGTTCAACCTATGCTCTCACGTTGATGAGGGTCCTTACTGCGTTGGATTGGCAGGTTGAATTAGTCATGTCGCCAACCGGAGAAAAAGTACTCACCTACGAAACCGGGATCGAGCGGGCGGCTTTTCCGGAGGGCGTACAAATCCATGAAAATACTAACCTGTTTTCCGCGCTGGCCAGTGGTTCTTATCGTACCCACGGGATGGTGGTCATTCCGTGTTCGATGAACACGCTGGGGTTGATGGCTACCGGCACGGGAGATCATCTTTTGGCTCGAGCGGCACAAGTCACGTTGAAAGAACGTCGCCCGCTAGTTGTTGTCCCACGGGAGATGCCTTACAATATTATTCATTTAGAAAATATGTTGCGACTGGCTCGAGCGGGCGCGACGATTATGCCTGCTTCACCAGGATTTTATCATCGCCCGCAAGAAATTCAGGATTTAATCAATCATGTGGTCGGAAGGGTCTTGGATCAGTTCGGGATTGAACATGCGCTTTTTCAACGCTGGAGCGGACTGTAGCGTGGTTCACAAATCACGAAGGGGGGATATGGATGCTCATATTAAAGATATTTTTGGTACTCTACGTTATCTGGAATGGTTACGTTTTTGTGGCGATGGGGAGAGATAAACGGCGGGCGAAACGGCACCAGTGGAGGATTCCAGAAGCGAGTTTGCTCTTTATGGGAGTGGCTATGGGAGGGCTTGGGCTTTATACAGGAATGAAATATTTCCGCCATAAGACCACCCACATGAAGTTTGTGATTGGTGCTCCAATCACAATTGTAGTGAACATTTTGCTAGTTTGCTTTGTCTATTATATTGGGCGTTATCGGTTGAATCTCCTTTAGGCATATGAAAGGAAATAACAAGTCAAGATGCCATGGATATTTTGCGTCAGACAAGGAGGCATGTTCACCTCATAGTGGGGCTATTAGGTGAACATGCCGACGCAGTATGACACAAAATAGACTGGCAGTCTGACTGGTTATTTTCTTGAATGTGCCTTAGATCGTTTACAAATATTCACGATGCGGAAGAGTTCTGAGGGGGTAACTCAAATGGTTGAACTTATGGCCGTGAAAGATTATGCTCAACAAATTGCCGAAGCAATTGCCACGGTTGTGAAAATCGATATCGAGATAGCAGATCATAATCTGATGCGTATTGCTGGAACGGGAAGATATCACAAAGGGGTCGGCCAATCCATGGTACGGCAGGGTTATGTGTATCGGGAGGTTTTGCGGACCGGGCATCAGTTTATTATTGCAACGCCAGGAAAGCATCCCCTTTGTGCTCCCTGTAAAGCGCGGGGGAATTGTTCGGAAACCTATGAAGTCGTTTCCCCTATCAATGTCGATGGCAAGGCGGTGGGTGCGATTGGGCTTGTTTGTTTTACCGAGGCTCAAGCGAAACTTGTCGAAGAAAATCAACACTCATATCTTACTTTCTTAACTAAAATGGCAGAAACGATTGCCTTAAAACTTAAAGAACAGGAGTTCCTAGCGGGCCTCGTATCCTCTAACCACTACCTGAATTCTATTATCGATTGTCTTGATGAAGGGCTACTAACTGCCGATCTTAACGGAAATATCCTCCACTTCAACCAGTCTGCCCAGCGTTTATTTAGTGTTAATTTGCAGACGCCGAGGAGCAATCTGAGCTCATTATTCTCAGCGCAAACTGTTATAGATATCCTTAATGTCGGTAATTATACCGATGAAGTGGTTGAACGCGAAGTACATATCGAAACAAAGAAAAATCGGATCCAGATGGTCCTGCGTGCCTTGCCCATTGACAGTGAAGATGGGGTAAGGAGTATTGCGGTGATCCTGCGGCCGTTTGATGAAATCAGCCAAATCGTTACTCGCCTTAGCCTGCAAAATGCTGGTTACACGATTCATGATCTTTTGGGTGATAGTGAAGCCATGCGTAAACTTCGTGAGCGGGCCAAAGTGGTTGCTGCCGGTAAGTCGACCGTTTTGATTCGAGGGGAAAGTGGGACAGGCAAAGAGATGCTGGCTCGGGCGATCCACAATCTCAGTCCTAGGCAACAAGGGATGTTTATGGCGATTAACTGTACGGCAATTCCTGAAGCATTGCTCGAAAGTGAACTGTTTGGCTATGAAGATGGTGCGTTTACCGGCGCTCGTAAAGGCGGTAAAATCGGAAAAATTGAATTAGCTAACAAAGGGACACTTTTTCTTGATGAAATCGGAGATATGCCCTTATCGTTACAGGCCAAACTTCTCCGGGTCTTGCAGGAGCGACAAGTGGAGCGCATTGGAGGAATAACACCGACTGCGGTCGATGTCCGGGTCATCGCGGCAACGCATCGTAACCTTGAGGAGATGATGGCTCAGGGAAAATTCCGTGAAGATTTATATTATCGGATCAATGTAATTCCTCTGTATATCGAGCCTTTGCGAGAACGCAAAGAAGATTTGACAGTTTTATGTGAGCAGTTTATACAGGGTTACAATCAGCAATTTTCCAAAAACGTGCAGTTTCTAGCGGAGGGTTTTCGCCACAGGTTACGCGAATATTCGTGGCCGGGAAATGTTCGTGAACTACAGAATATTATTGAATATGCGATGAGCTTGACGGAAGATTCAACGTTAACGGAGGACCATTTATCTCCAAGGCTGAAGCAGTCTGAAAAGGTCGATGACCGAGACGAGTTCAATTTGGAAAATCTCGAGCGGGGAACCATTCTTCGTTGTCTCCAACTGTCCGAAGACAGTGTGCGGGGAAAAGAACGGGCGGCAAAGGCCTTGGGAATCGGGATGGCAACCCTTTACCGAAAACTGGCACGCTATAACCTCCAGTAGTCCTTGTTAAATCATGTTTTCTGGGCATAATGCACGGAGGACATGATTTCAAGATAGACGAAACAGATGGAATTATCAAATTGATAAGTGTTTACCGTATTGATAAAGGAAAGAAAAGTATGGTTATGAGCGATGATTGTTCAGATACCAGTGGGTAAATTTATCATTGTGAGAGAGTAACGTTTAGCACTTTGACTACAATTGGGGAATTTAGCCGTTTTTTGACTGCTTAGCTGGTTGGCATGGATTTTGCACAGTTATAAAAGAATGAGATTAGGGGTAATAAACGGAGGGAAATTTTATGGCTTACAAAGTTGTGGGAAAAAGCGTTTGTAAAGTAGATGCTATTGCCAAGGTGACAGGTAAGGCCAAATATACCGATGATTATTCGGAACGGGATATGTTAATTGGCAAGATACTGCACAGTCCTTATGCGCATGCGCTGATTAAAACGATTGATGTGAGTGAGGCGAGGGCCTTGCCTGGCGTAGAGGCTGTTTTAACCTATCAAGACTTACCGAAAATTAGCTTTTCTACCTCTTTACCGGGTGTTATAGAGGATGTAATCGAATAGGAATTAATGGCAGAACGGATAAAAATTGGCACGGCGGGACATCCTTATGCGTTGGATCCCAGTCATAGGGATGTAGAGGACCGTCATATTTTGACAAAGAAGGCCCGTTTTGTAGGAGATGCCATTGCGGCCGTGGTGGCGACAGATGAACTGATCGCTGCTAAGGCTTTAAAATTGATTAAGGTTGAATACGAAGTGCTGGAAGCGTTAACGAGCACGGAGGCCGCGCTCCGAGAAGGCGCCCCATTGATTCATGATGGGTACGAACGAAATATCTTAGCTTCGGGTGGGTTTACTATCGGAGATGTTGAAGAAGCCTTTAAAGAAGCGGATCATGTCTTTGAGGGGGAGTACGAAACAAGTATTGTGCAACATTGCCATCTTGAAAATCACACCTCTTATGCTTATCAAGATACGGACGGGCGAATCGTGATCACCACCTCAACCCAGATTCCCCAAATTGTGCGTCGGATTGTTGCTCAAGCACTGGGTATTCCCTGGGGTAGGGTGCGTGTGATCAAGCCGTTTGTCGGCGGTGGGTTTGGCAACAAGCAAGATGTCTGCTTTGAACCTCTAAATGCTGCAATGACCTTAGCTGTAGGCGGGAGACCCGTGAAACTAGAACTCTCTAGGGAAGAGTGTATGATTGACACGCGCACTCGTCACGCTTTTAAGTTTAAAATTAAAACAGGGCTCAATCAAGATGGAAAGATGATCGGAATACATATTTCCGCCATCGCCAATACAGGGGCCTACGCTTCGCACGGTCACGCCATTGCTGGGAGTGCAGGGTCGAAATTTCGGTATCTCTATTCGGTAAAGGCAATGAAATATCAGCCCCATACGGTTTACACGAACTTGCCTGTCGCTGGGGCCATGCGAGGGTATGGGTGTCCACAAATCTTTTTTGCTTTTGAAGCGCATCTTGAAGATATCGCTAAACGGCTGGCAATGGACCCCATCGAGCTGCGCAGAAAAAACTTAGTGGAAGTCGGGCATGTGGACCCAATTAGTAAAAATAAGATCACGAGCTGTGGTATTCGGGAGTGCATAGATAAAGGGATGGCCTTAATCAAATGGGATGAGAAAAAGGCCTTATATAAAAAACAAACTGGGCAAAAACTCAGAGGTTTGGGCATGGCTTGCTTTAGTTACGCTTCTGGAACTTATCCAGTTGCTTTAGAGCTGGCAGGAGCTCGGATCGTCTTAAACCAAGATGGCTCAGTACAACTGCAAATTGGGGCCACAGATACAGGACAGGGCAGTGATACGGTCTTTGGCCAAATGGTGGCGGAAGTGCTGGGTCTACCGATGGCTATGGTGCATGTTCTCTCCATTCAAGATACGGACATTTCCCCCTTTGACACAGGATGTTACGCCTCAAGACAAACCTATATTTCTGGTATGGCAGTTGAGAAGGCGGCGCTCGAAGTTAAGGCTAAGATTCTCGGTTTCGCCTCGAGCATGACGGATATTCCGGTGGACCGACTCGATCTCCTGGAACAAAAAATTGTCTATAAACACACTGGAGAAAACGTCCTGACCCTGGAGCAAGTCGCCATGCAATCCTACTATGATCGCGTCCACGCTAAGCCCATTACGAGTGACGTTTCCAATAACGCCCGTATTAATGCTATCCCTTTTGGGGTTACCTTTGCTGAGGTGGAAGTTGATATCAAGACCGGGAAGATTAAGGTCTTAGAGATTTACAATGTTCATGATTCGGGGACGATCGTCAATCCGAAAATGGCAGAGGGACAAGTGCAGGGTGGGGTGAGTATGGGGATTGGCTATGCCCTCTCCGAGCAGTTACTTTTTGATGAAGTAACGGGCAAGCCCCTTAATAATAACTTACTGGATTATAAGCTGCCTACTATGATGGATATGCCGGACATTGGCGTGGCTTTCGTGGAAACTTACGAGCCGACCGGGCCCTTTGGTGTTAAATCTCTGGGGGAACCTCCGACGATTACCCCGGCTCCCGCGATTCGTAACGCCGTTTTGGATGCGACGGGTGTCGCCTTTAATCGGTTGCCCATGAATCCGCAACGGGTCTTCGAAGGCTTCAAAAAGGCTGGCTTAATCTAGGAAGGCGGTGCTGAGATGTACAATATTCTGGGTTATTATGATGCAGAAACCGTCAAGGAAGCGACTGCTCTCCTGGCGGAAAACCCCAATTTAAGACTCATTGCGGGCGGAACAGACGTACTCATCAAGCTGCATTCTGGCCAGATTGCCGAAGCTGAGCTCCTCAGTTTACGCAAGATCAAAGCCTTAGGCAGTATTCAAAAAGCTGAAGATGGGACGATTGCCATTGGCGCCATGGCCACTTTTACTAAAATTTTTAATGATCCGATTCTACGGGAACTGATTCCGATTTTAACCGAAGCGGCCATCTCCATGGGTGGACCGCAGATTAGAAATATTGCTACGATCGGTGGAAATGTCTGCAATGGGGCAACTTCAGCTGATAGTGCAGCTTCATTGTTTGCCCTCAATGCCCAGTTAAAATTAATAGACAGCAACGGGGAACGCCTTGTTCCAATCCGAGAGTTCTACCTTGGCCCAGGCAAGGTGGCTCTGAAACCTGGAGAAATTCTGACTGAAATCCTCATTTCTCCAGAAAATTACCGGGGGTTCGGTGGACAGTACATTAAGTTTGCTATGCGTGAAGCGATGGATATTGCCACGCTCGCTGTCGCAGTCGTTTGCAAACTGCAAGGCCAAACGTTTGACGAGATTAGAATTGGGCTTGGGGTGGCGGGTCCCACTCCTTTGCGGTGTCTTGAGGCGGAAGCGTATGCTCAGGGGAAAGAGGTTTCAATGGCGACCGTGGCGGAGATTGGCAGGCTAGCGGTTAACGCTACCCAAGCACGAACGTCTTGGCGAGCGTCGCAAGAATATCGAGAACATCTTGTGAAAGAACTCGTGCCGAGAGCCTTGAAGGTAGCTATTGTCAACGCAGGAGGTGCGGAACTTGTTTAAAAAAATTGCGTTTTCCGTCAATGGTAAAGCCTTTAATTTTGAGGTGGATATTCGTGAATCATTGTTGGAACTGTTGAGAAATCGTTTAGGGTACACTGGCGTTAAAAAAGGATGTGGGGTTGGAGAATGTGGTGCGTGCAGCGTGCTCATCGACGGCATTCCTTTTGATTCTTGTCTTTATCTGGCGGTCTGGGCGGACGGTAAGCAGATTACGACGATTGAGGGTGTGGCGGAGAAAAATGGTGAACTCTCTAAGGTCCAGAAGGCGTTTGTTGAAGAAGGGGCTGTGCAGTGCGGTTTTTGTACTCCCGGTCTGGTTTTGACGACCAAGGCTATGGTGGAAAGTGGCGAAGACTATACAAGGGATCAGATCAAAAGAGAACTTTCAGGTCATTTATGCCGTTGTACAGGGTACCAGAGCATCTTGAAGGCGGCTGAAAAATCGTTAGAAGGGCATATTTGTACGTGCATTAAGGAGCGATAGTATGAGTGACAAGATGACCTCCATTCCATTTAAAAAATTACTTCGTTGGGTGCGCGAAGAATATAAACAGAATCAAACCGTTTTTGGCATACCTGAGGAGAAATTTTATCGGAAAACGAACGACCGGTTCCTTCGGATCTTCGGAGAAGCTCTGGACACCCCTGTCGGACCGGCTGCTGGTCCGCATACCCAACTGGCCCAAAATATCATCGCTTCGTATCTGAGTGGGAGCCGTTTTTTTGAGTTGAAATCCGTCCAAATCATGGATGAGTTAGAATTCCCGAAGCCTTGTATTTTAGCGGAGGACGAAGGCTATAACACCGAGTGGTCTACGGAGCTTCCGATTATGGGTGCTTTCGACGAATATGTGAAAGCCTGGTTTGTACTCCATGTGTTGCAAAAAGAGTTGTTTAATCTTAGTGAGCGACGCTTTATGTTTAATATGAGTGTGGGGTATGACCTGAAGGGGATTCAATCCCCGAAGGTCGATCAATTTGTGGAAGGGTTGAAAGATGCGTCACAGACCGCCATTTTCCAGGAATGCCGTGCGGTTTTGTGCGAGGAACTTGGGTTCTTTGAGCAGGTGGACCGTTCGTTTGTGGAACAGATTTCTCCCCATATTTGCTCATCCATCACCTTATCAACCATGCATGGCTGCCCTCCGGCGGAGATTGAAGCCATTATAAAATACCTGCTCGGTGAGAAAAAACTACATACGTTTGTGAAGATGAATCCGACACTTTTGGGTTATGAGTATGTGAGAAACACCTTCGATAAGCTGGGTTACAATTATATTGAACTTAAAGAGGAGTCCTTTACGCATGACCTCCAGTTTGAGGAGGGTGTTGAGATGTTGAAGCGTCTCAAAGTCTTCGCGTTGGAGAAGCAAAAAGATTTTGGGGTGAAGATGTCCAACACCTTGCCGGTTAAGATCATGAAAGCGGAATTACCGGGTGACGAGATGTACCTGTCTGGTCGGGCTCTTTTTCCGTTGACGATTAATCTGGCCTTCAAATTAGCCTCAGCCTTTGAAGGGAATCTGAAGATTTCTTATTCAGGCGGAGCGGATGCATTTAATATGGAGCGGATTCTGGCGACGGGAATTCAGCCCATCACTGTGGCAACGACCTTGTTAAAGCCTGGCGGCTACCTGCGCTTTAAACAATTAGCGGAACTCTTAGACTCTCAGCTTGATAATCAAGAGACGACTAAGCTGGATTTAGTGAAGTTGCAAGTTCTCGCCGCTAGTGCGTTGGAAGATGCCAATTATCTTAAAGCCCAACGAGTGACGATCAGTCGCAAGCTAGATCGCAAGTTGCCTTTATTAGATTGCTTTATCGCTCCTTGTACCGTAGGTTGTCCGATTGAACAGGATATTCCTGAGTATATTCGCCTAGTGGGCGAAAAACGGTATGAGGAAGCCTTTGAAGTGATTGTGTCTAAAAACCCGTTACCTTTTATTACCGGTACGATTTGTTACCATACCTGTATGAAGAAGTGTACTCGTTTGGACTATGAGGAGTCCGTGCAGATCCGCGGGCAGAAGCTGATTGCCGCCCAAAAAGGCTATGAAGGATTTATGCAGAATATTTCTGTGCCGGTATCTCAATCGTTAGTTAAAATTGCCGTGATTGGAGCGGGTCCAGCCGGACTTTCTGCCGCTTATTTTCTGGCCAAAGCAGGCCTGGAGGTTACTGTTTTCGAGCAACTTGACAAGGCCGGCGGTTCGGTACGCTACCTTATCCCGGACTCCAAGATCCCCAGAGCGGCCATCGATAAGGATGTTGAACTGATCAAAAAAATGGGCGTTAAGTTCAAATTTTGGGTTCGTCCGAACTTTTCCGTCGCAGATTATCGGGCGAGTGGATTTCAATATATTTACCTGGCCATTGGCGCTAGCAAGGTGAATCCGCTGAATGAGAATCTTCTCCAGAACAACGGGATCGAAATAGGGGATATGGGTAAAATTATTGTCAACGAGGAAACGCTAGAAACCAGTGTGGAGAATGTCTTTATTGGCGGGGATGTTCTAGCTGGACCAAGAAGTGTGGTCCGAGCCATTGTCCATGTGACGAAAGTGGCTAAAGCCATTCTGACTAAAGAAAAATTGGACTTTCAACAAGAGTTTTCTGCGCGGATTTCATTTAATAAAGCTCAGCAGTTGTTGGAAATTGGTGCTAAGAAAGGTGTTCTGAAACCAGTTGGCGATGCTGAACGAGAAGCGAGCAGATGCTTAGAGTGTAACAAAGTGTGTGATATCTGTGTGGAGGTTTGTCCAAACCGCGCCAACCTCATGATTTCAGTCCAGGGACAAGGTTTAACTAATCTCAATCAGATCCTCCATGTGGATGGTATGTGTAATGAATGCGGAAACTGTGCGACCTTTTGTCCGTATGCAAGTGAGCCCTATAAGGTTAAACTGACGTTATTTTGGAGTGAAAAGGAGTTTCAGGTAAGTACCAACTCAGGCTTCTTCATCCTGGGGGATGGCGCTGAGACAGTCGTCTTGCTTCGTCAGGCTGGGGAGGTAAGCAAGGTTAAGTTTGATGAAACCGGTAAAACAGATGTGTCGATCGAGGGCTCGATCGCGGCCTTTGTTTGGACTATTGTTAAGCAGTATCCTTATCTGTATAAAGTTTGAAAATTGAGAGATAGATAACACAATTGGATTATACCCGCGGCATAATAAGGAGGAACAATAATGGCTAATACGAAACAATCAGTTGCACCAGTTGACGAAATGCTTCCTGCCGGCAAACTATTTATATATGGGTTACAACACGTCCTCGCAATGTATGCTGGCGCAGTGGCAGTGCCTCTAATCATTGCAGGGGCAGCGGGTTTAACAAAATCTCAAACGGCTTTCTTGATTAATGCGGACTTGTTTACCTGCGGATTGGCGACCTTACTCCAAACCTTGGGAATTTTGAAGATTGGAATCAAAATACCGGTAATTCAAGGGGTCACCTTTGCTGCAGTATCACCCATGATTATGATTGCTAAGACGGGTGGCATGCCCACAATCTATGGGGCGATCATCGTAGCGGGTTTGTGTACGTTTCTATTGGCGCCTTACTTTAGCAAGCTAATCCGCTTTTTTCCTCCGATTGTTACGGGAAGCGTTATTACGGTCATCGGTCTTTCTCTGTTGCCGGTAGGTATAGCTTGGGCCGCAGGCGGAGTTGGAGATAAGCATTATGGATCCTTAACTTATTTAGGCGTAGCGGGAGTTGTACTCTTAACCATTCTTTTGATAAATAAATATTTTGAAGGCTTTGTGGCTCACATTTCTGTTCTGATTGGTCTAATTGTTGGTCTTATTGTGGCGATTCCCTTGGGCCTCGTAAACTTTGCGGGCGTGTCTTCAGCCAATTGGATTGGCCTTGATACCCCCTTTGCTTTCGGACTCCCAAAGTTTGATATTGGCGCGATCCTCGCTATGATTATCGTTATGTTGGTTGTTATGGTTGAATCTACTGGTGATTTTTTGGCCATCGGTCAGATGGTAGGAAAACCAATCGGCGAGAAAGAACTTACGGCAGGATTACGAGCGGATGGACTGGCTACCTCGCTCGGTGGGATCTTTAACGCCTTCCCTTACACGGCCTTTGCTCAGAACGTTGGTCTTGTAGGTCTAACCGGTGTTAAAAGCCGTTTCGTAGTCGCAACGTCTGGAGTGATCTTAGTGGTCATGGGCTTTTTCCCAAAACTAGCCACCATTATCGCCTCCTTGCCGAATGCTGTCCTCGGTGGTGCTGGGGTTGCTATGTTTGGAATTGTGGCAGCGAATGGTATTAAGACACTTTCCAAAGTAGATTTCGAAAGCAATTCGCACAACATCTTTATTGTGGCCATCAGTATTGGTTTGGGAGTCATTCCAGTTGTCGATCCGAATTTTTTCAATGCCTTTCCCAACTGGAGCCAGACCATTGTGCACAGTGGTATTACCTTAGGTTCGATTACTGCAATTATCCTCAATGCCTTCTTCAATGGAAGCAAAGGGGCAGGGGACTTAAGCGATCTCAAAAATAATGCTGGGATGAATCGCTTATAAATAGTGGTTGAGAGAATCCGGCATAACGTAGGGGCTTCATGCATGGCTATTTTATATTTATGGAAAGAGGATGAGGATGGATGCTCTTAATCGGTAATGGTACCGTTTTAACCCTGGGTAATAGTAATCAAGTCATTCCAAAGGGTGGCGTTCTAATCCAAGGTAGCAAGATTAAGGAAATCGGTTTAACTCAAGATTTGCAGTCTCGGTTTCCAAAGGCGGAGTTTATCGATGCTCACGGAAAGCTGATCATGCCGGGGATGATCAATACTCATATGCATCTCTACAGCACCTTCGCTCGGGGAATGGATTCCAAAAGTACACCCCCCAAGAGTTTTGGGGATATTTTAGAAGGACTTTGGTGGAAACTCGATAAATTATTGTCCCTTGAAGATGTTTATTATAGTGGTTTGACCCCTTTAATAGAGTGTATTAAAACAGGTACAACGACGATCGTTGATCACCATGCCAGTCCTAGGGCTATTACCGGAAGTCTAGCGATGCTGGCCAAGGCGGCCCAAGAAATGGGAGTTCGGGCGGCTTTTTGTTATGAGGTCTCTGATCGAGATGGGGACGAGATTGCTGAAGAGGGTATTTTAGAAAATGTCGACTTTATCGAGTCGTGTCAGGCTAACCCTGATCCTATGGTCGCAGGGATGTTCGGACTCCATGCATCTTTGACCTTATCAAATGAAACCTTAGCAGCGTGTAGTGTAGCAGCTAACAAACTTGGAACAGGTTTTCATGTGCATGTTGCCGAAGGGAGAGAAGATTTAGAAGATTGTCTCGCCAACTATGGAATGCGAGTCGTGGAACGTTTAGAAAAATTTCAAATTTTGGGACCGAAGACGATTGCAGTCCATTGTGTTCATATCGATGATCACGAAATTGAACTGCTCAAAGTTTCTCAAACTCAAGTGGTCCATAACCCAGAATCGAATATGGGGAATGCGGTCGGTGTAACACCCGTCCTAAAAATGCTAAGCCACGGGGTCAACGTAGGACTCGGAACCGATGGCTATACGTGTGACATGTTTGAAAGTGGTAAAGTGGCTAATGTACTTCATAAACATGCCTCTGCTGACCCAAGTGTCGCCTGGGGAGAAGTTCCCCAAATGCTTTATGCAAATAACCCTAAGATCGCGGAAAACCTCTTCGGCGGTAAATTCGGGGAACTAGTCGAAGGAGCGTGGGCGGACGTTATTGTGGTGGATTATTTGCCACCAACCCCCCTTAATTCCCTGAATTGGACTGGGCATCTACTCTTTGGAGTTTCTGGACGGTCTGTTGAAACAACCGTTATTAATGGGCGAGTACGAATGCTCAACAGAAAACTTATCGACATTGATGAGGAAGCCATCGGGGAACGTTCGCGCGAATTGGCCCAGGGTATTTGGAATAGAATTTGAGGTGTTTGAATGAAAAATGTGTTGGGACTACGCTGTGTTGAATGTTCTAAGGAAGTTTCTCCTGAAGCAGGGACCTATACGTGTCCATCTTGTGGTTCAAAAGGTGGCATTATGGATGTCGTGTATGACTACCAAGAGATAAACCGGCTGACGACGCGTAAGCAAGTGACAAATTCCAGAGATTATTCGATGTTTCGCTACCTTTCTTTTCTGCCGATTTACCCAGAGTCGGCCCGCCCCCATCTGAGAGTGGGTTGGAGCCCGCTTTATAAACCGCAAGGATTGGGTAAAAGTCTAGGGATGAGTAACCTGTATATCAAAGATGATGGCCAGAATCCGACTTCATCCCTAAAAGATCGGGCCTCGATCATTGCAGTGATTAAAGCAGTTGAGGAAAAAGCCCCGACGGTTGCCTGTTCTTCCACGGGTAATGCGGCCTCATCTTTGGCTGGAAACGCTGCTGCCATGGGCTTAAAGAGTGTTATCTTTGTACCGAGCCGTGCGCCGCAAGGGAAGATCGCTCAATTGATGATCTTTGGAGCAACTGTGATCAGCGTTCAGGGGTCCTATGAGGACACTTTTAGACTTTCGGCAGAGGCGATTGAGCACTTTGGTTGGTATAACCGGAATGCGGCCATAAATCCTTACCTCGTCGAAGGTAAGAAGACGGTTGCCTTGGAGATTGCGGAGCAATTAAATTGGGACGTGCCAGACTGGGTGATCCTTTCTGTTGGGGATGGCTGCACCATAGCAGGGGTTTGGAAAGGGTTTAGGGATCTTTATCTAGCGGGGTGGATTGATCGCTTACCTAAAATTGCAGGAGTTCAGTCAACAGGTTGTTCTCCCCTAGTCGATGCCTTCTTGGAAGATCGTCCTTGGCGTCCGAAGGAGGAGAACACAATTGCCGATAGTATTGCCGTCGGCGTGCCGCGCAATCCAGATAAAGCTCTCAATGCTGTGCGCGAATCAGGTGGCACGATGGTGGCTGTAACCGATGAAGCTATTTTAGAGGCGATGCGCCAACTGGGTAGAACGAGCGGGATTTTCGGGGAACCGGCCGGTGTGACCGGCACGGCTGGTCTTAAGGCTCTAGTGGAAAAAGGGGTTATTGGAGCGGACGAAAAAGTAGTTTCTATAGTCACCGGGAATGGCTTGAAAGATGTACTGAATGCGATTAAAGCCGTGGGTGAGCCACTTAAAGTCGAGCCTTCGCTGCAAGAACTGTTGATGAAAATGGAGGTAGTAGAGTGAGAACTTTGATTGACTTAACTATTAATGAAGAGCAACTTAAGAAAACGGTGCAGAGCGTTAAAGAACGAGACATCGTTATACCCACCTTGGCTCAAATGAAGAATCCTGACAAGATACCTGCTAAAATTAAAGAAAAATTGAAGAAGACGGGCTTATGGGACGTTGACCCCATTAACTTGTTTAGGATCTCTTGGAAAAACCAGCCTGTCGAAGAAGGCGGATTATTCAATTCCTTACCAAATTATGTTGAAATTCCGTCTGAAATTTCAGGGGTGAAAGCAAGAATTATTGCTATGGCAGGAAAGTACTTTCCAACGGGAGCGCATAAGGTTGGGGCCAGCTTTGCTTGTTTAGTTCCTCGTTTAGTGACTGGACAATTTGATCCGAAATATCATGAAGCAGTTTGGCCTTCAACCGGGAACTATTGCCGGGGTGGAGCCTATAATTCTGCCTTATTAGGATGTAAATCGATTGCGATTTTACCAGAGAATATGAGTAGAGAGCGTTTTGAATGGCTAAAGACCGTGGCAGGAGAAATTATTGCGACCCCTGGTTGTGAAAGTAATGTTAAAGAAATTTATGATAAAACCTGGGAGCTTCGACGAACTCGTGAAAATGTAGTGATCTTTAATCAATTCGGAGAACTTGGCAATCATTTGTGGCATTATGAAGTCACGGGTAATGCCATGCAGGATATTATCAAAGCTGAAATCGGTTCCAAAGGAAAACTTGCAGGGGTATGCTTAACTTCAGGTTCGGCTGGAACACTTGGGAGTGGAGACTACTTAAAAGATCAATATCCTCATGCTAAAATTGCTGTCGGTGAAGCCTTACAATGTCCAACGTTGCTTAATAATGGCTTCGGTGACCATAGAATTGAAGGAATTGGAGATAAACATATTCCTTGGATTCATAATGTGAAAAATTCTGATATGGTGATCGCCATTGATGACAATGATAGCCTGGGTATGTTCCGCCTCTTTAATGAACTCGCTGGACAGGACTATTTAAAAACGCAAGGGGTTTCAGAAGAGGTCATTGCCAAGCTTCCTTGGGTTGGAATTTCCGGTGCAGCCAATATCTTATCCTGTATAAAATTCGCCAAATACTATGAGTTAACAGAAGATGATATTGTCATAACCGTCCTTACGGACTCTGCAGAAATGTATCAGTCGAGATTGCAAGAAATGGAAGCAGAAAGGGGTAAAGAGTATAGTTCTCTTAATGCGGCCATTGACCATAATAGAAATGTTTTGGGTGTTAGAACTGACAGTATGGAAGAGTTAACTTACCAGAGTAAAAAGCGCATTCATAACCTCAAGTACTACACCTGGATTGAACAACAAGAGTATGATTTGGATGAGCTGAATGCACAGTGGTACGACTATGATGAATACTGGGGCAAGCTGCATCAGATGGGTCCGGAACTTGATAAACTGATTGAACAATTCAATGAAAAGGTCGGTTTTGCGGGAAAATAATAACGATGGATATACGAAGACTATTACGATGAAATGCGGACAGAAGAGTAAATAGGCAACGGTTCAACTAATAAGAACCGTTGCCTTTCTTATGTATTGTTCATTCAAACGCCTTATTATTCCAATAAATACCGATAGGGTTGAAAGTTACCATGACTTACATATACTATTCATCAAAAATATTGAAGGAATTAATAGAAATATGTAGAATAATAATAAATTATAGTCAATTAATTTATAGCGTGACGCAACGAACAACAGATTTTGAATGATGACGAAATATTTTTACAAATATTGATCGAGAGTCGAGAGGAGTGAGGATTCACATTGCTCATTGCTTGGTTGATTACCGTTATTTTGGCTGTAATTTTGTTTATACAGAATCTGAGCCTGAAGAGGAAAGCAAAAACTAAGACCGCGGAACTCACCGGTGCGCTTGATAAGCCTAAAGAAAGTGAAGAAATAATTAAAAATCTTTTGGTTAATCTGCATGTGGGTGTAGCCGTCTTTTCTTCCGAAGGAGACTTGCTAGTATGCAATAGAAAGTTCTTAGAACTGGGAAGTGCCGAAGACCTGCAGAAAAAAGGATTACCTTTCATAGAGCGATCTCTCTCAGAACAATCTCTGATCGAGCATCTGCCTAAAATATCGTTCGAGACGATCATTGAGCATTTTATAAATGAGGATGGTCAAAGCTTAACTTTGAAAGAATTTCCGCTATTTAAAGTAATTTCTACCGGCAAACCTTCACGTGAACAAATTATTGGGATAAGAAATCCAGACAACGGTAAGGTTCGATGGACAATGGGAGATAATGAACCGGAGTTCGACGAATCAGGCAAATTGTCTAAGGTTATTATTACCCTTGTTGATATTACTGATAGGAAAAATTCAGAGAAGGCCTTAAGAGAAAGTGAAAATAGACTCAGCGCTTTTTTAAAGGTCATACCTGACATGTTTTTTTTATTGGACCGTAATGGATGTATAATTGATAATTATCTAGAAAATACCATTATTCCGTCTCGTCTGCAGGCGGGATTTTTAGGCAAAAATATAAAGGATATAGAGATTGTTGATGAGTATACTGCTGATCGCGCCTTCCAAAACATTGAAAAACTGTTTGAGACGGGTGAAATACAAACCTTTGAGATTTCTACTAAAAAACTAGGCAAGGATTCATTTTATGAAGCACGACTTGTTTTATGCGGAGACGATAAGGTGCTGGCTGTTGTCAGGGATATTTCTCAACGAAAGAAATCAGAGGTTAGACTGTATAACATGAGTATCCATGATGCTTCAACAGGAATTTATAACAGAAACTATTTCGAACATAAATTGGATAAGTATCGTAATGAAGATACGACCGGTGTTGGCATTGTCATTTGCGATATCGACGGCTTGAAACTGGTCAATGATACACTCGGTCATGTTGTAGGTGATGATTATTTAAAAATAGCGGCAAAAATTTTAGGTGAATGCTTTGAAAATGATGTAGTTGCTAGGATTGGCGGAGACGAGTTTGCCGTATTAATTAAACACACAACCACTAAGGAACTTTCAGTCAAAGAGTTAAAAATGGATGAATTACTAAACAGCATTAATTCTGAGGTGCGTGTTATACCCATTAGTATGTCGCTGGGTTATGCTGTTGGGAATGGTAAACAAAAAGATTTAAGAGAATTGTTGAAGATGGCGGATGATATGATGTACCGTAAAAAACTTCATAATCGTCAGAGTGAGAAGAGTAAAAACATTGATATTCTGACTAAAATGCTAGAAGTTCGTGACTTTATCACCGAAGGTCATGGTGACCGGATGCAGGAATTATCAGGTAAGCTGTCTGAAACAATAGGTATGTCGAAAAACGAGATCGAGGACATGCGTCTCTTTGCCCAATTCCATGATATCGGTAAGGTTGGAATACCCGACAGAATTCTATTTAAACCAGGAAGGCTTACTGAAGAAGAAAAGGACGAGATGAATCGGCATACGGAAATCGGATACCGTATTGCCAAATCATCACCGGACCTCGCGCATATTTCGGACTGGATCCTCAAGCATCATGAGTGGTGGGATGGTAATGGCTATCCCTTCAAGTTGAAAGGCGAGCAGATTCCGCTACAGAGCAGGATACTTTCCATTGTCGATACGTTTGACGCCATGACAAACAACCGACCCTATCGCAAAGCGCTGTCCAAGGAAGTTGCTATGGTGGAAATTGTCAGATTTGCAGGCACACAGTTTGATCCCCAGCTTGTCGATAAGTTTGTTGAGTTGATGAAGTTAGAACCACGTGGCAAACAAAACGTCCTCGTGCAAAGATGGTCAATAGTTTAAGGTCCAGCAATGCGTCCGTAAGTTATTGAGAATCAAAATACTCTCTGGATACTCAAAAAGGGTGCCAGGGGGTATTTTTGGGTTGGGGAAATGGGAAATAGGGCAAAAATTGTATATAATATAGTTTAGAGTAAACTATTTTAAGGGGTAAAGTATGTATCACCTTAGCGATATTAAGAGCACAGTACAACAGACTGCAGATGCGATTGCTGCAGCCTTAAAGATTGAAGTTGAAATTGCGGATGCTGATCTCATACGGGTTGCAGGGACGGGAAAGTATATGAGCCGATGCGGTTACCCGATGGAGAATGGTTTTGTATATAAACATGTGCTAACAACGGGGGCGACGGTCATTATTGACGATCCCGGGTTTAATGAACTCTGTCAGCCTTGTCCCTGCCAGGGAAAATGCCAGGAGTATGCAGAAGTAGCAATTCCTATACGTGTTGAAGACCTAATTATTGGCGTCATCGGCTTGGTTAGCTTTAATGAAGAACAAACAAAACGCCTGATGGGAAATAAACAATCCCTGCTGCTCTTTTTGGAAAAGATGGCTGAACTCCTTGTCGGGAAGGTGATTGAAAATCATCGAAATTATGAACGAGAACTGATGACGAGCCAACTGCTCACGGTGTTGAATCTCTTGCCTGATGGAATATTACTGATCAATGATCAGCAGCAAGTGACGCATTATAATACTTTAGCAGCCAAATTACTAGATATTGATGTCCAACAACAACAGGTGTTATATCAGTTGTTGGATGACAAAAGACTATGGTTTGCCGTGGAACGTGGGGAATCGTTTTCTGGTCCGATCCGAGGGAAGCGGGTTGCCACACAAATTTATTGTGAGGTTGTTCCTATTAAAAATAATGGGGTTATCGAAGGCGCGGTAATCTCTCTAAAAGATATTAAGCAAATTAAGCAGCTGGTTAAGGAAGCAACTGTCAGTGAGATCGAAACTCATTTCTCACAAATTATTGGGGATTCTCCTAAAATGAAGGCGCTGAAAGCGATGGCCTTGCACGTGGCTCCAAGTAAGGCAACTCTCTTGATTCAAGGAGAGAGTGGAACAGGAAAAGAACTCTTAGCTCGGGCGATTCATCAGAGCAGTAAACGCAAAGGACATGCTTTTATTGCCATAAATTGCGGGGCAATTCCTGAAAATTTACTGGAAAGCGAATTGTTCGGATATGAAGAAGGGGCGTTCACAGGTGCCAGACGGGGTGGCAAACTGGGGAAATTTGAGCTGGCGCACAATGGTACGATTTTTTTAGATGAAATCGGGGATATGCCCCTGCACTTACAGGTTAAAATCCTCAGAGTTTTGCAAGAAAGAAGAGTTGAACGGGTTGGCGGTACGCGCTCTATTCCTCTAGATGTTCGAATAATCGCCGCAACGCATCAAGATTTAGATGCCATGGTAAAAACAGGAGAGTTTAGAGAAGATCTCTATTATCGTTTAAATGTAATTCTTTTAACGATTCCGCCGCTTCGGGAACGTCTTGAGGATGTGCCGATGTTGGTGCAATCCTATTTGGATTATTATGCTACGGTAACCGACCGCTCAGTTAGTGGAATCTCTCAAGCAACGATAGATATCCTAGCTAACTATCCGTGGCCAGGTAATGTCCGCGAATTAGGTAATGTCGTCGAATACTGCGTTACTATGGTGGCCGGCGGGGAAATCACCGCCGACATTTTACCACAACGTATTAAAACGGTGCCTAAATCTGAATCTCAAAACTCCTCGCTTAACTTAAAACTGTTGGAGCGGGAAGCAATTATGAAGGCCTTAACGCTGGTCGAAAGTGTGGGGCATAAGGACGATGCGGCAAAATTATTGGGAATTAGCAGAGCAACTCTCTATAGGAAAATTAAGGATTACCAAATTATGAGCAAGAGTTAAAAGGTATTAATATCTGAGAAATAATTGTGTATCAAAGCTGGATAAGGCGTCTCATAATGAGACTGAAAGCACGGAACGTCGAAGTAGCGCTATCTCTGAGCGTTGTGTTAGTCGGGTTCTTTCAATAATCATCTCAATTTGAGACTAGGGCAGTGGAGTGGGATGCGAAATTAGTGGCATTGTTCTTGCATTAATATAGAACTTGAAAGATCATACTAAGCATGATCAGACTAAATAGACTAGATCATCATAAACCAAGAAGAGCGAAAGGGGAATTTAGTTTTGGATACTAACTTTACAAAAGTTCTTGAGCTGGCCCAAAAATATCAGTCAGAAATAAGCCGTTTTTTACGAGACCTTATCGCCATTCCTGGCGAAAGCTGTGATGAAAAGAAAGTTGTTCTGCGCATTAAGGAGGAAATGGAAAAAGTAGGCTTTGACAGAGTGGATATCGATCCGATGGGTAATATCTTGGGCTATATTGGGCATGGTAAACATCTGATCGCGATGGATGCTCACATCGATACGGTTGGCATCGGGGATCCAGGACTTTGGAAGTATGATCCTTATCTTGGCTATGAAGATGAAGAAATTATTATCGGACGTGGTGCCTCAGACCAAATTGGTGGCATGGCCTCGATGGTCTATGCGGGAAAGATTATCAAAGATCTTGGCATGGAAGATGATTACACCTTGGTCGTCGTCGGTTCCATACAGGAAGAAGATTGTGATGGTTTATGTTGGCAGTATATTATCAAGGAGGACAAGATCGTACCGGAATTTGTCGTGATTACTGAACCAACTGATGGGAAGATTTATCGCGGACATCGTGGCCGAATGGAAATTAAAGTTATGACTAAAGGCGTTAGTTGTCACGGCTCGGCACCAGAGCGTGGTGACAATGCAATTTATAAAATGGCTCCAATTTTAATGGAGCTCCGTGGTTTACATGAAAACCTTATGGATCATCCGTTTCTCGGTAAAGGGAGCCTGACGGTTTCTGAAATCTTCCATACCTCTCCCTCCCGTTGTGCAGTTGCTGACAGTTGCTGGATTTCCGTCGATCGTCGTCTAACTTCAGGCGAATCATGGGAATACGCCGTTCAACAGATTAAGAACCTCCCTGCGGTCAAAGCTGCTTGCGCGGAGGTTACGATGTATCATTATGAACGACCCTCTTATACTAATTTAGTTTATCCAACAGAATGCTATTTCCCTACTTGGCTCATTGAAGAAGGACATCCTGTCAGTACCACGTTGGAAGAGGCTTATAAGGGATTATTCGGTAAAGATCCAGTGGTCGACAAGTGGACGTTTTCCACAAACGGCGTTTCGATCATGGGACGTTACGGAATCCCCTGCATTGGCTTTGGTCCTGGGCATGAAGATCAAGCCCACGCTCCCAATGAACGGACCTGGAAAAAGGAACTGGTCGATTGCGCAGCTATGTATGCGATGATTCCAAGTATTTTTGTTCAGAAGTATGCGGATAAGATGCCGAAAGATACGGAGAATTTAGTTAAAATAAAGTAGGGCTCGGCGTGATTACGCCGTTCGCAACGTTTTGTCGCTACTCCGGTTAGCAATAAAGCTAAAACGTCAAAACTCATAGGCTTTCTGCAAGTGAACCGTTGACGTTTCTTAACGCTTTATTACTAACCTCCGTTTGACGCGACGCCACTTAATGCTCACTCTGTAATAACGCCTCGCCGGGCTCGGAACGAAGGGGTGAAGTGTGAAAAATAATTATAGAATAAGGGGATTTTTCATGAAAACATTAAATGATTACATCGAAAAATTAAACAAATTGAATTTTAAAGGAATGTATAACAGTGACTTTTTCCTGACTTGGGAAAAATCAGATGATGAGTTAGAAGCTTTATTTACTATTGCTGACGCTCTTCGCTTTATGAGAGAAAACAATATCTCTACTAAGGTTTTTGAAAGTGGACTTGGGGTTTCTTTATTCCGTGATAACTCTACCCGTACCCGTTTCAGCTTCACATCTGCCTCTAAACTTCTTGGACTAGAGGTTCAGGACTTGGATGAAGGGAAATCCCAAGTAGCTCATGGCGAAACGGTTCGTGAAACTTCAAATATGATCTCCTTTATGGCAGACGTAATTGGTATTCGTGATGATATGTATATCGGCAAGGGAAATGCTTACATGCGTGAAGTTTCCGATGCTGTAAAGCAAGGAAATAAGGATGGAATTTTGGAGCAGAGACCTACCCTAGTAAACCTACAGTGCGATATAGATCACCCTACTCAGTCAATGGCCGACATGCTGCATATCATTCATGAATTTGGTGGTGTAGAGAACCTGAAAGGAAAGAAAATTGCCATGTCATGGGCTTACTCACCTTCCTACGGAAAGCCGCTTTCTGTGCCTCAAGGTATTGTCGGTTTAATGACTCGTATGGGTATGGACGTAGTTCTTGCCCATCCTGATGGATATGAGATTATGTCAGACGTAGAAGAAGTTGCTAAGGCAAATGCTGCAAAATCAGGAGGATCTTTCACAAAAACAAACAGCATGGAAGAAGCATTCAGAGATGCCGACATCGTTTATCCAAAGAGCTGGGCTCCATTTGTAGCGATGGAAAAACGTACTGAATTATATGGAAACGGCGATTTCGATGGGATCAAGGCCCTTGAAAAGGAATTACTGGCACAGAATGCAGAGCATAAAGATTGGGCTTGCACAGAAGAAATGATGAAGTTGACAAAGGCTGGCAAAGCCACCTATATGCATTGTCTGCCAGCGGATATCACGGGTGTAAGCTGTGAAGAAGGAGAAGTAGATGCTAGCGTGTTTGATCGATATCGTATTCCACTCTACAAGCAAGCAAGCTACAAGCCTTATATTATTGCTGCTATGATTTTGTTAAGCAAATTTGAAAATCCACAGGCTACTTTAAAGACATTGGAGAAAGTTGCAAAGCAAAGAAAGTTTGACTAAGACGTTTGCCTAAGACTAATTAAAAGGACTGAACTAGCATAATGAAAAAAAGAGTTGTTATTGCCTTAGGTGGAAATGCACTGGGTAACAATCTGCCTGAGCAGATGATCGCAGTCAAAAATACTTCCAAATCTATTGCTGATTTGATCGAAGAAGGATACGACGTAGTGATTTCCCACGGGAACGGGCCACAGGTTGGAATGATTAATGAGGCTATGGATGTATATGGGCGTTCAAATCCAATGCATCCAACCTTCACTCCCCTGTCAGTCTGCGTCGCAATGAGCCAGGCCTATATAGGCTATGATTTGCAGAATGCATTGAAGGAAGAACTGCTGGACCGCGGCATAGAAAAATCTATTACCACAGTAATCACTCAGGTTCGGGTGGATGAGGATGATCCTAAGTTTCTAAATCCTACTAAACCGATTGGCCATTTCATGAACGAAGAAGAAATTAAACGTGCGAAGGAAAAAGGCTTTCAAGTAATCGAAGATTCGGGAAGAGGTTACCGCAGGGTTGTAGCCTCCCCGCTTCCTAAAGAGATCATTGAAATCAAAACAATCAAAAATTTATTGAATTCCGGTGAGGTTGTCATTACCTGCGGAGGTGGAGGTATCCCTGTTATCAGAAAAGGGCACCATCTAAAAGGCGTAAGCGCTGTCATTGACAAGGATTTTGCCTGCAGTGTCTTGGCGCAGGAAGTTGAAGCTGACTTCCTAATCATCCTGACTGCCGTAGAAAAGGTGGCAATTAATTTCGGAAAACCTGGCGAAAAATGGCTTGACAGCATTACAACAGAAGAAGTAAAAGAATACATTAAGCAAGGTCATTTTGCACCTGGATCTATGTTGCCAAAGGTTCAGGCAGCGGTTGATTTTGCATCTTCTGGAGACAATCACACAGCTCTTATTACGCTTCTTGAAAAAGCAAAAGACGGAATTAACGGCAAGACAGGTACGTTTATTAAAAAATAAGGAAACTAATGTTAAAACTGATTCCAAACATGTCTTTCTCCGTGGTAAACAAGTTGTGAAGGACGGTCAGCTTCTGGCAGCAAAACCCACCGGGATATATTTATCCCGTAAGCCATTTCTGAAGAGAAAGGTGGAGGGAAATGTTTAACATTGACATTAACTATACAGTGTACACTGTACAAGAGGATATGAAACTTCTGGATTTCTTGCGTGATGAGGCCCATATTACATCCCTTAAAAATGGGTGTGGAGAAGGGGCCTGTGGCGCGTGTATGGTACTCGTGGACGGCAAGGCGATGCGAGCCTGTTTATTGACCGTCGCCAAGGTTGCAGGAAAAAAACTTTTGACGGTGGAAGGGATATCTGAGCGCGAGAGAGAAACCTATGTTTGGGCTTTTGGCCAAGCGGGAGCTGTTCAATGTGGCTTTTGCATACCGGGAATGGTCATCAGTGCCAAAGCATTACTGGATAAGGTGCCGAGCCCTTCGTCCCAAGAAATTAAACAGAGTATTCGCGGGAACATTTGTCGATGCACAGGGTATGTGAAGATTGAAGAAGGAATCCTGCTTGCGGCTAAAGTGTTGCGAGGAGAACTGCAAGCGAACGCCCAATCTGGAGCTGGGATTGGGACAAGTATCCATCGCGTGGATGTTCGTGAGAAAGTATTGGGAACTGGGCAATATGTCGATGATCTGCAGGTTGATGAGATGCTCTATGCTGCAGTATTGAGGACTAAATATCCTCGGGCGCGGGTGTTGGCTATTGACATAGCTGCGGCTCGTGTCTATCCTGGCGTAGAAGTTGTCTTGACAGCGGAGGATATTCCGGGTGACCATGATCACGGCCATATCTTTCATGATTGGCCGACCCTGGTTGCAGTCGGGCAAGAAACACGTTATATCGGGGATGCCCTTGTGTTAGTGGCGGCTCAAACCAAAAAACAAGCACGTGAGGCTCTGGCTTTGATTAAGGTTGACTATGAAGAACTTGAACCACTACTCAGTCCGACGCAAGCTCTTGCGGAGCAAGCTTATAGCATTCATCCACAAGGAAATTTGTTGAGCACGACGAAAATCTACCGAGGGAATCCTCAGGAAGCATTAGCGAAATCGGCGTTTGTCGTCACACACCATTATTCAACTCCACCGACAGAGCATGCTTTTATGGAACCAGAAAGTGCTTTGGCTATTCCTCAAGCAGACGGCGGAATTACGATCTATGTCGCCGATCAAGGGATCTATGATGACCAACATGGAATTATGGCGATGCTCGGGCTGCCAGCGGAAAAAGTGCGCGTGATCAGTAAGCTGGTCGGCGGTGGATTTGGCGGTAAAGAGGATTTAACCGTCCAGCATCATGCGGCCTTGCTGGCCATGAAAACGCAAAAGCCTGTAAAGCTCACGTTTACCCGCCAGGAAAGTATCTTAGTTCATCCTAAACGACATGCTATGGAGTTAGATATCACGACGGGGTGTGATGCGAGCGGGAAATTAACCGTCATGGTCGCCCACATCGTCGCCGATACGGGGGCTTATGCCTCACTAGGCACAGCTGTTTTGCAGAGGGCTTGCACTCATGCTAGCGGTCCCTATCAGATACCTAATGTTGATATAATTGGTTATTGTGTTTATACCAACAATCCCCCGGCAGGAGCATTCCGGGGCTTTGGCGTCACGCAGTCTGCTTTTGCGGGAGAAATTAACTTGGATCTCTTGGCGGAAAAGGTGGGAATTTCGCCGTGGGAGATTCGTTACCTCAATGCGCTGGAACCGGGCATGATTAATGCGACGGGCCAGATTACCGATGAGGGGACGGCAATTAAGGAAACTCTCCTTGCGGTTCGTGAAATCTATGAATCCCACCCTCATGCTGCAGGGATTGCCTGTTGCCTGAAAAACACGGGAATTGGGGTTGGTCTTCCCGATACTGGGCGGGTTAAACTGATCGTTCGTAAGGGAAAAGTAGTGGTACTTACCAGTGCTGCTTGCATTGGGCAGGGCTTTGCCACAGTGGCTACTCAGATGGTTCAGGAGGCCACGGGGTTGCCAGCGCACCTCATCGAAGTTGGGGCCCCGGATACTGCGCTAACGCCTGATTCCGGGACGACAACCGCTTCGCGCCAGACTATGTTTACCGGTGAGGCAACACGTCAGGCCGCTCTCAAATTGCAACAAGCGTTGTATAAATCTTCCTTAGAGGAGTTAGAAGAGCGCGAATTTAGCGGTGAATATTTAGGGAAAACTGATCCCATGGGTTCAGATAAGCTGAATCCGGTCAGTCATGTGGCGTACAGTTACGCCACTCAAGTTGTCTTGTTAAATGAAGAGGGGAAAGTAGAAAAAGTTGTGGCAGCGCATGATGTAGGCAGGGCCATCAATCCTAAGGCTATCGAAGGGCAAATCGAAGGTGGGGTTACCATGGGCTTAGGGTATGCCTTGCGAGAGGATTTCCCCCTGGAAAAAGGCGTGCCAACCGCTAAGTTTGGCACACTGGGTCTTTTTCGTTCGACGGAAGTGCCTGAGATTGAGACGATCATTATAGAAAAGAATTCCTCTCCAATCGCTTATGGGGCTAAAGGAGTGGGTGAGATCGCTTCTATTCCGACTGCACCGGCCGTTGCCTCAGCCTATTACAAATATGACGGCAAATTGAGGTGTACCCTCCCCCTACGTGAAACTCCCTATAAAAAGTAGTAGGAGACTAACATGGCCACTTCAGAAACAGGGTTACCGAACAGTTGGGCGAGGGGAAGTTTGTGGGGTATGACAAAACGTGTACAAGTTGTCACGTTCATTGGGGCAGGAGGAAAGACGACCTGTCTTCGATCACTCACTCAAGAAATTGTCTCCGCTGGGCAGCGGGTTATTGCAACGACCACGACGAAAGTCTTTCCCGAGGAACAGATGAATAGCTGGAGAAACCCTAATCCACCACCTTTTGAGCAAGAAGGTGCTTGTTTTTGGTATGTAAACGTCATTGAAGAAAGCGGGAAATGGATTGGTCCTCCCCTGAAAGCAGTTGATAAGGCCATCGGACGAGCAAGAGCTGACCTCAACGTAGGGATTCAGGAATTGCTTCTTAACGTGAGTGCAAGTACAAATGTAAATACGAGTAAGAGTATGAGGGGACAAAGAACCGTCCCCGAGTTGCCCGAGTTGCACGATTTGTATTGGGTGATCGAAGGGGATGGAGCTAGGGGACTTAAGTTAAAATGTTGGCAACCTCATGAACCGCAAATCCCTCAGCGGTCGGATTGTGTCGTGTTAGTGTTGGATGGTGGTTTGTGGGGGCGAGTGCTACAGGCCGAGCAAGTTCACAGACCGGCTGGTTGTCCGGACCTAATTGGACACGTTTGGAACGCTGAAAAGGCTTGGCGTTATTTCTTGAGATCCCCTCTTTTTACTCCCCAATACGGACAAATGTCCTGGGTTATTCTCCTGAATATTCACGGCGGAAATTCAGATAACGAGGATTTGGTCGAGCCGTTGGAGCCTTTAAACGAACTCAAACACAGGTGGGCGGAAATTGAACAGGAAGTTAATGCCCTAGAATATCGGCCAAAACATCTGTGTATAGCTGCGGGAGATGCCAAGGAGGGGAAGCTGCTTTGGTTCGATTTGTGGTGATGGCTGCTGGTCTAGCGACCAGAATGGGACAAGATAAACTTGTGTTGCCTTGGCAAGATACAACGGTGCTTGGTTATGTTCTTCAGACTGTCCTAGAGGCAATCACACTTCATGAGCAACGCTCTTTAGCTATATCGGCTCTCTCGGTAGTCACTGAAGTTTACGTTGTCGCAAGACATACAATCGAGTACTATCTGACAGAAGACCGTATTCGGAGGTTCAATTCCTACGGTGGGGTATGGACTGAAATTCGAAGTCCCAAACCGCTTGCAGAGACGATTCGTGCTGGTTTGCAAGACTTAAACAGTCAGATTCAGTGGATTGGATTTCTGCCCGGAGACCAGGTGGGGATTACTGCGCTAAGGCTTGCCGATTGCTTGCAACAGGTGCAACAGCATCAGCCGGATTTTCTGGTGCCGACGATCGGAGATAAGGCGATATCACCCGTGTTTTTTCATAGGCAGTATGTTCCCGAACTTTCAGAGTTGCAAGGAGAACAGGGAGGTAGGGAAGTCTTATACCGCTATCCTGATCGATGGTTGAAGTATCCGGTAGAAGATAGCTTTTTCCAAGATGTCGATACTCCGGAACAATACAAGGCATTGCTGGTGCATAATGGTCAGGCAATTATACATAACAAGGGAGAATCAAGCGAATGAAGATCAAACTCGTCATGAATGGACCGGTGGTTTTAGTTCGCGGAGCAGGGGAACAAGCCTCTGGAGTTGGGCTGGTGCTGGCTAAAGCAGGGTTTCGAGTGGTGATGACGGAAGTGGCCAAGCCACTCATGGTTCGTTGGCCGGTTTGTTTTGGGACGGCCGTGCCGGAAGGACGATGGCAGGTTGAAGGGGTACCTGCGAGCCGTGTTGAAGATCCTAAGCAATGTGAAACAGCTTGGCGAACCGGAGTGATACCAGTTTTGGTCGATCCTGAGTTGAAGGGTCTGTCAGTGCTGAATCCCTTGGTTTTAGTAGATGCGATCATGGCCAAACGTAACTTGGGGACAAAACGGAGCATGGCTCGAAGGACATTTGCTTTGGGACCGGGTTTCACGGCGGGAGTCGATGTCGATATCGTCGTAGAAACAAACCGTGGGCATCATCTAGGGCGGTTGATCTATGAAGGAGCGGCTCAACCCAATACTGGGATTCCGGGGGAAATCGGTGGTTTTTCAAAGGAACGCGTTATTTATTCGCCAAAAGCCGGAATTTTTAGAGCAAAGCGGGCCATTGGAGAACAGGTTTCAACAGGAGATTGTTTAGGTGTGATCGATGACGGAGTTCGACTTGAAGAAGTCCTTTCGTTCTGTACGGGTGTGCTAAGAGGTTTGTTGCGAACAGACACTTCGGTCGCTGAACATGTCAAAATTGGGGATGTTGACCCTCGCGGGCAGGAGGAATACTGTTGGACGATTACTGAGAAGGCTAGGGCGCTCGGAGGCTCTGTTCTGCTGGGAATTCTAGAAGGGGGGATACTTTGCCCGCTGCGTACCAAAGAATAAGATGTAAGGTAGAGTTTGGAACTCCAACTTAAAGAAGTGAGAGCCTAGAAAATTGGCTTAGCGAGATATCTAAAAATATTAGTCTGCTAGGTAGGGAAATTCAAATAGATCGCGAATATATACTGAGTGGATTATTTTTTAAAAGTTTACATAGTGGTGTTAACTCATATATCCTTGATAATAGGATCAAGGGTTTCTACGAGGCAACCGTAAATTGCTTCTCTATGAGCCAGGGATGGTTCATAGGGTTTTGTAATAGGTTGTTTTTTTTCGTGTCCTCAGAGTGAATAGAGTAAACCAGGTATCGGGGTATGCTAGTTTAATGAAATGCTATATGGTTTTGGTTGGCAGAGAGAGCCTTTCAGAAGAAGGAAAAAGGGTGGGATAAGGAATGCGTATTCTCTTCAAGAATGCTAAGATTGTAACGATGAATACAGCGCGTGAGATTATTGAGGGCGATCTACTGGTGGAGGGGTCTTTGATCGTGGCTGTCGGCGGGGTTATTGAGCAACCTGCCGATCAAGTGATTGATCTTCACGGAGACTTGCTCATCCCCGGTTTGATCCAAACTCACATTCATCTATGCCAGACCTTGTTCCGGGGACAGGCGGACGATTTGGAACTATTGGATTGGCTTAAGTTGAAAGTTTGGCCGCTGGAAGGCGGGCATGATCCAGAATCCTTGTACGATTCCGCCTTACTGGGAATTGGAGAGTTGTTCCTCGGTGGGACAACCACGATTGTAGATATGGAAACCGTGCATTACACGGAACATGCCTTTAAGGCGATCCTCGCTAGTGGCTTGAGAGCTTTATCAGGGAAGGTCATGATGGATGATTGCCATAAAGATATTCCACCTTCTTTGCGTGAGACGACAGAAGCTTCCTTGCAAGAAAGTGTCGATTTATTTGAAAAATATCATGGTCAAGGGAATGGCCGCCTGGAAGTAGCTTTTACACCTCGTTTTGTTATTTCTTGTACCGATACGTTGTTAAGAGAAGTTTCGAGGTACTCTCGTGAGAAAAATGCCTTTGTGCATACGCACGCTTCTGAAAATAGGTCGGAGATCGAAATTGTGGAAAGCACACGAGGGATGCGCAATATTATTTATTTGGAGAAGGTTGGGTTAACCGGCCCTAAACTTATTTTGGCGCACTGCATCTGGCTCGATGATGCAGAAAAGGAAATCTTGATCCGGACCAGAACTCGGATTTCGCATTGCCCTTCCTCAAATTTAAAACTGGCTTCGGGGATTGCGCCGATTCCTGAAATGATGAGGCGAGGAGCAGAGATTTCCCTGGGTGCTGATGGGGCACCCTGTAATAATAACTTGGACGGATTTAGGGAAATGCGGCACGCAGCCTTGATCCAAAAGCCTTTACATGGGCCGACAGTCATGCCTGCACAAAGCGTGTTTGAACTAGCCACACTAGGGGGTGCTCGGGCGATTGGACATGAACACGATCTGGGAAGCCTGGAGGTTGGGAAAAAAGCGGATTTAGCAGTTGTTAGTCTGCAGGGTTTACACACTTGGCCCAACGAGCATGTGGATGTTTATTCACAGCTGGTTTATCAGGCAACCTCCTCCGATGTTCGGCTTACCATGGTGGATGGGCAAATCGTGATGAAAGATCGGCAGCTGCTGACCATTGATGTTCCACGGCTGAAGGAGAGTTCGACGAGGAGTTTGAAGCGGGTCACCGAGAGAGCGGGACTTAAATAATAGGACATAATATCTATAGAAATGGAGGGTTAAAGTATGAAGCAAGAGATGTATGCCAAACGTGAAGGTTTTTCGAGCAGTATTGGTGTTATTGCTGCGGTACTCGGTTCTGCAGTTGGATTAGGTAATATATGGAAATTTCCTTATGTCACAGGGGCTAATGGGGGGGCTGCTTTCATATTAGTCTATTTACTTTGTGTCGCTCTTGTGGGCCTTCCCGTGATGTTATCAGAGCTTTTGATTGGCCGTCATACTAAAGCGAATGCGGTGGGTGCGTTTAAGGCTTTGCAGCCTCGACGTCCTTGGTTTTTAGTCGGTGGAGCAGGTGTATTAAGTGCATTTCTTATTATGGCCTTTTACACAACCGTTGCTGGCTGGGTTTATGCTTATATTTTCAAAGCTGCTGGCGGGATGCTCGTGTCGACCAAACCGGAGGATACTTCCCTAGCTTTTAAAACCTTAATATCTGGGGTGGCTGAACCCCTATTTTGGCAGATGTTTGTTTTAATTGTGATCGGGGCCATTATTATGGCCGGCGTGACTAAAGGGATCGAACGAGTTACGAAATTACTGATGCCTCTCCTCTTTTTACTCCTTCTAATTATTGATATTCGTTCCTTGACACTTCCAGGTGCAGGAGTGGGGCTTTCGTTTTTATTTAAACCTGATTTTTCGAAGATAACGGTCAGTGTCATTCTAGCCGCCTTAGGCCTAGCTTTTTTTAAGCTGAGTGTAGGCATGGGTGCGATGATCACTTATGGTAGTTATGTCGATAAAAATGAGAACTTACCCAAGATGGCCATTAAAGTCGCCCTCGCGGATACGTTGGTTTCGCTAATGGCGGGTATTGCCATCTTTCCGGCAGTGTTTGCCTTTGGTTTTAAACCAGATGCCGGTCCCAAGCTTTTGTTCATCATCATCCCGACCGTCTTTAATTCTATGCCCTTGGGCAGGCTTTTCATGGTCTTATTCTTTCTTCTTACTGCTATTGCTGCTACAGGAGCCATGCTATCCTTGTTGGAAGTCCCAATTGCTTATTTAACGGAGCAGTATCAATGGACGCGCCGTAAAGCGACCTTGTTAACGATTCTGGGGATTGGTTTGCTCGGTTCCACAGCCACACTTTCTAATAGCCTTTTTGCTAAGGTTACAGTGTTCGGCAAGACATTTTTTGATTTCTTCGACTTCGCGACTTCCAATGTACTTCTTCCGCTGGGGGGGATTTTTATTGCATTATTCGTAGGTTGGCAGTGGAATCATACTAAAGTGAAACTAGAAATGTCTAATGGTGGACAGTTAACGAATGAAAGATTGGCAGACGCTTTCATATTCTTAGTGAAATTTATAGTACCAGTCGCAATTGCCCTCGTGCTTTTGGCGGGTTTAAATATTATTCACTTTTAAGGGTCAGAGAGAAGACGATGTTTACAAGTAGGGTTTATTTGGTGCAAATAATGACATATTGTGGAAATTACTATAGGACTTAAGGGAAAATTTTCTGAAAACCTTATTCTTAAAAGGTTTTTCGTTGTGTTTCGACGAACTAAAATGTTTGATGGAGAAAAATTAGAAGAAGACACTAATTTGAATAGGGTGAGAAATCATGCGTTTGGTGAACATGCGTTATGTTGAGGAAGGATCAATTTTAGCACGTCCAGTGATGAACTCTTTCGGTATGGTTTTATTACAAACAGGAGTTATCTTGACGGCTTCCTATATCGATCGTTTAAAGACCTTGGGGTATGATGTGCTGTTTATTCAGGATGATCGACTGGATGATGTAGAAATCAATATCGCGATTACAAATCAAACCCGTGAGGTTGCCTATAAGTCCATTGAACTTATTAGCAAGTACCTTGAGCGAGATTCGAATTCGAAGGATTCCATACCTATTGATAATGTTCGTATATCTGTTCGACAAATGATCAACGACCTTCTATCTAGTTCCGACATTATAGGGAACTTGACGGAAATTCAAGGGTATGATGATTACACCTTTCATCATTCTGTTAATACCACCATTATCTCGCTCATTTTGGGTATTGCTTCAGGGTATTCCGAGCAGAAGTTGATGGAACTTGGCATGGGTGTTCTCATGCATGACATCGGAAAAATCAAGGTTCCGGAAGAGATCTTAAATAAGAAAACGCCACTGACCGAAGCAGAATTTGGGGAGATCAAGAAGCATACGACCTACGGGTTTGAAATTTTGCGCAAGAACAATGATCTTAGCTTGCTTTCCGCCCATGTTGCCTTTCAACACCAAGAAAAATGGGACGGGACCGGCTATCCTCGAGGGCTCAAAGGAAGTGCAATTCATGAGTATGGAAGACTGGCGGCCATCGCGGATGTGTATGAAGCCCTGACGAGTAAACGAGTTTACCGAAAGGCCATCGAACCTAATGAGGCCTTTGAATACATCATTTCTCAAGGAAATACGCACTTTGATCCTAAAATTGTAGAAGTATTCAAAAAAAATATTGCCGTTTATCCTTCCGGTTCCGGGATCCTATTAAGTAATGGGCAAAGAGGGAATGTTATAAAACAAAACCCTGCTTTCCCAAATCGACCTTTTGTGAGGACGTTTTTCGAAAATGGAGAACCGCTAACTGCTCCGATCGATTATAATTTGGCGCTTTATCCTTCCCTCATGATTGTCGCACTAGAAAACCGCTAGTCTATACGAATAAGTAAAACTCATAGAAACACGAAACTAACAGGCCTATCAAACTGACAGGCCTGTTAGTTTTGTGTTTCTATAAGTTTTTCAAGAGTATTTTGAATTCTTCGATCTGCTGTACGGGTCGCTGGCAGGTATAGTTTTGACAGAGATAGGCTGTGACATGACCAGTTTCAAGGGGGTAATCCTTGATCCAAGAGACGATCTCGGCCAGACTTCCTTCTTGATAAAGCAGAGAAGCATAAGGTCGAAACGTGGAAAAGAATGTCTGACGCATTTCAGTCAGTTGTATTGCGTCGAGCGAACCGGCTAGAATTAATTCCTGACTTGGATGTAGGGCAAACTGTAAGGCTTGAAGAAAAGCTGTATATCCGGAAGGATGTTCTTCCAGAACGTTGCGAAAGGCAAGAAGTTGTTGTTCGGCTTTTCTTTCCCAGCGTTCGTCTCCGGTGAGGCGCGCTAGTTTAAGAAGGTTGAGGGCAGAGATTGAGTTACCAGCAGGAGTGGCGCCGTCATAACTTTCTTTAGGGCGGAAAATTAGCTCTTCGGCATCGGACCCGGTTAGATAGTACCCACCTCCTTCTTCGTCTAAAAAGAGCCGCTCCTGTTCTTCTTGAAGCCGAAGTGCGGTTTGGAGGTATTGGGGTTTACCACTAGCTGAGTAAAGTTCCAAAAGCCCACTAATGAAAAACGCATAATCGTCTAAGTAGCCAGTATAGGCGGCATCCCCTTCGCGATAACGGGCCAAGAGGCGTCCGTCGCTACGCTGAAGATGGGTAAGGACGAAACTCGCAGCTTTTTCGGCGGCTTCCAGATAAGTATCAAGCCCAAGCACCTGTGCGCCTTTCGCCAAGGCAGAGATCATAAGCCCGTTCCAAGCCGTCAAAATTTTATCATCCTTATGAGGGTGGATTCGTTTCTCGCGTGCGGCAAATAAGGTTTGGCGCGCGCTTTCTAAGGCTTGCAAAACGTTAGCCATGTCCAAGGGATTGTCACGAGCAACCTTCCTTAAAGTTCCTAGTAAAAGATTAGGAATATTTTTTCCCTCAAAGTTACCCTCAGAGGTAATGTCATAAACAGCACAGTACATCGCGGCAGTGTCTTTGCCCAGTAAGGTTTCGATTTCCTCAGGAGTCCAGACATGAAATTTACCTTCTACTCCTTCCGCGTCGGCATCTTCGGCTGAGTAAAAACCGCCTTCAGGAGACGTCATATCGCGAAGGACGTAGGTGAAGATTTCTTTGGCTACTTGAGCATCCTGTGGATGATGATCAACCTGATAACTTTCCAGGTAGGCTAATGAGAGCAGGGCATTATCATAGAGCATCTTTTCGAAGTGCGGGACTAGCCATTTTTCATCCGTACTGTACCGTGCAAATCCGAACCCGACGTGATCATAGATTCCCCCTTCAGCCATTCCGTCCAGTGTTTTTCTCACCATTTCTTGGGCTTTGCCCTTGGGATGGTCTTGGGCGTAGCGAAGGAGGAAGGTCAAGGTGTGGGGCGTAGGGAATTTCGGAGCTTGACCGAATCCGCCATAACGCACGTCAAAGCTTTGGGCTAGGTACTGGTAAGCTTTATCAATAAGTTGTTCGCTCCAGGTTTGAAAGGCTACAGAAGTGGGGCCCCCGCCGTCTTTCGAGGTGAGGTCGTTTGGTAAAGGGGAAGAAAGGGGAGTGGATTTTTTGGGGACGGTACGTTGAGAATGAACGGCAGCCACGATTTGATCGCCAGATTGACGCAATTTAACTTCATTTGTTTTCCAGAGGGTCCCCACTTGCTCTAAGAGTTCCATGAGTCCAGGACGACCATATCTCTCTGTTTTTGGAAAATATGTCCCAGCAAAGAAGGGCTTTTTCTCAGGCGTCATAATTAAGTTGAGTGGCCAACCGCCCGACCCAGTTAGAGCCTGGCAGAAGGCCATGTACAAATGGTCGACATCTGGACGTTCTTCTCGGTCGACCTTTATCGCGACAAAGTAACGATTAAGTAAGTCCGCAACCTCGTGGTCCTCAAAGGATTCTCGTTCCATGACATGACACCAATGACATGTGGAAAATATTACCAATTAAGAATACCCAATAGATAAAAAAACAGGTTTATTCTCTGTTTTTGCTATCTGGAAAGCCTCTTCGCTCCAAGGATACCAGTTCACGGGATTATAAGCGTGTTGGAGCAGGTAGGGAGACTTCTCATTAGCTAATCTATTGGGTATTTGGTTAGTTGTTGTCACGGGCAATCACCACCTTTCTAATGAAATTTAAATTTAAAAGGGCCAACAATTCAACCTCTTGTTACATGATTTCCAGTTCAGTTATAGTCTATTCGCTTCATTAAAGGGGACTTTGGATAGAATCCTACTAATGCGTCGTTACGTCATAAGAAATGCGTTCAGTAGCTCTTAACAAGATTTCAACAACTTTCTTGAAATACCTGCCATCAATACCATTAAAAATATGCCCTTCTTTCCAGAGCGTTCTTTATGTTCTGAAAGAAGGGTATATTTGACCCTCTTCATTTGAACTTCCAGTTATTCTAATACCTGAACGTTCCAATAAACATAGTTTTTACTGCAACATTGGTGTGACGCTGGTGGAGCCAGGCGGAGCTCGTACCGAATTCCGTTACGGCAGCGCAAAAGTAGTAAATCTCATGCCGGAATACGACGGCAACCCAGCTCACAGCTTCCTGAAAATGCTGGACGTAGCAATGGATTGCTACTGGTTATGGTTGCGAAACTTCAATGATAAGATTGTCCATATAATAAGGCATTGACAGGTCATATAAAATCAGTTATGATAACTTCGATAGTTATCGAATCTTAATCAGATGAGTTCGGAGTTGGAATATGGACACTAAAAAGGCGGCAAAGATATTCAAGGCACTATCGAATCCAAATAGACTAGAATTGTATTTTAAAATTGCCGAGATGCATGAATCTAGTTTTCAAACTAATTGTGAATGCTTTGTTACAGATATCATCAGTTCTTTGAATATCGGTGCTCCTACTATTTCCCATCATATCAAAGAATTGGTAAATGCCGATTTAATTAGCACAGAAAAAAAAGGGAAATTTTTAATCTGCAGAGTGAATGAAGAGTTGATTGAGGAAGTTAGCAAGTTGTTATCAATACAGCGTAAATAATTAAATCACTGTGTTCAAAAATTTACTAAATAATTCGATAGTTGTAAAATTATTAAAGCATTAAAACACTGGGCAAAAGAAAGATAGAATTAATGGGCCAATATCTTGTGAAAAATGGAATCTGAGTGATCCATTATTGCTAGGCAATAACATTTCAGTAGCAATGAAGAAATAGTAGATGGCAGTCTAATCCAGGAAAAAGAAATGAGGTAATGGATTATGATCCTGTGGGTTATGCTTAGTTTGGTTATCGGAATTCTCCTGGCTGGTTTTCTATTCCTGAAATATCATCCAGTCTTTGGTGGAAAAGCATCTAAGGAGAAAGTTAAAGCCTTAAGTCAATCTAAAAATTATTCCAGGAACAAGTTTATCAATCAGATCCCTACGGTAATGGATACTCGAATAACGACTACGGTTGGCATATTGAGAGATTTTATTAAAGGTAATCCAAACGGTAAGCCAAAGAGGGCAATTCCTGTGGAGCCTTTAAATTCAGTCATCATGTCAGATAAACATACAAAAGTTACATGGTTTGGTCACTCGACTTTATTGTTGGAGATGGACGGGAAACGATTATTATTAGACCCAATGTTTTCTCAGACTCCTTCTCCGTTTTTTTCGTTCGGAGGTAAACGCTATAGCAAGATATTACCCATCAAACTTGAGGAGCTACCTCCCATCGATGTTGTCATTCTGTCTCACGATCATTATGACCATTTGGATTATCAGACTATAAAGAAACTGAAAGACAAAGTCAGTCAGTTCTATGTTCCCCTTGGTGTTGGAAGTCATTTGGTAAGATGGGGTGTCGAAACAGAGAAAATTAAGGAGATTGACTGGTGGAATGAATTTAAACTTGATGGTTTGACATTGGTTTGTACACCGGCTAGGCACTTTTCAGGAAGGAGTGTGTCCGATCGAGACACCACACTGTGGAGTTCTTGGGTGATCGTAGGGCAAGAATCACGGGTCTATTTCAGTGGAGATACTGGTTATGGTCCTCATTTTGCAAAGATCGGAGAAAAGTACGGACCTTTTGATTTAACTCTCATTGAATGCGGTCAATATGATGAACGATGGTCTGCTATTCATATGATGCCAGAGGAAACAGTTCAGGCTCATTTTGATGTGAATGGAAAAATTCTGATCCCCATACATTGGTCAGCCTTTACGTTAGCCTTACATGATTGGACAGATCCCATTGAACGGGTAACGAAGGCAGCGAGAAAACGCAACGTAGGCATTTCAACACCAAAAATTGGGGAAACAGTGTTGATAGGCTCGGTTGAGTACCCTAACTCTATTTGGTGGAGATAATTATACTAACCTGTACTTCAGCCATAAGACAGTATTTTCTATTTAAATGAACTATAAATCAAGAATGGAGCTATTAACTTGTGGCAATCTCGGAGCTGTTGAATCAACTGAAAGCAACATGCCATACTCTCAGCCATATAAGTTGACCACCTACTTGATTATATTCAAGAGAATAATTATGTCATCATCGGTGATGCTGTGGAAAGGGTTATTATCGATAATCTTGTCACTAAAAACCTAGATAAACACCTTTCGGAAATACAGATTCCTATAAAAAGGCCCAAGTACAGGAGTCTTCTTGAAACTTAGATTACATAGTCGGGATGATCATGTACAGGTTTATTCATAGCTATTTTTAGAGCCGGACGAAAGGTAAAGAATTGAGCTATCCAACTGGATCAAAAAAAGGTTGACTATTTAGTTAGTGGAGACTGTATATTTAAACAAGACAGAATAGCTTCCGACTGTCCCTGGAGAGAGCAGCGGTGTGACGTCACGTCAAGTTGATCAATATTCTTTCAGTTTTTAAACATGTTTCATAATGTAGAAAGTAGAAAGTAGAAAGAAGAAAGAAGAAAGAAGAAAGAAAGAAGAAAGAAAGAAGAAAGAAGAAAGAAAGAAGTTTAAGGAGGTGTCTTGATGACGACAAAGATCAAGATTATCGGTTTTACTGGAAGCCTACGAGTGAAATCCTACAACATGGCTGCTTTACGCGCAGCAGCAGAATTACTACCTAATGGTTCAACTATGGAAATTGTGGATCTATCGCCAATTCCGTTTTTTAATGAAGATATAGAAGCTGAAGGTGTACCTCAAGTTGTAGTGGACTTTAAAGAGAAACTTGCTACGGCTGATGCAATCCTGATAGCTACACCGGAGTATAATTATTCCATACCCCCGGTCTTGAAAAACGCTTTGGATTGGGCTTCGCGGGGTACCAAATTACCCTTAAGTGGTAAACCACTGGCGATTATGAGTACATCCCCAGGCATGTTGGGGGGAGCACGTGTACAGTACCATCTTCGCCAAGTCTGTGTTCGACTCGATCTCCAAGTGTTAAATAATCCTGAGGTCTTCA
>JARLHU010000054.1 GCA_031292095.1 Desulfosporosinus sp.
CCGATACAGCTTCCAACAAAAATACGGTTAAGCTGATGACCATCCATACGGCGAAGGGCCTGGAGTTTCCCTATGTGTTTCTTTGCGGTCTTGGGGAAGGCGTGTTCCCCTCCAAAAAGACCGCGACGCTTGAAGCCATGGAAGAAGAGCGACGGCTGGCCTTTGTCGCCTTCACGCGTGCGGAAAAAGCTTTGTACCTGACTGATGCGGAGGGGCGGAACTTGGACGGCTCGTATCGGTATCCGTCCCGTTTCATTTTCAATGTAGACAAAGACCTGCTTGTTTATACGTCAGAACTTGATGAAGGTCTGGTCAAGGAATCAAATTGGCATATTGGCAGCAGCGAGAAGCTAATGGAAGCGAAGTCTTCTGAGTTCCCTTTTCGCCCCGGCGACCGTATCGTGCACGGCATCATGGGCGCCGGCGAAGTAATCGGAATCAACCGTGACAAAGCTGCCTACTTAATTAAGTTCGATAACCTTGGAACGGTGAGAAATATCAGCCTGAGAGCCAAAATCGAAGCGGAAAACGGTGGAAACTAACTAAAAATTATTGATAAATCCTTTTCAAATTTACCCTGTCAATACTACTTGTTGTTGAAATCAAACGGTTAGGCAAAATATCTGCACCGAAGGTGCTGAACTTTAAGCTCTTAGGTTTATCCTCGGGCATTCTACTGATTACGGGGACAGCCATTGATTTCTTCGTTGAGTCCACTTTCATAAATATTGCGGATCATCACCTCGATCTCTGGGTCCTGGATGGATAAATCCTTGATTTCGTAGTTCTCAGAAATGCGGCTAATCAATTGGGAGGCACTCATCACGTCACGGTTAAACCGCAACCATTTACGATTTCCTTCTTGTTTGATCACTTCTGCCCCATTAATAGAAAAATCGGGTATCTCCTCTTCAAGATCAATGATTAAAACGCGCGCTTTACCAAACCTCTCTTTGATCTTTGCTAATTCTCCATCATACATCACTTGACCATGATCAATTAAGATCATGCGCCGACAGAGCTTTTCGATATCGGACATGTCATGGGTCGTGAGGATGACAGTGACCCCTCTCTGCTGGTTAATTTCCCGGATAAAACTCCGCATTCGCTCCTTTGCCACCACGTCTAAACCAATGGTCGGCTCATCGAGAAATAGGATCACAGGATCATGGAGTAACGAAGCGGCAATATCTGCCCGCATTCGTTGACCCAGGGACAATTGTCGGACAGGTGTTTGCAGAAATTCTTCAAGCCCTAAAATATCGGCAAATCGGGCCATATTTTTCTCGTACTGTTCCTTGGGAATTTGAAATACCTGCCTTAAGAGTTCAAACGATTCAATTGTCGGCAAATCCCACCAAAGCTGGGTTCGTTGCCCAAAGACCACCCCGATTTGCCGAGCATTTTTTTGACGTTCTTTAAACGGTGTTAAACCATTGACTCGGATATCGCCGGACGTCGGCACGAGAATCCCGGTCAGCATCTTAATCGTCGTGGACTTGCCTGCTCCATTCGGGCCAATGTAGCCAACAATCTCTCCGGTGTTTACGGTAAAGGAAATATCCTGCACAGCCTGTTTCGTTGTATAGTCTCTGTGAAAAAGACTTCGTAGCGCTCCCTTGATTCCCTCTTGGCGTTTCGCGATTTGAAACTCTTTCGAGAGATGGTTAACCTCGATTAACTTCATGAAATGTGTTGTCCTCCCTTATGAACCCGCACTTTGATAACGATTTAACCCCAACATCCAAAGTCGAAAACAGAGCCAGAAGAAAATAACTCCTACCAAGATACTAAAGAAACCCCAGTAGGGCGGATAGATAGCACTCGTTTTCCCCAACAGAAGCAGGGCTGGCAGATAATTGACAAAGGCAAAGGGCAAAACAAAGGTCACCAACACCTGGACGGCCCGCGGATAGATGGAAAGTGGATAGTTCATAAGGCTTTTAGCCGGCCACATTACGACCCAATAAACTCGTTCCGAGCGATTGGTCCAAAAGGCCATCGCCGAAATTGCAATCAAAAGGCCGCCTTGAATGAGAGTTCCTCCGATCACAGCCCCTATGAAAACAAGCCACTGCCAGACGTTCCAGTGCAGATTCAGCTTGTGGTAGGCCATTGCTACCGCGACAATACTAAAGAGAAATTGACCAAAAGCACCTACATCAAATTTCATCGACATAAAGTGAAAAAAAGGATGGATCGGGCGAACCAAAAATCGGTCAAAGGTCCCTTGAACGATAAATTGATCCAAGGTCCGAAAATGTAAGAAAAAGACAACACAAACTCCCCAGGATAACACCGAAAGGGCGAACAGAAAGAGGAGTTCCCAGAAACTCCAGCCCTCGATGGCCCCAAAGGAATAGAGCAAAACCCACATTGTGATCGCTGTTCCGGCATAGGTCATGGCCCAACCTAAGATATTCATGATAAAGGCATAACGATATTGAAGTTGGGTTCGAATGCTGACTCCAATCATATAAAAGTACATTCTCATTCCTCTTCGCCAAGACTGAAGCATGATTATCCCCCCTGAATGACAATTTTCATGGACGCCTTAGCCCAAACATAACGCAGCAGGGCATAACACACAGCTAACCAGAAGACCTGTGTGAAGAGCGCCATCAGCAGGGCTTGTCCACTTAATTGTCCGACAAAAATAGAATTTGGCACAAAGTAAATTCCTTGAAAAGGTAAGTAAAAAGCCACGTGTTCAAGCCAATTCGGGAAAAACCACAGTGGCACCACTGAGCCTGAAAATAAAGAGATTGAGAAATAGAAAATATCCTCTACGCCTCCGGTTTCTACCAACCAAAAGGTAAACAAACCAAACGTCAGCTCGATGCAGTAGCGAATGAAATACCCTAGCGTTGCTGAGACGATAAACAACACCCCTTGGGCAAGAGTTGTCGGCCTGATAGGGTTGAGCATCAGAAAGATGAGAGTATATAGGGGTAACACAGCTGTAAGGAAGTAAAAAAAGATACTCCCGAGATCGGTAAAGAACATGCGCAGAGGATAATCATAGGGTCTAAGCATCTCCATGGCGATATCCCCAGTCCTTACCCGTTCTTGAATCTCCCACAGCGGAGTCCCGGCACCATGGATTCCCTGAAGCGCTTGGCTTATTAAAATATAGCTCAACATTGAAGGGAACGTGACGTTTTCCACCGAACCTTTTCCCCGATAGAGCGCATACCAAATAGACCCCCAGACGAAGAGCATTATTACATTTCCCAGAATTCTCGTCCAAGCATCAAAGCGATACGCCGCTGCCCTTTGAAAGGATTTACGAGTAAACGCCCCATACATCCTTAATGTTCCCATCATGTTTTAAACCTTCACCACCAATTTGTCTCGGAGAATTCACTCACCTTATTTTGCCCTACTCCATATCTATATCCTCACTTCTCCCTCAGCTATGAGATCATCGAATAATTTCACTGGAATCTCATCCGGTACTGAGTAGACCGTTGGTTTTCCATATTATAACACATGCCTGACCTGAATATCACTTAGACCTTCAAATATGTTCAACTTCAACTTCATTTCTGCGGACTACCGCTACTTACTGAAAAAATGGCTATCAGCTTTCCATTTCTTTGAATACGTTTCTTTGGAAATCTTTAATTTTGAATGTGTTATCTTCTAAAATGCCAAAGAAATTTGGGTAGTTTTCCTTTGAAAATGTAATTAAATCTGGATTAATTATATATTTCCTTTTTTATCTAATTTAGGTATATGGGTATGTCCATAAATTACAGCATCACCGTCCACTAAGTTTGGTAAATTATTTTCATGATAAATATGTCCATGTGTCAAAAATAATCGTCTTCTTCTCCCTCATAGCCGCAGTTAATTTTAAACTATCTGTCCGCTTTGCTTACCTTCCGAAGTCGGCCCTTAATTGGAGTGTTTTGCAGTTCTCGCAGCACCAGCTCACCCTTATTATTTAAGATTTCGACAAAGGTTGATACATCCAGAATATTGATGATCCCAATATCTGCCGCGGTTATGCCTTGAATACTGCAAAGTGTTCCGACAATATCGACCGCTCTCATCTTGGTTTTCTTCCCGGCATTCACATGGATTTTCATGATTTCAGTGCTCAGCTGCGCGCCTTTTGGTTCTTTTATTTCTGGTAGGGTATTGTTTTTCACCTTAAAATCTTGCTTCGATTGATGCACCGTTTCTTCGTCCGGTCTTTCCTTCAAACGAATCTCGTTTCCAATGTAGTCATGGATATCTTTTAAAAACTTAGCCTCACTTTGGGTAACAAATGTGATCGCTTTACCCAGCTTGTTGACACGGCCTGTCCTGCCGATTCGATGAACATAGCTCTCTCTGTCATAGGGGATATCATAATTGATGACCAAGGTTATGTCCTCGATATCCAGACCTCTCGCTGCAACATCTGTCGCACATAGGTATCTGAAAGGTCCTTGTTTAAACTGATTCATGACGCTCAATCGGTCTCGCTGTTCCATTCCGCCGTGCAGCTTCGCACACGAATAGTTCAGCCTCTGAAGTTCAGCAAAAACCTCATCGACCGTTTGTTTGGTATTGCAGAATATCATGCAGCTATCTGGATTTTCGACCATCGTTAAATCTCTCAGAAGCTGAATTTTATCGGACTGATCGACCAGATATCGTTCCTGATCAATCCGATCTGCCGCTGGACTTTTGGCTTCGATTTCCACACGGATCGGATTTTTCATGATTTTACTACATAAAACATGGATGTCATGAGGCATTGTCGCTGACAATAAAAGGGTGACCCGTTCTTGAGGCAAGCTGGTTATGATCGTTTCGATTTGCTCGACGAAGCCCATATTCAACATTTCATCGGCCTCATCAATGACAAGATAGTGTATCTCAGATGTATCTAAGGTCCCTCGTTCAATATGATCAATCAATCGACCTGGAGTGCCAACTACGACATGGGTTTTTTGTTTAAGTTCCTTTTCCTGAATATGGAACGGGTACTTCCCATAGATTGCTGCTACTTTTAACCGTTTAAATCTACCAAGATGAAACATATCTTCTCTGACCTGGACTGCAAGTTCTCTGGTGGGGGTAAGCACTAAGGCTTGCGGTTTATTCTCCTCCCAATCCACTAATTCGCAAATAGGAATGGCAAAGGC
>JARLHU010000055.1 GCA_031292095.1 Desulfosporosinus sp.
AACTGCTGCCAAGGTAATCGTTGTCCCAACTTTCGCTGTCAACGTTGCTGGAGTACTTACCCCAGTCACGAGCACTGGTACAGTGACCGTGCATTTAGCCAGTTTAGTGCTATCTTGTTTTGAGGTTGCAGTAATAATCGCGGTTCCACTGACGATCGCATGGACAACCCCACTAGAACTGACCGTTGCTACACTTGGCTTACTGCTGGTCCAAAGAACATCTTGTGTGCTAGCATTTGTGGGCACAATCGTCGCTGTCAGGGTTAAGTCAGGATCCCCAACCTTTAAAGTTGCCGTGGTCGTACTTAACTTGACTCCGGTTACTCTTGGAACTACCGTAACAATAGAAGTTGCCGTTTTCCCTCCATCTATAGTGGTCGCAGTAATTGTAGCAGTGCCAATACCTATCGGTTTAACAATACCACCACTGACCGTAACCACACTATTGTCACTAGAACTCCATTTGATATTCTTATCACTTGCGTTCGTAGGCAACACAGTCGCAGTCAAAGTTCCGGATGTCCCCCCGACAGCCAGTGTTAATGTGCTCTGAGATACGCTCACCGAGTTAACACCCACTGGTGTATTATATTTGAGTTGAACATCAAGCAATACATCTCCAAGTACCGCACTTCTTACAAAATCAGTCTTCGAATAACTGTAAGAAGTAATATTATTGAAACCATTTATTGCTGCTGACAGATCTGTTGCTGCTGTGCTGCCTGTCATGTATCTGACTTTAAACTCCGGCTGAAGATTCTGAATCGTCTGCTGCAACGTAGTTGTTAATTCACTACGATTATTTACTGTGTAACTCGGCGTAAGATACTTTAAACCCAGTGCATCGCTTATTCCTTGATAAATAGCCGCGTTGCTCGAGTCGCTAGAAATCTTTGAAGCAAGCGTATCGTCAAATGAAGTTGTTGCTAAGGGATAGCTCGTCGACCACGTATGATTCACTTTAATCTGAGCATCGGTGAGATTATAATAGTCGTACATTACTCGCCCGGCAACATCTGGGATTGGATCATCCCAAGTAGTATCCAAATGATACCACGCACCATCTAAATAGACTTCATTCCAGGTATGATCTTCTCCTCCAGCAGTGCCTTCAAGTATTTTGGTCTGAATACCAGCTTGATTGAGCATTTTATAGGTCAACAAAGCGTATCCCTGACAAACAGTCTTATACGGTGATACGAGTGCCGCATAATCTGAGTGTTGCACCAGCGCGGTATCATATGCAACCTTCGTTACAATCCAGTCATGGATGACTTTCTCTTTTTGATAATCATTCATCCCAGAGGAGATAATCTGACTGAGAATTTGAGTGACTTGTGTACTTACATAATCTGTTTGAGTTGCAGAATCCCAGTATGCCATTTTAAACGTAATGCTTGTTACCCCAGTGGCTGGCGAATTACTGTAACTGTAAACAATTGACTTTGTACTATACTTTATATAATCGTCAGCGTTATCAATATTATTGATAATAGTTGAAATATTTGAAGCGAATGCTGTCTGACTTACAAACAAACCCGTGAAATTAATACTATAAGATGTTGAACGCGAAAGCATCGCTGAATCAAGCTTAGTTTGTAAATCAGCTGATGTGGCTACAGTTTCGATAGCTGCCATAGCTAAATTTGGAACTACTAACAGCATCGAAAAACCAATCAGCATTATCATACATGCTTTCTTAAACTTACTCATATCTTCTCTCTCCTCCATTGTCATCATCCAAATAAAAAAACCCTCTACATTACCGAAGAAGGTACACTACTCCTTTGCTTTTCAGGAGCCCGGCGATCCTAGATTTACCTTAGACCCGTGGCTTTGCGTCCCTATCTTTCAATAGGTTTGCTTTTTCAAATAGGTTTTTTAAATTGTTGATAAAGTCTTATTAGCTATATCGTAATATTTCATTTAAAACTTTAGAAACACTATCAGAACAATGAAATAGAGGCTTCTCAAATTCTCAGTGAATTTATGAGAAGCCTCTATTTCTAAAATCAAATATTTGGGTAAAATGTGGTTATTAAACCATAGGGCACGCCCGTTAGAAACTAAGCTGCCGCCTAAGTCGGCCCGAAAATTCTCGGACCCGCTTCGTGAAAAGCATCCGCGAGATGAACCTACGCGTGATAATCATAGATTTAACCTTAGTAAGACCGCCGTTGTTCACTCCAGAATCTGCAGGCTCACCTTATAGTCGTAAATCAACTCATTTAATTCCTCTGGTGGACCGGCTTCGAGGATTAACGTAAGTGCCTTTTGTAATAAACGTTTATGTACCTCTTCCCTGCTAATTAGAAAACTGATCATCCGCTTCATATTTGGGTCGTTTGTCATTTCCAAATGCTGTTGATACAGACTGCTCGCTCGGGTTTCTGCCTGCACATCCACCTGCAACATGTTGATGGGATCAACGCTTTGGTCAATAAACTTTATATCCCATGGAGCACCTTCAGAATTCGCACAAGTAAGCAATTGTCCACCTAATTTGTTAATCGCAACTGAAATTATCTCCATATGCCCTAATTCTTCTGCAGCGATTAACCCAAGCAATTCGCGAACATATCTGTTTGACATATTAGAACGATGGTTTAAGTACTGTATAGATGAGGATAGTTCACTATCCCTCCCTGCGTAATGCTCGAGTAAGACCTTTGCGAAAATTGGGTCTTGACGTTCAACGTGTACCGGATAAAATAAACGCTTTCGATAATTAAACACTTTCATCCCCCCTTATATAGGGCACCTTGCCTATATTATATGGAGGAAAAATCCCAACGGTCACAAAATAGGGAGGGAAGTGCGTGGTCTATAATTACACCGAAAATCCGCCCCACAGCAAGGGCGGATTTTCTTCTTTTTCATGTCTTTTTCTCTCTAAGTAGGATCTTCTGTTATTGGAATTATACCATATTAAATTACATTCGCCATTAGTAAGTTATTGGTAAAAGCTTGTTTGCTCGTTTGTAACATCAAGGGCTAAAGTCCTTTAACCCCGATATCCCGTCGATAATGGGCCTTTGGAAAATCGATTTTCTCCACGAGTACATATGCCTTTTCCCGAGCCTGCTGGAGTGTTTTTCCTTCGGCTGTGATCCCTAACACCCGACCACCGGTACTCAGAAGCTGTCCCTCACTGATTCCCGTTCCGGCTTGAAATATGACCGAATCAGAACCCTGGAGCTCAGGTAAGTGGATTGGAATCCCCTTAGCGTAGGCTAAGGGATAACCCGGGGCAGCCATCACAACGCAAACCGCGACCTCCTCTTTCCACTCGAGCTCGACCTCGGACAGACGGCCCTCGGTACAGGCCCAGAGGATAGGAAGAAGATCGGATTTTAGTCGTTTCATCACTACCTGTGTTTCCGGATCGCCAAATCGGACATTGTATTCCAAAAGTTTCGGACCCCGCTGCGTCAGCATCAAGCCCAAGAATAGCACACCTTGGAAAGGAGTCCCTCTGGCGCTCATGACCTGTAAGGTCGGAGCAACAAGGTCTTTCATAACGCTTGCTTCAAGTTCAGCCGTCCAAATTGGCGGGGGACTATAAGTCCCCATCCCTCCCGTGTTAAGCCCAAGGTCGCCCTCTAATGCCCTCTTGTGGTCCTGAACCGGAACCATGGGGCAGGCCGTTACACCATCTGAAAAACATAGCAAACTAACCTCTTGCCCCTCCAGGAATTCTTCAATAACCAGCTTCTTGCCCGCCGAACCAAACCCACCGTCCATTATTTCGTCGACAGCTTGGAGAGCGGTTTCCAAATCCATGGCTACAATGACGCCTTTGCCCGCAGCTAAGCCATCCGCCTTCAAAACGCAGGGTGCTCCGATGGATCTTACATAAGCCTTCGCTGGCAAGGGATCTTCAAAAATTGCCCACGCCGCTGTCGGGATCTGAGCGCTTTCCATAATGGTTTTAGCAAAGGATTTACTTCCCTCTAACTGAGCTGCCGCCTGAGTCGGCCCAAAAATTCGCAGTCCCGCCTCGTGAAAGGCATCCACGATCCCCAAACTCAAGGGGTCTTCCGGCCCAACGAGGGTTAAGTCGATCTTCTCTTTGAGCGCAAATTCTATTAACGCGGGAATGTCCTGGGTGGGAATCGGAACATTCCACATCACTGTCCCTGCATTTCCCGGCGCAACAAATAACTGTTCGAGTTCGGGGCTTTGTGCCAGCTTCCAAGCCAAAGCATGTTCCCGTCCTCCGTTACCAACGATTAACACGCGCAGGTTTTTCACACTTTCACCTCGTCTCTCCAAAAATACCGACCACGTATTACTGTAGGGGCAATTCCTAGATTGCCCCTACAGTAATACGAATTAGGCAGATTCAAAAAAATAACCAGTCAGTCTGCCAGTCTATTTTGTGTCATACTACGTCGGCATGTTCACCTAATAGCCTCGCTATGAGGTGAACATACCTCCTTGTCTGACGCAAAATCCATGGCATCTTTGACTTGTCATTTCCTTTCATGTGCCTTAATGCTGAAAATGCCGCCGATGCGTAAAGACCATAATGATGTTCAAGCGATTGGCAGCTTTAATGACCTCGGCATCTTTGAGAGATCCGCCAGGCTGAACGATCGCCCGGATCCCTGCCTTGGCCGCTGCTTCGATAGAATCAGCGAAAGGGAAAAAGGCATCAGAAGCCAAATAAGCCCCCTTAACCTTATCTCCGGCTTGTTCAAGGGCAATCTGGACAGACCCTACCCGATTCATTTGTCCGGCCCCAACACCCAAGGTTTGTCTATGATTTGTAACCACGATAGCGTTAGACTTCACATGTTTCACAACCCGCCACGCAAAATCAAGCGCTAAAAGATCCTCAGCCGAAGGTTTTAGGTCTGTCACAACGTCCCATTCGCTGACAGGGGTTGTCCCTCGATCAACCTCTTGCACGAGATATCCTCCATCAACACTTTTCAACATCCAACCGGAACCTGTTTTAGCGGCATCTCCTCTCCCCACAATAAAGAGCCGGAGATTCGCTTTCGCGCTCAGAATTTCCCGGGCTTCCGGACTGAATTCCGGCGCAATAATTACTTCATAGAAACACTCTTTAATGACATTGGCACAGACCCCGTCCACCACCCTATTAAAAGCGATGATGCCGCCAAAGGCAGAAACCGGATCGGCTGAAAAAGCACTCTCATAAGCCTCTAAGGGCGTCTTGCCCAAAGCAACCCCACAGGGATTGGAGTGCTTGATGATCGCCGCCGCGCAGGAGTCAAACTCGCGCACAATTTTCCAAGCGGCATCCATGTCGGCCCAATTATTGTAGGAAAGTTCTTTCCCTTGAAGTTGTCTCCCGTTGGCCAAGGTTCCCTCCCCCGGCTCAGAATTAATATAAAACGCAGCCTTTTGCTGCGGATTTTCTCCATAACGCAGCTCTTGAACTTTTTGAGCCGTTAAACGCAGCATTGTCGGAAAACCCGCTGTAGGTTCTACCTGTTGTTCCAAGTAGCCCGCAATAAGTCGGTCATACTCCGCCGTGTGGGCAAAGGCTTCGGCGGCCAGACGCTTGCGCATGCCCGCAGGGACAGTTCCCGCTTCACGCAGGACCTTTAAAACTTCTCCATAGGATTTCGGATTGACCAGTACAGTAACCCGACCGTGATTTTTAGCTGCGGCGCGTACCATCGTCGGGCCGCCGACGTCGATATTTTCAATTGCCTCTTCAAAACTTACCCCAGGCTTGGCAATCGTCTCTCGAAACGGATAGAGATTGACCACGACCAAGTCGATAAATTGAATTCCGTTTTGCTCCATTTGCTCCCGATGATCCGCACTATCCATTGCTAAAATTCCACCGTGGATTAAAGGATGAAGTGTCTTTACCCGACCGTCCAAAACTTCCGGAAAGCCCGTAACTTCACTAACATACTTAACTGGCACATTAGCTTCGTCTAAGGCTTTGAACGTCCCCCCAGTCGAAATCAACTCAAACCCTAATTCCACAAGTCCACGCGCCAAATCGACAATCCCCGTCTTGTCTGAAACACTGATTATGGCCCTTCGCTTCATTCTAACCCCTCCTGCTGCAAAATCTGCACCCGACGCCCGGTTCGCTCCACTTTCCCTAAAACCAGCCTCCGCACGGCCTCGGGATAGAGACGATGTTCCACCTCTAAAATTCTCTGCGCCAAGCTCTCTTCCGTATCTCCCGGCAACACTGCTACTGCTTCCTGTAAGATAATGGGTCCACTATCTAAGCCTTCATCCACCAAATGTACTGTACACCCGCTCACCTTGACCCCATACTCCAAAGCTTGACGTTGGGCATGGAGCCCTGGAAAGGAGGGAAGCAGCGAAGGATGAATATTCATGACTGGAAAATTGGCCTGACGAATAAAATGCGGTCCTAACACCCGCAAATATCCCGCCAAGAGTAAAAGCTCAACTCGATTCTCCCGCATCCAGATCAGAAGATCCTCCTCTTGCGCTTGACGATGAGGGTAATCTCTGACTTGAAAAACGCGAGTAGGGATTCCTGCCTCCTTGGCTAGCTCGAGAGCTCCGGTCCCTAATTGGTCCGACCCCACAGCCACAATCTCAATAGGGAGACTATTACTTGCGCAGGCATTAACTAAGGCTTGAAGATTACTCCCCCGACCGGACGCCAGTATCGCGGTCCTCAATAAGACACACCTTCTCCGAGTATGACACTACCCATAACAAAGCTTTTTTCTCCCAACTCACCGAGCGCCAAACACACAGAACCCTCATCTTCTGGACGGACAATGATGACAAACCCTACTCCCATGTTAAAAGTCCGATACATCTCTGACCACTCAACATCTCCTAGACGTTGAAGCAAAGTGAAAATTGGAGGGCGTTCCCAGGCGGACGTATCAATCCGAACTCCCAGACCCGGGGGCAAAACCCGGGGAACGTTATCCGTCAATCCTCCCCCAGTAATATGAGCCATACCTAGAATTGCCCCTCCCAAAAGAAGCGGTAAAATTGACTTCACATAAATCCGAGTCGGACGAAGAAGGGCCTCCCCGAGCGGTTCACCTAACTCGGGAAACACTTCATCTAAAGAATATGTTTCAAATACTTTGCGAGCCAAGGAATACCCATTGCTATGGAGTCCAGTGGAAGACAAACCAATCAGCACGTCCCCCGCTTGAATTTTTGAGCCATCAATCAACTGATCCCGATTCACAACTCCCACTGAGAAACCGGCAATATCATATTCGTCCTCGGCATAGAAACCCGGCATTTCTGCTGTTTCTCCTCCGATCAAGGCACAACCTGCCATTTCGCACCCTTTTGCAACCCCGCCTACCACCTCGGCAACCCGCCCAGGCTCTACTTTTCCGACGGCTAGATAATCAAGAAAAAATAAAGGTTCTGCTCCTTGAACTAAAATATCGTTGACACACATAGCTACTGCGTCTTGTCCAATGCTATCGTGCTTATTCATCAGAAAAGCCAGGCGCAGCTTGGTTCCCACGCCATCCGTCCCTGAAACAAGCACTGGATCAGGATACTTCTCTAAGTCCAGTTTAAATAGCCCGCCAAACCCTCCCAGTCCGCCGATGACTTCCGGACGAAGTGTCTTAGCAACCGCAGGTTTAATGCGTTCTACTACCTCATTCCCGGCTTGAATGTCGACTCCCGCGTCTCGGTAAGAGTATCCCAACGTTCATTCCTCCTTGCATTTTCGCCAATCCGCGAGCGCGATATTCGAGGTTCGAGGTTCGTTATTCGAAATCGCTACGCGATGGCATATTTAAATTTAAAGTAACAATATCCCACCCTTTACCCTAGTACCCATGTAGGGGCAATTCATGAATTGCCCCTACATGGGTATTATCCGCAGGAATATCGCGTTTCAAAATTATTTTTACCCCCATCTAAGTTGGAAATTGTAATAGGATACCTACCGTTAAAACAAGCTAAGCAAACAGCATGCGTGTCAAGGGCCCGAAGTAAACCTTCCTCCGAGATATAGTGTAGCGAGTCCGCCCCGATAAACTTCCGGATTCCCTCGATATCTAATTGATTGGCAATGAGTTTTTCCCGCTCTGCCGTGTCAATTCCATAGTAGCACGGATGAGCTACGGGAGGAGAACTAATCAAGAAGTGGACTTCTTTAGCGCCTGCTTTTTTGACCATTTCCACCAGCTTGCAACTCGTCGTTCCCCGGACGATCGAATCATCAATCATTACCACACGTTTATCTTTCAAGACGCTAGTATTGGCATTGAGTTTTAAACGTACGCCCACTTCTCTCATGGCCTGGGTTGGTTGAATGAACGTCCGACCCACATAACGGTTTTTGATCAGTCCTTCTCCAAAGGGTATCCCCAAAGCCGTAGCATAGCCAAGGGCTGAAGCAGTCCCTGAGTCCGGAACCGCGATCACCAGATCAGCGTCAATTGGGCATTCACGGGCCAGTTCAATACCCATCCTCCGCCGGCTCTCAGCTACATTCAACTGATCTATCGTGCTATCGGGCCGAGCAAAATAGATATATTCAAAGGCGCACGACGCGCGTTCAGTTTTGGTAAGCCCCATAAAGGTGTGTAACCCCTCTTCATCAATCACGACAATTTCACCGGGTTCCACATCCCTAATAAACTCTGCGCCGATGGTATCGAGGGCACAACTTTCTGAGGCTAGGCAATACCTCTCACCGATCCGCCCAATACACAAGGGACGAACACCATGGGGATCTCTGAGTCCAAAGAGTTTGTCTTCTGCCAAGATCACTAAAGCATATGCCCCACGAAGATCCAGCATAGTCTTAACCAGTGCATCTTCGATGGACTCTCGGCGATAGCGAGTAATAAGGTTTATAATCACTTCACTATCAATCGTAGTTTGGAAAACTGCTCCGTTTTTTCCCAGTTCTTCTCGTAATTCCACAGCATTAGTCAAATTACCGTTATGTGCCAAAGCCATCATACCTTTTTGGTAGTGTACCACCAAGGGCTGAGCATTCGCAACTAGGCTTGACCCTGTAGTAGAGTAACGAACATGCCCGATCGCCATTTTTCCCTTCAAGCTCTCCACAATACAGTCAGAAAATACTTCCGATACCAAACCCATTCCTTTATGCAAGTCAATGTGATGTCCATCGGAAACCGCGATTCCGGCGCTTTCCTGACCACGGTGTTGCAGGGCATAAAGCCCGTAATAAGTTAAACGAGCCACCTCCTGATCAGGAGAATAAATCCCAAAGACGCCACATTCCTCTTTTGGCTTGTCCTCATTAAAATCAAACACGTTCAGCCCCCCTCTCTACCTTACCTAACGAAATCAGATATATTTATGGCATCTTTGACTTGTTAAGTTTTTTCATATGCCTTAGGCCGGGGCAAGGACCTCTTTTACCCGACGAAAAACTTCTTGATACGCTTCTTCGAGTCGTCCGAGATCCTGCCGGAAACGGTCCTTGTCCAGCTTTTCCCGGGTTTCTATATCCCAATAGCGGCAAGTATCTGGAGATATTTCATCTCCAAGGTACACTTTTCCATCTGCAATACCAAACTCTAATTTGAAATCAATCAGTTCGATTCCCGCTTTAGCCAAGATCCCCTGAAGAATTTTGTTAATTTTTAAGCCTGAGGCCTGAATTTCTTTAGTATCCTCAGCACTTGCCCATCCCATCGCCGCAATGTGGGTTTCATTAACCATGGGGTCTCCTAGTTCATCATCTTTATAATACAATTCCACGACTGGTTGGGAGAGAACAAAACCCTCCGGCACTGCCAGACGTTTACCTAAGCTCCCGGTCACAACGTTGCGCACAACCACTTCAAGGGGGATCATTTCTAGGGAGCGCACGAGCATATCTCGATTGCTCAATAGACGTACATAATGCGTTAAGATCCCTGCTTTTTCTATTTCAGCAAAGAAGAGTGCCGAAAGCTGGTTATTAATTTCTCCCTTATCGTGTATTGTTCCTTTTTTCTTGCCATTTAAAGCGGTCGCATCGTCTTTATAGGCTACCCATAAATATTCACTTTGATCTGTCGCATAAACTTTTTTGGCTTTTCCCTCATACTTTAAGTTTAACTTTTCCATAATTCTTACCTCTTTCTAATCCTCAGTTTATACGAGGCCTAACCTCAGAAAAATATCTGCTACATGCTTAGTATGATACTTATAATCAAACAAGGCAAAAATTTCTTCCTCGTCTAAGTATTCTTTAACACTGGGATC
>JARLHU010000056.1 GCA_031292095.1 Desulfosporosinus sp.
CACATGCGACGGAACAGGATGTTCCTAGTGTCGAATGCGCCAAGGATGGCATAGCATTCGACCAGAAAGCCCAGAGGTTTTGCGTTTTAGCCTTAGCGACAAGCGAATAGCAATGGAGCGTGTGCGAACGTGCTAAGAAACTTCCTCGCTCACTTGCGTCCCCAACTTGCGCGCGTCCGAAAGGAGCAAACCAATGAAGAAGGCCACGGTAACCATCCATGTCAACGGAAAACAGATATATTCCGAAGGGCATGAAGACCAGCAGGAATTGATCACACTTGGAACGTTTTATGAACGAAATGGTGTATTCTATTTGTTCTATAAAGAATCAGACGATGAAAATACGGGCCTCGGAGATGTAACGACGTTTCTAATTATCAAAGAAGGGTCGGTCGCCATAAATCGCAAAGGCGCGGTCGATCTATCCCAAGAGTTTAAAAAAGGCGTGCTCAACCGTAGTATTTATGCTACTTGTTATGGTAAAATATGGATTAGCGTTATGCCGCGTCGAGTAGAGTATGACTTGACAGTCCATGGGGGACGTATTAATCTAGAATATGACCTTTTTGTCGATGATAAGCTGGTCAGTTATAATTTACTGTTGCTAAATATAAAGGAGGATCTCTCCCAATGAGTCTCTATGAGAACATAAAAACACAGGTTACGAATCAGTTGGTAGAAGCCGCGCATTCTGCGCAAGCGGCTGGAAAATTAGAATTTGAAGAATTGCCGAATTTTGTTTTGGAAGAACCGAGAGAAAGACAACATGGAGATTTGGCAACGAATCTAGCAATGGTGCTGGCCAAACAAGCGAAGCGTTCGCCCCGGGAGATAGCGGCCACTCTTATTAATCATCTGGACACGACCGGGACTTGGATAGAAGCCTCTGAGATTGCAGGGGCAGGTTTTATTAATTTCCGCTTAAACCCGTCCTGGCTTACGAATGTCATAGATACGGTGATTAAAGCTGGAGAACTCTATGGCCAGGTGGATATCGGCAAGGGTCAAAAGATTCAGGTCGAGTTTGTGAGCGCAAACCCTACGGGGCTATTACACATGGGTAATGCTCGCGGAGCGGCACTTGGCGACAGCCTCGCTTCGTTACTCTCAATGGCAGGGTATGAAGTCTCCCGTGAATTTTATATTAATGATACGGGGAACCAAATTCATAATTTCGGCTTGTCCTTGGAAGCAAGGTATTTACAACAACTAGGTCAAGAGGCCCCTTTCCCTGAAGGGGGATATCATGGCGAGGATTTGATCGAGACGGTAAAAGGGCTTATTGCCAAAGTAGGCGACAAGTATCTTTCAGTCGAATCAGGACTTCGACGTGAGTTTTTGGTAAGGTATGCCTTGGACGAAAAAATGCGAGATATCAAGGAAACTCTTCAGGATTTCGGGGTCGAATATGATGTTTGGTTTAATGAACAATCCCTGCATGACTCAGGTGCTGTTCGCTCAACTATGGAGGAACTCGAAAAAAAGGGCTACATTTACGAAAAGGAAGGCGCACTTTGGCTTAAATCTACTCTGCTTGGAGATGAAAAGGACGAAGTAGTGGTCAGAAGCAATGGAACGCCAACCTACTTCGCGGCAGATATTGCCTACCATCGCAATAAGTTTGAGCGGGGATTTAATCGGGTCATCAATATTTGGGGCGCCGATCATCATGGACATGTAGCTCGGTTGAAAGGGGCGATGTCCGCCTTAGGGTATGACGCAGATAATCTCCAAATTATCCTGATGCAACTTGTGCGACTCATCCAAAACGGTGAAGTAGTGAAAATGTCCAAGCGTTCTGGTCAGTATATCACCTTGCGCGAGTTGATGGATGAAGTTGGAAAAGATGCAGCGCGGTTTTTCTTTAACCTGCGAGATCCTGACTCTACCGTGGATTTCGACATGGATTTAGCAAAAGCTCAGTCGTCAGATAACCCTGTTTATTATGTTCAATATGCGCATGCTCGTATGTGTAGTATTTTGCGGCAAGCTGAGGAACTTGGTGATGCTGGAATATCTCCGCTTGCAGAGGACTTAAAACGTCTAGATAGCTCGGAAGAGCGAGATTTGCTCAAGAAAATGGCAGATTTACCGAGCGAGATCATTGTTGCTGCCCGTCTCATGGAACCCCATCGCTTAGCTCGTTATGTACTTGATTTGGCTGGTCTCTTCCATACCTTCTATAACAGTCAGCGCGTTCTTGTTGACGATGATGGGCTACGAAGGGCTCGTCTGAGCTTAGTTATGGCCGTGAAACAAATTATTAGCAATGTGTTGGGTATACTAGGAGTATCCGCTCCGGAAAAAATGTAAGATATAGAAAATTAAAATTTATGTTTAAACAAACGACAAGCAGGAAATATTTAGGGGTGGGCCGAATATATTGATATTCAAAACGACGAAGGGCGGTGGAGTTTTGACCCACTCTTTAAGCAAAAAAGACAAGCCGACAGAAGCTGATATAGCTTTTGAGGTTCTAAAAGCTCAAGGCAACCCCATGCATTATCATAACTTAATTGAGGAAGTACTAAGACGCCTAGGGATTTCTCAGGAAGCTATACGGATTGCAGCGGCACTTACTCAGATCAACCTAGATACAAGGTTTACTTTTCTCGGACAGGGTGAATGGGGCCTGAAGGTTTGGGAACCCGCGAAAACCACTAAGAAGTTGTCGCCTATTACCCTGATGAACAAAACATCCGCTGATGAAGAGGACAAAGCAGATCTAGAAGAACTAGATGAAGATGCTTTAGATGAGGATGCCTCAGAAACAGACGAAGTTTTTGATGAGGCGGATGAGGGTAGGCGCGGAGAAAAATGGTAAAGGAAGTCCTTTGTCTTGACAACCTTTATAAGTGTGGCTAAAATAGAGCAGTGAGATAATGAAAACCACTTATGCCCCGAAACTTATACTTTCTGAATGGTAAAATAAAGCTAGTGCGGCTCGCGGACTAGCTTTTTTACGTGTTTTTTTGCAGAGGATAGTTCAGTAATTGATATCCACTGCTTGAGAATAAAGGGGTTCGCTCGGTATACATTTAAGGTCTGAAAGGAAATGGTAAAGCGCATGACAAAATTTATTTTCGTAACGGGCGGCGTAGTGTCTTCCCTTGGCAAAGGAATCACGGCAGCGTCGTTGGGTTGTCTTCTTAAAAATAGGGGTCTTAAAGTGGCAATCCAAAAATTTGATCCCTATATCAATATCGACCCTGGGACGATGAGCCCGTATCAACATGGTGAGGTGTTTGTTACAGATGACGGGGCAGAGACAGATTTGGATTTGGGCCACTATGAGCGCTTTATTGATGTACCAGTTTCGAAAAATAGTAATGTAACGACAGGAACGATTTACTGGTCAGTCATCCGTAAGGAACGTAAAGGGGATTATCTAGGGGGGACTGTTCAGGTCATTCCCCATATTACCAATGAAATTAAAGAACGGATCTATCGCGTGGCGCGCGAGACCCATCCTGACTTCGTAATTACCGAGATCGGCGGGACCGTCGGGGATATTGAATCTCTGCCCTTTCTCGAAGCGATCCGTCAGATGAAAAATGACATTGGGCGAGAGAATGTCATCTACATTCATGTCACACTAGTACCTTATTTACCCATGTCAGGGGAATTGAAAACGAAGCCTACTCAACACTCTGTTAAAGAATTACGGGGAATAGGCATCCAGCCCACTATCATTGTGTGTCGCTCTGAGAAAGAGCTTTCCGGTGATATGAAGGAGAAGTTGGCCCTGCTCTGTGATGTTGAATTAGAAGCCGTCATACAGGCTTTAGATGCGCCAACCATTTATGAAGTCCCTTTGAAGCTCCAAGCAGAAGGGCTTGATGATATTGTCCTGCGCCGCTCAGGTATTGAGGCCCCTCCGGCCGATATGACAGAGTGGAAAGCAATGGTGGAGAGAATTAAATCCCCGACGCGGGAGGTCGAGATTGCGATTGTTGGGAAATATGTAGAACTTCCTGATGCCTACTTGAGTGTCGCTGAGGCTTTAAGGTCAGCGGGTACCGAGCATGGGGCAAAGGTCAACGTGCGTTGGGTAAATTCTGAGAATATAGAAGAAGAAGGCGTTGAAAAGTTCCTAGCAGGGATTGACGGAATCCTTGTCCCAGGAGGGTTTGGCAACCGAGGGATTGAGGGGAAAATTGAAGCCATCCGTTATGCTCGAGAACAAATGATCCCATTTTTTGGAATATGCTTAGGGATGCAAACCGCCATTATAGAATTTGCTCGTAATGTCTGTGGTATGGAACGAGCCAACAGTACGGAATTTGATGCAGACACATCATATCCGGTCATAGACATCCTTCCGGAGCAAAAAGACATTGAAGAAAAAGGCGGTACCATGCGTTTAGGTATTTCCCCGGCGAAGTTGGTTGAAGGAAGTCTTGCGTATCAGGCTTATCAAGACCAAGTGGTTTACGAACGCCATCGTCATCGCTATGAAGTCAATAATCAGTACAGGGCTGAGCTTGAGGCGGCCGGGTTAAGGTTCTCTGGGGCATCGTTGGATGGTCGTTTGGTGGAAATCACAGAATTACCAGATCATCCATGGTTTGTGGCTTCCCAGTTCCATCCGGAGTTTAAGTCTCGCCCAAACCGGGCGCATCCGCTTTTCAGAGAGTTTATTCGGGCTGCACTTAAGTAGGGGGCCTTGTATGACACAGCCCTCGGTCTTACGACGCAGAGCAAACTAACCGTTCAAGCTCCTACTCTGGGGAGCGGGGTTCCCGCCAGATGAGCCATCCTTGGCTCACTGGCGGCAGTGCACATCCGCTGGCCATGGATGGCCGAGTGTCCCTGTAGCCAAGGATGGCGAGAAGGGACCTTGTGCACTGCCCCGTATTTGGGGTCGGTCGCTTGAACGGAAGTTTGCTGAGCTGCTTACGTAAAGACGTCGCGCTCGTGTCATACTGCGGCCGGGGCTTGGAACGTGGGAACGTCAAGCTTTCTTTGGAGCGGGAGAGGGGACGGTTCTTGTTTGCATTCTGCTGGAGAGAATTCATGTTGGGTGACGAGGACTTTGGGAGACGGCACATTTCATGTGCACCGTCTTGTCTCAGGGGTCGTTTACATCGAGCTTGTTATTTCTGCTTGCGTATAGACGTCGTGCTTGTGTCACACTGCGTTCTGGGGCTTGGAACGGTGGAAATGTGCGATGCACGAATCTCTGTGTATATGTTGACTATGGGAGAGTTCTGCTAAACCTGAGATTAAAGGTTATGGCATGAACTCTTATGTTATATCATCAATGAGCTGTTGATTAGACGAGTGTAACCTTGGAAAGAATTCAAAGTGGAGGGGGATTGAACCGATGGCCTATGTGGCAAGGTGGATCGATAAAAGTGAACAAACACGCTTTAATGCTTTTTTGGCCAAGGATTCGAGAGGACATGTACTGCAGTCTTGGGAGTGGGGAGAGATTAAGAGTCGGACAGGATGGGTGCCCTGGCGGTTGATTGTTGAAGAAAACAAAGAAATTGTCGCGGTGGCCTCTATTTTGGAACGCAAAATCCCGGTTTTGGGAATGCCTATTTTTTATGCCTCTCGCGGGCCGATCGTGGACTGGAAGAACGTCGAATTGTTAGATTTGGTGTTGGCAGAGATTCGTAAGTTGGCGAAAGCACGTGGGGCGGTTTTTCTTAAGGTTGATCCGGATGTGTCGTCTTCAGAAAAAGAGGTGGAACAGTCTTTGCTTTCTAGAGGATTCAGCTCCGCCGAGAGTGGCAAGGGCTTTGAAGGGGTTCAACCAAAGTATGTGTTTCGTTTGGATATCTCTCCGGATGAGAAGACATTACTGGCTAATATGCAGCAAAAAACTCGTTACAATATTCGTCTTGCCCAGAAGAAAGGGGTTCAGATTCGGAGAGGTACGCGTGAAGATTTACCGGAATTTTATCGTGTCTTAACAGAAACGACAGAGCGCGACCGCTTCTTGGTACGGGCCTATTCTTATTTTGAAGATCTTTATGACTCCTTGGTGCCGGTGGGCTTAGGAGAGTTATTCATCGCTGAGTTTGAAGGGCAAATCATATCAGGAACCTTGGCTTTTGTCATTGGAGATAAAGCTTGGTATATCTATGGTGCTTCATCGAACGCTCATCGCAATGTTATGCCTAACTACTTGATTCAGTGGGAAATGATCCGTTGGGCAAAGTCGTTGGGTTGCACGCTCTATGATTTCCGTGGGGTGCCAGGTCATTTAACGGAAGATAACCCGCTTTATGGACTTTATCGGTTCAAGAAGGGGTTTAACGGAGAGTATACAGAGTTCATTGGAGAGTGGGACGTAGTGTATCGACCAGCGATCTATTTTCTCTGGAACCACTTGGAACCGATCTGTTCGGACGTTATAAAAGGAATTATCGGTAAGTTACGGCGAGCTCGGAGGGGATAAAGCGATGTCTGGAACCTGGATTGAAGTTGACCTTGATGCGGTCGTGGGTAATTATCAAGAGGTTATAAAGCACCTCCATCCTGGGGCTAGATGTATGGCGGTGGTAAAAGCAGATGCCTATGGATTGGGCGCGATCGAGGTGGCGCACGCCTTGGCAAGAGCTGGATGTGAAGCATTTGCAGTCACAAGGGTCGAAGAAGGGTTAATCTTGCGAGAGCAGGGAATAGAGGGTCTTATTTTAGTGTTAGGGCCTACCTCTAAAGAAGAATGGCCCAGAGCGATCGCCGCACAGCTACAACTGACAATTTCGGCATTGTCCTCGATTGCAGACTTGGATGAGGTTTGTTCTGATCCGGAATTGGAATTTCAGCAGGTTCAGGTACATCTCAAAATAGAGACTGGCATGGGACGGACCGGGTTCCAACCTGTTGAAATGGATGCGCTTGCCATCGCCTTGGCGAAAGCTTCCCATGTACAGGTGGTCGGCATTTATACTCATTTTGCTCGGGCAGCTCAAAGGGATAGGAGATATTCGTTAGGGCAATATGAACGTTTTCGAGCCTCAATCGCGCGTCTAGAAGAACTGGGGATTAGTCCGGTTTGGAAACATGTTTGCAATAGCGCGGCTTTTCTTGACTATCCCGAATGGCATCATGATTTCGTGCGAATTGGGACCTTGCTGATCGGGCATTATCCTGGACAAGGTTTCAGTGGCAAATTAAATTTAAGCGACCCTTGGGTTGCCAAAAGTCGAATTGTTCATCTGCGCACAGTCCCCAAAGGGACGGATGTGGGGTATCAAAGCATTTATCGTACGAAAGCCATAACTCAACTTGCGGTTCTCCCTGTTGGGTATGCGGATGGGTTTGGCTTAGCCCCACATTTTGCACCCCAGGGTTGGATTGATTTCCTGAAAATTGTGCTTAAAAATTTTGCAGCTTTATTTGGCATTTTCCTTGGGCAAGAAAGAGTAGATCTGAAAGGTCGAAGGGTTCGGGTTGCTGGAAAAATCGGTATGCAACTGACAGTGATCGACGTGGGCATGTTGGATTGCGCATTAGGGGATGAGGTTCAGATTCCTTTGCGTCGTACTGTGGCGAATCCTCGAATTCCTAGGAGATATAGACAAGAAGGACAAATGTTGTCAGAACGGATTATGAAAGAAGGAGTTTTACCAGTTAATCCAGAATATTCACTCCAATGAGAACGGGGAGATACTTGATGGAGAGGGATGTAAGGAATGGCCAAAATTCTTATCGTAGATGACCAACTAGGTGTTCGTCGCTTGCTTTTTGAGACCTTCAGGGAGGATCAACATAAGGTTGAAATGGCCGCAAACGGGGTGGAAGCCCTTCAGTTGCTGAAATCGTTTGAACCAGACCTCATTTTGATGGACATGAAAATGCCCGGAATGAATGGTTTAGAAACTTTAGGTCAGATTCGTGCTTTAGGTCGTCGGGTTGGTGTGATTATGATGACGGCCTATGGTGATACTCAGAATATGGAGCAAGCCAAGGATCTTGGGATTCTCCATTACATAGCTAAGCCCTTTGATTTATTCGATTTGAGAGAACGGGTGAGGGCGATCTTAACGACGGACATAGGTTAAAATCGGTACGCCGCATACAATATAGTTTTTGTTGGCTGAAAGGCAGGAAAATCTTCTCGCATGACGAAGTATAAGTTGTAGGAAGAGGTGGGAATTTTGATTCTAACAACAAACACAACGATCGCCATTCAGTGTTCTCAATGTGGGGAACTAGAATTTCATGCCCTCTCTCTCTTTGCATTTTCTCAGCGAGAACGTAAGAAACTGCTATGTGGTTGCGGTCTTGAGCTTTTGTCCATAACTAGTCGTAATCGTCAGCAGTTCAACGTCACATATGCATGTGCTTACTGTGGGGATACCCATTATTTAAGATTAAACCGTCATGCCATTTGGGGAAAAGAGGCTTTGCCGCTTGTTTGCCCAGCCGTCGAAGCTTCGGTTGGATATTTCGGGCCTAAGCAGAAAGTCACCCAGGCTTGTCATGAACGTGAAAAATCCATTGGGGAATTGGCAGTAGAGCTGGGGTACGAAGAAGAGTTCGAAAATCCCGAAGTGATGCTTTTTGTTTTAGATCATCTTCACTATCTGGCTAAGCAAGGAGATCTAGGGTGCGCTTGTGGAAATCATCAGTTATCCTTTGAATTGTTACCGGATCACATCGAACTTTATTGTGAATGCTGTGAAGCTGTGGGCGTGATCTATGCGGATAGTGCGGATAATGTTCGTCAGATTGAAGGAATAGATTCGATGTATTTGGAAGAGAATAAAACTTGGCTTATTAATAGTCCGTTGCGAGGGCAGCACATTTCAAAGACGAACAAGGAGGAAACAAAATGGCGTTAGTTTCAATGGTTGAGTTACTGGCAAAGGCTCAAAAGGAACATTATGCAGTAGGGGCGTTTAACTGTAATAATATGGAGATCGTCCAGGCCATAGTGGCTGCAGCAGAGGCTGAAAATGCTCCGGTTATTATTCAGGCCAGCCAAGGTGCCATAAAATATGCAGGCATTGAGTACATTACGGCTTTGACGAAATTGGCTGCCGAAAACGCCAGCGTGCCGATAGCCCTGCATCTGGACCATGGGACAAGTTTTGCTCAAGTTATGCAGTGTGCGCGTAACGGTTTTTCTTCCGTGATGATTGACGGATCTAAACACTCGCTGGAAGATAATATTGCCTTGACTAACAAAGTAATTGAAGCAGTTAGGCCTCTCGGCATTTCAGTAGAGGGCGAATTGGGTAAAATTGGCGGGACAGAAGATGACATCACCGTTAGCGACAGAGAGGCCTTGTTTACAGATCCGGCTGATGCGGAACATTTTGTTCAAGCGACGCAGGTGGATGCGTTAGCGATTGCCATCGGAACCGCTCATGGTCAATACATAGGGATTCCGAAACTTGATTTTGAACGATTAACAAAAATTCGAGAACGTGTTTCAACACCTATTGTCTTGCACGGATCTTCGGGAGTTCCAGATGAAGCGCTGCGAGAAGCGATTTCTCGAGGTGTCTGTAAAATTAACATTGACACCAATATCCGCGAAGCGTTTGTCAATGCAGCCCGCCTTGTGCTTGAGCAGAACCTCAAAGAAATTGACCCTCGTAAAATGTTGGGTCCTGCTCGGGAAGCTGCGACCGCGATAATCCGCGAGAAAATTCGAGTTTTCGGTAGCAACGGGAAGGCGTAAACTTAGGCATCTTGAATGTGCCTCTATAGAAAGAAGGTAACCTCATGCGGTTTTTTTTGGACTCTGCAAATATTGAAGAAATCAAGCAAGCGTGGGATATGGGAGTCATTGCCGGCCTAACGACGAACCCTAGTTTAGTGGCTAAGGAAGGAAAGGACTTTCACGAACTTCTCAACACAGTGACAGGGATTGTTGACGGCCCTATAAGCGCAGAGGTTATCGCACTTGATTATGAAGGAATGTTGCAGGAAGCGCATGTGTTAGCAGCAATTCATTCGAATATAGTGATCAAGATCCCGATGACTGAAGCTGGTCTCAAAACCGTCAAGACCTTAAGTGCCGAGAAAATCAAGACGAATGTCACTCTCGTGTTTACAGCAAATCAAGCGTTGCTAGCAGCACGGGCGGGCGCAACCTATGTTAGCCCATTTCTGGGGCGACTGGATGACATCGGTGAAAATGGGCTAAATACGTTGGCAGATATGTGTGAGATTTTCCAAGTCAATGATATCGAAACAAAAATTATTGCTGCTAGTATCAGAAACCCGGTTCATGTCACGGAAGCTGCCAAATTAGGAGCAGATTATGCAACAGTTCCGTTCGGCGTCTTAAGGCAACTATTCCGTCACCCCTTGACAGATGCTGGGATTGAGAAGTTTCTAGCGGATTGGAAAAAACTTTAGAAAGTCATGATATGCGTATCGGAAATACGTTACCCCACTCTGAAGTTTATCTCGAGTTTAGTTGAACTATCTCGGATTTCGAACCTCGATCCCCGAATATCGAACCTCGATTTTGGCATCCGCCTGTCTGAAATACAGATAAGCTGATGCCAACCTTTTTGTACGAGCAGAAAATTTTTTATGGTTGAAAACACTTTAAAAGTATGTCACTATTAATAGGTTGACAATAAATATGATGACATAATTCGTAATGTATACCTCAGCGGAGATACGATTGTCGTTGCTATACCTTGTGGACGAGGAAGAGAAGATGAGTGAAAGAATTGAGGAGGGCTTAAAATTGGAAAGAGAACTCACGATGGAATTTGCCAGAGTAACGGAGGCTGCGGCTTTGGCATCAGCACGTTGGGTGGGGCTGGGGCAGAAGAATGAGGCTGATAATGCTGCTGTTGAAGCAATGCGAGCAGTTTTTAACACGATTCACATGGACGGTACGGTGGTGATCGGAGAAGGGGAAATGGATGAGGCTCCGATGCTCTATATCGGGGAACGAGTCGGAAATGGAGAAAGTCCACAATTGGATATTGCAGTTGATCCCCTAGAGGGAACTAACAGTTGTGCCAAAGGGATTCCAGGGGCGATCGCCGTTGTTGCTATTGCCAAGAGAGGCTGTTTGCTTCATGCTCCCGATATGTATATGGATAAGATCGCAGTAGGTCCTGCTGCGGTAGGGAAGATTAGTTTGGATGCACCGGTATTTGAAAACGTCTCAAATGTGGCCAAAGCTTTGGGAAAAAGTATACAAGATATGACGGTTGTGATCTTAGATCGTCCACGCCATCAGCAACTGATTAAGGACGTTCGTGCTTGTGGAGCGCGGGTTCGTCTTATAACGGATGGGGATGTTTCACCGGCTGTGGCCTGTGCCTTTGAAGATACGGGTGTTGATATGATGATGGGAGTTGGCGGAGCGCCTGAAGGAGTTCTTGCCGCGGCGGCTCTTCGTTGTATGGGCGGGGAAATGCAGGGTCGTCTTTGGCCGGAAAATGAAGAGGATGTTGCTCGTGCGAAAGCCTTAGGAATTGATGATGTTCATAAACTATTAATGATGGACGATTTGGTAAGTACAGATGATGTCTTTTTTGCGGCTACAGGGATTACAGAGGGCCCCTTGCTACGTGGGGTAACCTATACCTCCAAAGGGGCATTGACGCACACCGTTGTCATACGGGGGAAAACTGGGACAGTTCGGTTTATCGAAGCACGCCATCGTTTTGACAAGAAGCCGCAATATGCCATGAAAGGCTGCATTGAATCTTCTCTTGTATGATTTAGCCAAAGTTTGGAGAGAATGCCTAGCAATGATGGAAAAATAGTGGAATGGAAAAAATGATCTTGACCCACAGATTATATTTATGCTATAATGATAAGAGTTGACTGAAAATGTGTATAAAATAGGTGCGGTAAAGAAAACTTGGTTGGCGCCCGAAGACACTGTCTTCGCACGAATTAGCATTCTTGCAGCCTTGGCGAAGGCGGCAGCCTAGTCGAACTTATGCTTAGAAAGTATATAACGTAAGTTTATACTTTCTGATAGTACAAAAGAGCGCCTCGATCCAAATGGGAAAGAAGGTGAAGACATGAAAGAAAAAATTCACCCGAAATACGAACAAACCACGGTGACATGTGCTTGCGGAGAAATCATTCTAACAGCCAGCACAAGAAAAGACATCAAAGTGGAAATTTGTTCGAAATGCCATCCCTTCTATACCGGGGTACAGCGGTTTGTCGACGTCGGCGGACGGGTTGATCGGTTTAAAAAGAAATATGGGATGTAAACAACGGCCTGCGGTCGTTGCTGGTGGAAAAGCAGAGCGCAAGCTCTGCTTTTTACGTAAAGCGCAAGTGCGATGCTCGAGGTGTGAAGAGAGAGACTAGAGAGGCGTGAGGTACGAAGAACGATATATTTAGAGAGCGAAGCGAGAGATTTGAACATCGCGCATCGCGCTTCGAATTATGCTTTCGAACATCGAACTTCGCGCCTCGAACTTCGATATAATAGAGGAGGAAGTAGGATGGGTAGACCGGTCCAATATGGCGGGCAAGCGGTCATAGAAGGAGTCATGATGCGTGGACCTCGTGAGAGTGCTATTGCGGTCAGGCTACCGGATGGTAAGATTGAGCTTACGCGCTTGAAACTTAATTCATGGGCTACTAAACCTATTTTAAAGTTGCCGTTGATTCGAGGGTTTGTAGCTCTCGTAGATTCACTGATCGTAGGGATGCGAGCCTTGACCTTTTCTGCCAATCGTTCAATGGGAGAGGAAGATGGCGGAGACGAAGAACTTGGGTTTTGGGAAATGGCATTGACCATAGGATTTGCTTTTGGCCTGGGCCTTCTGCTTTTTGTCGGATTGCCGACCGGAATGGCTCACTTGCTAAGAGGAAAAGTCACTGGAGTTATGTGGCAGAATCTATTGGAGGGAGCAATACGACTCGTAGTTTTTTTTCTGTATATTTTGCTTATTTCCAGGCTCAAAGATATTCAGCGGGTTTTTCAATATCATGGTGCCGAGCATAAAGCAATTTTTACCTATGAAGCAGGGTTAGAGCTCACAGTAGAAAATTCACATCCATTCCCAAGGCTACATCCGCGCTGCGGGACAAGTTTCCTTCTGATTGTTGTTGTTGTGAGCATCTTTGTGTTCGCCTTTGTGGGTTTACAGCCCTTGTGGTGGCGTTTGCTTTCTCGAATGCTTCTTATGCCTTTTGTGGCTGGAATCGCCTACGAGATCCTTAAATTTTCTTCGCGTCATTTAGAATCGCCGTGGCTCCGTTGGCTTATTGTTCCAGGCCTGCTATTGCAGAAATTAACCACGCGGGAACCGGATGATGCCCAGTTAGAGGTCGCACTGGCGGCTTTAAAGGGCGTTTTGGATTCCGGTCAGGAATTAACATAAATTTTGAGGTGTAAAAAATGTTAGAGAAACTTTACGAAATTGAACGAAAATATGATGAATTCACGGAACTTCTTAGTGACCCGGAGATCCTAGCTAATCAGAATGAGTGGCAAAAATATGCCAAAGCGCAGGCAGGTATGACGAACCTTGTCACAGCGTTCAGAGAATACCAAGAGGTATTGCGGGGGCTTGAGGATACAGAGAACCTACTCAAGGAAAACCTCGATTCGGATATGCAGGAGATGGCGGAGCAAGAGCGAGATGATTTGCGAAACCAAGCTCTGGAATTAGAAGCAAAGATGCGCGTCTTTCTCCTACCAAAAGATCCCAATGACGAGAAAAACGTCATTATGGAAATTCGAGCAGGGGCAGGTGGCGATGAAGCGGCTTTATTTGCGGGAGATCTTTATAAGATGTATACTCGCTATGCAGAAGGACAGGGCTGGAAAACGGAGGTTCTCAGTGCCAGTTATACAGATATTGGTGGCTATAAGGAAGTTATCTTTTTAGTGGAAGGGCATGGCGCTTATAGCAAACTGAAGTTTGAAAGTGGTGTCCATCGGGTGCAGCGAATTCCATCCACAGAGTCGGGTGGAAGGATTCATACCTCTACGGCGACGGTCGCAGTTCTTCCTGAAGCGGAAGAAGTGGAAGTTTCGATCAATCCCAATGACTTGCGCATTGATGTCTTTTGTTCTAGCGGACCTGGCGGACAGTGTGTAAACACCACGCAATCGGCGGTGCGGATTACCCACCTGCCGACTGGAATTATAGCATCTTGCCAGGATGAAAAATCCCAGCTTAAGAATAAAGAGAAGGCCTTACGTGTATTACGTGCTCGCATATTGGAGAAAGCTCAAGACGAAGCTAGTGGGGAGCAGGCCTCTGAACGTCGGAGTCAGGTGGGCACCGGTGACCGAAGCGAGCGGATTAGAACGTTTAATTTTCCTCAGGGCCGAGTTACAGATCATCGAATAGGCCTGACGTTACATCGTTTGGAGACGATCATGACCGGAGACTTGGAAGAGATCATCCAAACTCTAATTACTTCAGATCAAGCGGAACGGTTAAAGGCTGAGATCGACTAAAATCGATATTCGATATTCGTGGTTCGAATGACGAATCAAAACGACGAGTCACGAACGACGAATCTCGAACCACGAACTTCGAACCTCGAATATCGAATATGCCGGGGGGTTAAGCTGTTTGAAGGTACTAGAAGGAATGCAGTATGGTGAGGCACAGCTCTTGGAAAAAGGGATAGAAAATGCCCGCTATGACGCAGACTTATTATTAGCCGAAGTTTTGGGCGTGTCGCGGCGTGACCGCCTCTATCTTGATCTTGGCCGTAATTTATCTAAGATAGAAGAGGCGGACTATCGGGGGGTAATTATTCGTCGCGCCGAACACGAGCCACTCCAATACATATTAAAGCGGCAGGAGTTTATGGGCCTTTCCTTCAGCATTGATGAGCGCGTGCTTATTCCACGCGCGGACAGTGAAATTTTGGTCGAGAAATGGCTGGACATCGTAAGACAAGAAGAAAAACAGGGGAGAGGCCTGCCGATCAAGGTCGCGGATCTTTGTACAGGAAGTGGGGCTCTGGCGATTTCGATGGCGTATTATTATTCTCAGGCAGAGGTGGTTGGAACCGATCTTTCGCCAGCCGCCTTAGATGTTGCACGACAGAATGCCGAACGCTTGGGAGTCGCAGTGCAATGGCGGCAGGGGGACTTTGTCACGCCTATCCAGGGTGAACGTTGGGATTTTATTATCACGAACCCCCCCTATGTTTCCACAGAGGACTACAGTCAGTGCGCTCCGGAGATTTTCCGCGAACCCCCTATGGCTTTTTTAGGGGGACAAGACGGTTTAGACTTCTATCGCCGTTTGTCAGAAGAGTTACGACCGTTATTAAACCCTCAAGGGAAGCTGCTTATGGAAATAGGTTGGAATCAGGCTGAGGCGGTTCGTGGAATTTTCCAGCTGAAAGGTTTTGAAACACAAGTTTTCCTGGACTTAGCGGGACGGGACAGGGTGATCTTAGTGAGGTGAGCAGAGATGCAGACAAAAAGAAGTTATATTGATGGAGTTCATCCAGAAGCTGAATTATTAAAAGAAGGTGCAGAGTGGTTGCGAGCAGGGGAGCTAGTAGCCTTTCCGACGGAAACAGTTTATGGGTTAGGGGCAAATGCCCTGGATGCTTCAGCTTGCGCCAAAATTTTCGCAGCAAAAGGTCGACCCCAGGATAATCCCTTAATTGTACATGTTTGCAACCGTGTGATGGCAAACTTGCTAGTTGAAGGCTGGACGCCGGCAGCAGAGCTTTGCGTTCAGCATTTCTGGCCAGGTCCGTTGACACTGGTCATGCCGAAAACGGCCAATGTTTTGGATATAGTCACAGCTGGGCTGCCTAATGTGGCAATTCGTATGCCCAGTCATCCGGTTGCTCTCCGCCTGATCGAAGAAACCGGGCTTCCAATTGCCGCACCAAGCGCTAACCTCTCTGGTAAACCCAGTCCGACAAGTGGAAGCCATGTTTGGCGTGATATGAAAAGCAAAATTCCGCTGATTCTCGATGCTGGGGCTTGTCTGGTTGGCTTGGAATCAACCGTGCTTGATTTGAGTGGGGGGATTCCCACTATCCTGCGTCCGGGTGGAATCTCCAAGGAACAGTTGGAGGCGGTATTGGGCGAAATTCAGGTAGACGAGCTGTTGGAGAACCAGGTGCCCAAAGCACCCGGCATGAAATATAGGCACTATGCACCGCAAGGAGAGATGATTTTGATGGTCGGCTCCTCCGAGCGCGTCGTACAGCGGATGGGACAAGAAATCTATAAAGGGCATGCTAGGCTAAAAAAAGTTGGGGTTCTTTGTACCCTGGAGAGTGCGCCCTTTTTGCATAACCGGCTTCCTGATCTCTTATTTGTTCTGGGCTCGAAAAATCGTCCGGAAGAAGTCGCAAGTAACTTATTTGAGGGCTTACGCCTATGTGATGAGAGGGGAATGGATATTATCTTGGCTGAAGGGGTCGAAGAAGGAGGCCTGGGCACCGCCATTATGAACCGTTTGCAGAAAGCAGCCGGGCGGAAAATTCAATACATATAAGAAGTACAATATCTCCTGGTCAGGCACAATGTATTGTGCCCCTACATCCGTCTTATAGACTCTTTCCTGTGCATATACTATAATTAGAACGGAGGGAAGAGTATTGAATTTAGCATGGGTTGTGGCAATAGCAATTGCCTTAGGAGCAGACGCTTTTTCCTTGTCCTTGGCGATTGGTTTGTCGGGAATCAGGAAGCGTATGATGTTTCGTTTGTCATTGGTGGTGGCCATTTTTCATGTGGTTATGCCGCTTGTGGGGATAATGCTGGGTGAAGCATCAGGAGCAATTCTCGGCCGCTATGCAAGTTTGATAGGGGCCTTAGTCTTGATCGGGTTGGGGGGGCGGATGCTCTACAAAGTCTTTCGGCCAACCACTGAACATTTTCCTTTAGGTGAGGCCAGAAGCGCCCTTATGCCTAATAATTCAGCTACTAATAGTTCTTTATCTGGATTCGGAATTTATATGTTTGCAGCTAGTGTTAGCTTGGATGCCTTAAGTGTTGGATTTTCACTGGGAACGATCAAAACTGATATCTTCCTCACGGTTATGATTATAGGCACGGTCGCTGGGCTCATGACTGGGATGGGCTTGATTTTAGGACGGGTGTTGGGAACGTGGCTGGGAGATAAGGCTGAACTACTCGGTGGGTTGGCGTTGTGTCTGATTGGTGTCAAATTGTTATTCTAAGGGATTGAGGTTATAAGGTTTGAAACTTTTGTTTATATGCACAGGAAATACCTGTCGTAGTCCAATGGCTGAGGGATTGGCACGGGAAATGTTTGGAGATGCTGTCCAGGTCAGTTCGGCGGGGATGGAAGCGTGGGAAGGATCGGAAGCTAGTTTCCATGCTTTGGCGGTTCTTAAAGAACAAAATGTAGACTTATCCCAGCACCGTTCCAGAAAGATTCGGGCAGACCTACTGGAGGACGCAGATTGGATTATCCCGATGACACAAATGCAAGAAAAAAGCTTGCAACATAGCTTCCCACAATATATACATAAAACCAGGTATTTGGGAGATTGGGGAGGACAAAAAAAGGATGTTCGTGATCCTTGGGGAGGCACCCTCGAAGCTTATCGTCAGACAGCTCAGGAGATCAGCGCACTGTTATGCACATTACGGGATCAACTGCTTTGATCGAGGCACGAGGCGCGAGGTTCGAAGTTCTAATGTCGTGCCTCGTGCCTCGTGCATCGCGCATAAGATAGGCTAAAGATGTCTACACTAGCGGCGTAAAACGTCGCTTTATTTTGTGTTTTTGCAGGAATTTTGTAACTATCTGTAGAACTGAACGTATTGATAGAAAAGATTTGGGGGATGAACGTGAGAGTTGTATTGGGATCTGATCACGGTGGCTACAAACTCAAGGAAGCTATTCGTATGCATTTAGAAGCACAGGGATTAGAAGTCCAAGATTTAGGGACTCATTCGACCGATTCGGTAGATTATCCCGCGTATGGTTTTGCAGTGGGCACTGCGATCATAAAGGGAGAGGCTGACTTGGGGATAGCAATTTGTGGAACAGGGCAGGGAATTTCCATGGCAGCCAATAAAATCCGAGGAATCCGAGCTGCACTCTGCACTGAGACGTTTTCTGCCCGAATGGCCAGAGAACATAATAATGCCAACGTTTTAACACTGGGTGGACGGGTAACCGGTGTTGGGCTTGCTCTCGACATTGTGGACATATTTTTGAAAACTGAGTTTGCTGGGGGCAGGCATGCCCGCCGTGTGAATTTGATTTCTGACATTGAACGTGGCGAAGAGGTGTAGCACGGCTCAAACATCCTTGTTTGATTCATGGCAATGTTCTAATCTCGAACGTCCTGTTCAAGTCCAAGTCAAGGAGAGGAGGAACGCTTTCTCGTGGATAGAATGTTTGCAGATAGATTGACTGAGATCGCCAAAGTTTGGGACGAGGTACTGGATGCTTTTTTCCTGAAGGCTAATTTTCGCATGCGGCAGATCCTCGTTGTGGGATGTAGCACCAGTGAAGTTATCGGTCAACAGATTGGGCAAGGAAGTAGCTTAGAGGTTGCCGAGGTTTTGTTTCCACCTTTGCTGGAACGGATTCACCAACGAGGCATCTTTTTAGCGGTACAAGGATGCGAACATATTAACCGGGCGTTGGTAGTGGAAGAAGCTTGTGTAGAACACTATGGGTTAGAGGAGGTTACGGTGCTTCCGGCGCTTCATGCTGGAGGTGCTATGACAGTGCAAGCGTGGAAGACTTTTTCAACACCGGTGATGGTAGAAAAAATTCAAGCGCATGCTGGAATTGATATTGGGGATACATTTATCGGCATGCACCTTCGACCAGTAGCAATACCTATTCGTTTACATGTGAAGGAATTGGGAGCAGCACACTTAACCCTAGCCTACACCCGCCCACGCCTCATCGGTGGGCCCCGAGCCGAGTACACATTGTAACAACAGAGTGAGAGTATTCAAAGAAGAATTGCGGCAATGAGCGCAGACGCTAAAACGTTAATATGCAAACAAGAACCGTCCCCCGTTGCACCCACCTTCCCAACATCGTTCCAAACCTCCGTCGACCCCAGACCAGAGGAAGTTTCTTAGCTTAGAGAAGCACTTTAGTGGAATTGCGTCAAGCGAATAGCAATGGAACGTGTGCGAACGTGCTAAGACACTTCCTCCTCGATGGAACGTGTGCGAACAGGCCGAGACCCTCAATTAAGATTAGGAGTGAAAACAATGGATTACATTAATCAATGGGTGAAACCCCAAGACCCAGAAGTCGCGGAAGCCATCAAACAAGAAGAGAACCGACAAAGAAATACCATTGAACTGATTGCCTCCGAGAACTTTGTTAGCCGAGCAGTGATGGCGGCACAAGGATCTGTATTAACGAATAAGTATGCCGAAGGGTATCCGGGAAAAAGGTACTATGGCGGTTGCGAGTTTGTCGATGTGGTCGAAGACCTAGCTCGTGAACGCATCAAGAAACTTTTTGATGCGGAGCATGCCAATGTTCAACCACATTCTGGATCCCAGGCCAATATGGCCGTCTATTTTGCGGTGTTAAAACCCGGAGATACGGTACTTGGGATGAATTTATCCCACGGGGGTCACTTAACCCATGGCAGTCCTGTCAATATCTCAGGGGTTTATTTTAACTTTGTTTCATACGGCGTTGATAAGGAAACGGAACGCATCGACTACGAGCAGGTTCGTCAGCTGGTTCTCCAGCATCGTCCAAAGCTGCTTGTTGCTGGGGCAAGCGCCTATTCGAGGATTATTGATTTCGCCAAATTGCGTGAAATTGCGGATGAAGTGGATGCCTATTTCATGGTGGATATGGCGCATATCGCTGGCCTCGTGGCTGCGGGATTGCACCCATCTCCTGTCCCTTATGCGCACTTTGTTACCACTACAACTCATAAGACGCTAAGAGGCCCACGTGGTGGTTTAATTCTCTGTAAGGCAGAGCATGCGCAAGCAATTGACAAAGCCATTTTTCCGGGAATTCAAGGGGGGCCCTTGATGCATGTTATTGCGGCGAAAGCGGTTGCATTTGGTGAAGCCCTTCAGCCAGACTTTAAACTGTATCAAAATCGTATAATTGAAAATACTAAGGCTCTAGCTCAAGCGCTGTTAGATCGAGGATTCCGCCTTGTCTCGGGGGGGACTGACAACCACCTTATTCTTGTGGATGTACGGAGCAAAGAGGTAACAGGGAAAGAAGCGGAAACAATCCTAGACGAAGTGGGTATTACTGTAAACAAGAATACGATTCCGTTTGATACGGCTAGCCCTTATATTACGAGCGGAATTCGTGTTGGGACGCCTGCTGTTACGACACGTGGCATGAATCCAGAGGCGATGCAGCAGATCGCGGAGGCGATGGACCTTGCCTTGACCTCACGCCATGAAACTGATAAACTAACGAAAGCGCGGGAAATTGTCAGCGCGTTATGTGCTCAGTATCCATTATATGAAAATTTAGATTAGGAGTTGAGTCCTGAACCATGGCAAAGCTTCAAGTCCTTGATCATCCTCTAATACAACATAAGTTGTCCCTTATTCGTGATGAGAAGACAGGTTCTAAGGAATTTAGGGAATTAGTAGAGGAAGTCGCGATGTTGATGGCCTATGAGGTAACCCGTGATTTTCCTCTTCAGGAAATAGAGGTAAAGACACCGGTTGCATTAGCAAAGGTCAATGTGCTTGCCGGTCGGAAAGTCGGCTTGGTTCCGATTCTACGTGCCGGGTTGGGAATGGTGGATGGAATGCTCCGCTTGATTCCGGCGGCAAAAGTTGGACATGTCGGGCTATATCGAGATCCGGAGACCCTATTGCCGGTGGAATATTATTGCAAGCTACCTAATGATATTGAGGAACGGGATCTTATTGTCATCGACCCCATGTTGGCAACGGGTGGTTCTGCGTCCGCGGCCATTACATTTTTAAAAGATCGTGGCGCTAAAAATATTAAACTAATGTGCCTAATTGCAGCCCCAGAAGGAATTAAAACCGTACAAAATGCACATGCTGATGTGGATATATTTATTGCAGCAGTGGATGAGCGATTAAACGAACACGGATATATTGTACCGGGACTCGGGGACGCGGGAGATCGGCTGTTCGGGACAAAATGACGACACCGAGAAAACGTCCGAGTTGGGATAGTTATTTTATGCAACTGGCACAAGTGGTTGCAGGTCGATCAACTTGTCTGCGCCGTCAGGTTGGGGCCGTAATGGTCAAAGATAAGCAAATTTTAAGTACAGGGTATAATGGAAGTCCCTCCGGGCTCCTGCATTGCGATGAAGTCGGTTGTTTACGGCAGAGTTTAAGCATTCCTTCAGGAGAGCGCCATGAGATTTGCCGTGCCGTGCATGCGGAGCAAAATGCATTGGTACAGGCGGCCAAGCATGGGGTCGCAATTGCAGGCGCGGACCTCTATTGCACCGATCAGCCTTGCGTGCTATGTACAAAATTGCTGATTAATGTGGGGATAAAACGTGTGGTCTATACTCATACCTATCCGGATCAGCTCGCAGCAACAATGGCAAAAGAAGCAGGCTTAGAATTGGTACAACTTGATGTGAAGTGCGAAACATAACCGTTGAGCCTCGAACATCGCATCTCGCGCCTTGATGTTAGGGAAGGGAGTCAAAATGTGATAAATCGGAAAAAAGTGATGGTAGTGTTTGGCACACGCCCGGAGGCTATAAAAATGGCCCCGGTGATCCGAGCGCTTCGGCAGAAGGAGACAATCCACTGTCAGGTTACCGTGACGGCTCAGCACCGTGAGATGTTAGATCAGGTTATGAAGTTGTTCAATATGAGTCCTGATTTTGATTTAAACCTCATGAGGCACGGGCAAACGTTAACAGAAATCACAACTCGGGCACTTAACGGGCTCAGAGAGGTTTATCAACGTGAACTCCCTGACCTTGTACTGGTACACGGGGACACGACGACCACATTTGTGGCTGCACTCGCCGCTTTTTATGCGCAAATTCCGGTTGGGCATGTTGAAGCGGGGTTGCGTACGGGAAATAAGTATTCACCGTTCCCCGAAGAGATGAATCGCAAACTAGCAAGTGTTCTGACAGATTTTCATTTTGCTCCGACAGAAACGGCAAAGAAGAATCTTCTGTTTGAAGGTATTGCACCAGAAAAGATCTTCGTCACAGGCAATACAGTCATCGATGCTTTGTTAGCCACGGTGAAACCAGAGTACAGTTTTACAGACCCTCACATCCAGACGATTCTCAGACAGGGAGAAAAGTCACGAATGATTCTGGTCACAACCCACCGTAGAGAAAATCTCGGTGAACCGATGCGTCAAATTTATCAGGCTTTGGAGCATACACTTAAGTTATTCCCGGACACCTATATTATATTTCCCGTACATAAAAACCCCCAGGTTCGGAAAGTGGTCACTGAAATATTAGGAGCGCATCCGAGGGTCAATCTAGTAGAACCGATGGACTATGAACCATTTGTAAATCTAATGGCACGGTCGCACTTAATCTTGACAGACTCGGGAGGAATTCAGGAAGAAGCTCCTTCATTAGGTATACCAGTATTGGTAGTACGAGATACCACAGAACGCCCTGAAGCTGTGGCAGCAGGGACTGTCTCGCTGGTGGGGACCGGGTATGAAAGCGTATTATCGGAATTGAAACGTCTGCTCAGTGATCAAAATTCCTACCATAAAATGGCAATGGCGACCAATCCCTACGGGGACGGTTGTGCGGCCGACCGGATTGCTAAAATTATCGAAGGAAAGTAAATGTGGAGATAAAATTAAACAATGCTGTACGACATAGTACAAAGTTATGATATAATGTGTCAAAATATAATAACTGGACGAAAATAACCAGAAAGTTTCAAAAAAATATAAATATTCAATTAACAGATTTAATTGCAAAAAGAGCAGGAATTTAGATGTGCGTCGCGAATACATTAACCTTAGTACAAAGAGAAGGAACGAATGAAGATGGCTAGGAACCCTAAGGGATGGCAGAAAGCGCTTGAGGTCGGATCCAGTATTTCGACTTCATTGGCAGTGTTGGTTGGGGGTGGATTTTTCTTAGGGAGTTACTTGGATGACCTATGGGGAATAAAACCTTGGTTGACGATAATTTTAATGATAAGCGGTTTAATACTCGGAGGGAGCTATCTTGTGGTCACTTTGAAAAAACTTGGGGCATCTGATGATTAGAAGTAGCTTTATAGCCTTATTGAGTGGCACTGCTTGCATCTTGTTGGCAATCGCACTAACAGGTCGACTGCCCTTGCTTGGTGGCTTAGTGGGATACTGGGCAGGGTTTGGTTATACGCTTTGGATTTATCGTGAGACACATCGCAGTTCTGAACTCGATATTAATTCAGCACTAATCCGGATGCGCCGAAGCCTTATGGCTCGGTTAGGTATGATTACCCTTGTTGTTGTTATAGTGGCACGCTTCCATTCGAACTGGCTTTTTAGTTTAGCTCTAGGGATTGCTACAGGGGTGATTGTATCGTTCATCACCGTTGCAATACATAAACTTCATGGAGAAAGGGGTGATAAAAGAAGTGCATGAAGAACTAGTTTTATGGCATTTGGGAAGCATGACCTTTCATGCAAGAACTTTGATGATGACTTGGATTACGATGTTTCTGGTTATTGTCTTCTGCTTAATAGGAGCTCGTAATTTAACGAGTGGCAAACCTGGTAAAATGCAGAATGTTTTGGAATGGATTGTCGATTTTGTTAGTAACCTTGTGAACGACAATATGGGTCTAGAAAAGGGACGTCCAATTCTAGGGTATTTGCTAACGCTGATCGTGTTTGTGTTCTTTTCCAATATGCTCGGTCTTATCCCAAACTTAACGTTTAATTTATTTGAAATTTTCCACATAGACTTTGCACAGTTAAACAAGGTTTTCGAAGGACCGGTTTTCTCGTCACCTACAGCGGACATCAACATTACAATGGCTTTGGCGATATTAACCATTATCATGGTCATCGGCTTAGGGGTTAAGCACAAAGGACTCCATTATTTCCATCATTTTATTGAGCCTTTTAAGGTGTTTGCAATCATTCACGTCATTGACATGCTCTCGAAGCCAATGACACTGGCCTTTCGTTTATTTGGGAATATTTTTGCTGGTGAAATTCTAATCAAGGTTATTCTTATGCTTCCGGGGAAATCAGTTCTGGGGGGAATTCCTCCCATGGTAGTTTGGCTGGCCTTCAGTATATTCATCGGAGCCATTCAATCTTATGTGTTCACGGTGTTGACCACGGCTTATATATCTCAAGCTGTCTCAAGTGATCATTAACACTTCGTTTTAGTTAGTTTTCAGTGATGCTTGATGCTCGCTGAGGGAATAATACTTACAATCTATTGCAAATAAGAAAGGAGGAAATCCTAATGGACGTATCTGCTGCAGCTGCGTTGGGCGCAGGACTTGCTGCTGGATTAGCAGCCCTTGGAGCTTCGCTTGGTAATGGTAGTGTTGTTACTAAAACTTTGGAGGGTATTGCTCGCCAACCTGAGGCCAAAGCATCCTTACAATCCACCATGTTTATCGGTGTCGGCTTGATCGAGGCCTTACCACTGTTAACTTGGGTACTTGCCCTTCTTCTCATGTTCACAAAGTAAGCTTGCATGATGGGCAAATGCTAGACCCATCTTAATTCAAGGGGGAACGAAAGTTCCCCCTTGAAAAAAATCATTCTGACGTTATCATACTCGAGGGGGGGGTAGACCATTGGGCGGGAATCCTATTCAATTTGACTATACGTTTGTGGTAATGATAGTTTCTTTCCTGTTGCTTGTCTGGCTGCTCAGTGCAAAAGCCTGGGGTCCGTTAATGAAAATGATGGAAACTCGGCGGAGTGGCATTGAATCCATGCTTGCTCAGGCAGAAAATGAACGCAAACAGGCAGAGCAAATCAAACGCGAGTACCAAGAAGAAATGCGCAAAGCTCGTCAGGAAGCCCAAGATGTGATTGCCAAGGCCACAAAGGTCAGTGAAACTCGTGCGACTGAAATCTTAGCTGCTTCTCATGAAGAAGCCGAAAAGATCAAAAGATCTGCACTAGCAGATATTGAACGAGAACGTGACCGGGCGATTACCGAGGTTAAGGCACAAGTTGCCGATCTGTCGGTTTTAGTGGCTGAAAAAATTATTCGGCAAAAGCTTGACATGAAGGGTCAAGGAAAACTCGTTGAACAATTCATTCAAGAGGTAGGGGAAATGCAATGATAAATGGGGCATTAGTTCGTAGGTATTCTCAGGCCTTGTTTAATATTGCCTTAGACACGTCTCTTGATCCAATTGACAATGACTTGCGTGAACTTACAAAATTGGTGGAGGAAAATGGAGAGGTTAAAAGCGTCCTGCTTCATCCGCATATTTCCTTGAACGAGAAAAAAACCGTCATGGATAAGTTGCTGGGTGAAGACTTTGGTGCCACGACACGTCATTTTCTCTATCTATTGATTGATAAGAAAAGGGAAAGCCTTTTACCGTTCATTCAACGTGAGTTTACTCGGTTGGCGGATGAGGCACGGCATGTTGTAGAAGCTAAAGTGTCCAGTGCTATGGCTCTGAGTGCTTCTCAACTCGACGATCTAAAACAGGCCATTGGACGTAAGACCGGGAAAGACGTCAGAATCGTTAGTGAAGTTCGGGCTGAACTCATAGGTGGAATTCTTATACAGATAGGTGATAGCGTGATTGATGGGACCATCGCCCACGCATTGAATAAAATGCGTGCGGATTTGCGTAGAACCTCGGATAAACCTCAGGAAGTAGGGGTGAAATAAAAGGATGAACTTGCGTCCAGAAGAAATTAGTTCTATTATCAGACAGCAAATTGAACGCTACGATACGGCGGTTGATATCGTAGATGTCGGGACAGTTATCCAGGTTGGTGACGGTATTGCCCGTGTATACGGTTTAGAGAAGGCTATGGCCGGTGAACTCTTAGAGTTTCCTGGACAAGTCTATGGTATGGCCATGAACCTTGAAGAAGATAATATTGGTTGCGTTATTCTTGGACCCTTTACAGGGATCAAAGAGGGCGA
>JARLHU010000057.1 GCA_031292095.1 Desulfosporosinus sp.
AAAGGATTGATTCCAGTCTACGAGTTCGGTATTGAACAGAACAATTGCGTAAAAAGCAAAGATGATCTCAAAGATGGAGAAAAGCTCAAACACAGCTATCAGTTCCTACGTAACATGACAGGACAAAAGATTGCCTTCATGGTTAAGGGACATGTCAAGAAGGATAACGTGTTTATGGCAAGTCGCAAAGAGGGTATCGAATGGATGCGCAAACGTACTGAAGGGGACTTAGCTGTTGGTGATAAAATTTTAGCAGTCGTAAGAAAGGTCCTTCCTACTCGGATTATCGCGGATATCGGTGGCATGACAGCTTTTCTATCAGCCTCAGACTATCAGCACGGCTGGAGTGATGATCTCACAGAGCTCGCACAAACTGGGGATCATATTATGGTCAAATATCTTGGTTATGATAAAGAAAAAGGTGTAGCCACGATCAGCCGAAAAGCTCTCATTCCTGACCCGTGGGAGAAGATGGACCTTTTGGAACAAGCAGAATACATCAGTGAAATCATGGGGGTTCGCGAAAATGGTTGTTACTTCCGTGTAAAAACGAAAAATGGATACGTGGACGGATTTTTGCGCCATCCACGACATGAGGTATTAAACAGGGGGGATAAGGCCCTGATCAAACTCCTGTCGATCGACAATGACCACCAAAGACTTTTTGGCCTATATCTGCGCCCACTCAAAAAGGACTAAGCCCCTGTCCACCTAGCGTGAGTGATAGAATAGGAAGGGGGGGAAGTGATATCAACGACCTCAGTACAATCAACGATATTAAAATTCGTTGGTATCGGGTTCCAACAAGTGCGACGATGAACGACCGTTTTAACGAGCGGTCGTTCCTTGTCCCCGATACGGAAAAACGACTGTTTCACCTTTTGGCTTCAATGGGGATTATGTTCGGCGGGCAAATCCAGGCACACCAGATACTTCACCGTGTCTCAAAAACGGCGCGAAAGATACTGGCGAAACTGAAAAGTGAACACAAAGTTGTTGAGCACACATTAACTGCCGGGGGCAAAGAATATAAGCTTTATACCTTGGGGCCTGTTGGAGCAGCCATTATCAATGTGCCTTACCAACAGGATTATTGGTTTTGGTATAGCGATAGTGAGGCGATTCAGAAACTAATGAGCGTTGATCTCTATATACAAATGTGCGATTATCTTTCAGCCGAAGTCAAAGTGTTAGTGGCAAATAGACCCTACGCGCATACTTTTGTTCATGGTGATCGGGAGTATCAGATTGGCGTTGTTTTGGACGATGTCGTCAGCTTGCTTGAGCTTTATCGCTGGGAACCGCCGAGGGAACGGGTTATCTTAATCTGCCAACGCGTGAATCAAGTGGATAGCCTGCTCGGTTACTTAGGCGACCAGAACCCCGTTAGGATTGTCACTAGAGAGAAATTAAAGGAGGGATTGATTTTTTATAAACCGGAAAATGGTAAATGGACACTGGATGTACCAGACAAAGGCATTAAGAGTAACAAGGTGAAGCTAAAGGAATGAAAGCAATAGAAAAGAAAATTGTTCATAAGCAACGTTTTCTACTATAAATTTATGCGTCGTTCCATCCATAATTGTCCGGGTATCAAGACTTTTGATGCTACAGGAGTGCAATGCCTGGACTATCCTCTTTTTGGTGGCATGTGTGGTATAAACAGTTTTGCAATTCAGCGTTAGTTCCCGTTATAGAACGTGCGCGAAAAACCCCGGAATTCGATTCCAGAGATGAAAGCGCATCCCCAAAGAGATACATGCACATAGCTTGAAAATTCACTCTTCACTAATTTTCCTCACGGCAATACAATTAAGTAAGGTAGTTAGAACTTAAGTGCGACAAGAGAGGAGGTGAAGAAAGAGATGTTTGCTACTCAGAAAGTGAGCACCTTGTTTAAATCACGTCAGGCTTTACCCGCTGGCTACTATGAAAAACGAACATTTAAAAGTATAGCAGCAGCCTAACGGTGACTGCATAGAGGTCACTTGTACAGCCAGCCAAGCTCTTTCGGGAGACTTGGGAATCCTCGCTTTTCAAAGCGGGGAGGAATTAAAAAGATAGGTTGCGACCGATATACTGAAGGTACTTAAAGCAAAAAATGCCTAACAGCCAAAGATGAGGTGGATTTTAACGACGTTTGTCTAGTCGTCCCCCGGACTCAATAGGTGGGGGATGAATTGGCAAGGTTTTGGAGGTGAGAAAAATTTTAAAGACGTATAGATACCGCATATACCTGAACAAAGAACAAACGGTTAATATAGACAATACTCTTGATCTATGCAGGAATCTTTATAACTCGGCTTTAGAACATAGGATCTACCTGTACAAACATTGGAAGGTAAGTATATCTTATAATGCTCAGCAGAACGAGTTGCCGATGATTAAGCAAGAGCTGCCAGAGTATACAGCCGTTCATTCGCAAGTTCTACAGGATGTTCTAAGGCGATTAGATAAGGCGTATCAGAACTTTTTCCGTAGAGTTAAGCAAGGTGAAACGCCGGGCATCCCAAGGTTTCAAGGTTATAAGCGATACAATAGCTTCACTTACTCTCAAAGCGGGTTTAGTTTATCGGGGAGCCACTTGCAGTTATCTAAGCTGGGCAATATCAAGGTTAAACTGCATCGGCAGGTAATAGGAGAGATGAAAACATGTACGGTTGTTCGTAAGAATGGTAGGTATTATGTCTGCTTCTCTTGTGAGGTGGAGAATCAAACCGTTCCATTAACCTATCGGGACGCGGGGATTGACATGGGCATTAAGGAATTCTGCATAACATCGGATGGTGAACTAATACCAAACCCTAAGAATTATCGTCAGGTTGAAGATAAACTCAAAAACCAACAAAGAGCTGTGAGTCGCAAGAAAAAGGGCTCTCATCGACGCAAAAAAGCGGTAAGAGAACTTGCAGGGACTCATGAGCATATTCTTAATCAACGTAAGGACAATGCATATAAAGTAGCAAAGAATTTACTAGAAAAGTATGACACGATTGTTCGTGAGGATTTACAAATCGCGAATATGATTAAGAACCATAAGCTTGCGAAATCCATATCCGATGCTGGATGGGGATTATTCTTCAATATCTTAGATGCCAAAGCTAAACAAACGCTGGGCAAACGAGTTATTGCAGTAGATCCCAAGTATACCAGTCAAGTCTGTAGTGGATGCGGGCAATTTGTTAAAAAGGAGTTGTCAGTACGAGTTCATCATTGTTCTGGATGTGGGTTGACGATTGATCGAGATATTAATGCGGCGATCAATATCCTTAGAAAAGGACTCGTTGCAGCGTAACATCAAAACAAAAGGGCATGGATCGTGCCTTCGATGAGGGTGTAGGTTACGAGCCTGATGAATCGAGAAGCCCCCACTTCAACGAACACCGTGAGTAAGTGGTAGAGTGGTCACGAGTCTAAAGACGAAGCTAAAGGAAATACATCCAAAGGAAAAGAAAATTGTTCATAAGCAACGGGTTTTGCTATGATCGTGTAACAATTGGGATTGCTGGGATGTTTAAGAATGTCTAGGCAATCCCATCGCCAAAACTTTCTTTCTGTTTTCTTATCCTACACAAACACCATAGTAAATCGACGTGAGCGAGAGAAAAACGGACTTTGGTCTTTAATACAAAAACACGCTCTGATAGTGCAAATATGAAGGAAAAGAAAACAGGCAAATCGGCTACCAAGGAGGAATTTGGACGAAAATGGAGAATTAGATTTAATGAACTTGTCATATTGACGCTTATAGGACTCAAATTAAAAAAAGGTAAATTATTCATGGCTGGCGAATGATTTCCATGTGCCATCAATAAATAATTTATTTATATCAGCTTTTGGGTAAAATCAATAGAAGGTTAAGTTGGGGGTTAGGTTATGGAGGAAATACTTAATGAATTTTATATTCGCATTCTTTTTCGTTTTTATTATCGTATATTCAATTATCCCAATATTAAAGCGTGTTTCGTTAAAATTCCATTTTGTCGATAAGCCAACAGAAAGGAAAACTCATAATAAACCTATTCCTCTACTAGGCGGTGTAGGGATATTTATTGGATTTGTTTGTGGTTATGTTGCTTTTGTTAGACCCATCAATAGAGAATTTATTTTTGTAATTATTGCTTCGGCTTTGGTTTTTTTAATTGGAATTGTTGATGATTGGTTTAAGACATTAGGTAAAGAATTTCCAGTGCTGCCCAGACTTATTGTACATATTTTTGCAGCGATTATTATTTATTCCTCTGGAATTGTGTTTTATGGATTTACAAATCCTTTAACACACCAATATATCGTTTTACCAGTATTTTTGCAGTTTGTTCTAACTATTATGTGGATTCTAGGAGTTACGACTGTTATTAACTGGTCCGATGGCATGGATGGTCTCGCGGGAAGTTTATCTGCAATTGCTGGCTCAACGTTATTTGTTGTTGCATTAGCAAAAGATCAAAACGACTCAGCTTTAATCTCAGTACTAATTGTCGGTGCGGCACTGGGATTTCTGAGATATAATAAACATCCTGCTCAAATCTTTATGGGTGATTCTGGTGCGAATTTTTTGGGGTTTATTTTAGGAATTGTTGCCCTAAATGGTGCTTTTAAGCAAGCCACTTTAATTTCTATATCAATTCCTGTATTGGCCCTGGGGGTACCGATTTTTGACAATCTTTTTGTTGTATTCAAAAGATTTTCTAAAGGAGAACCAATTTATAAGGCGGATGCAAGCCAAATACATCATAGATTGCTATCATCTGGGCTAAACCAAAAACAAGTGGTAGTTTTCATAAGTTTATTAGGTGTATGTTTTAGCTTATTATCTATTATCATTTTATTGTTGAAGGTTTAAGTTGAGTGACAGAATTAAAATGATAAGTGAGATACAACAGGGGTTTGAGCCATTTTTATTGGAAAGTCTGGATAGCGAAGCAGGTTTGCTTAAAGTCAAGGAAACCTGCTTCTTACTGTTAAATATTGTCTTGTCATAACCGTCGTTATAGGACCCAAGGAGTAAAATAAAGGTAAACTATTCCTAGTTGACGAATGAATTCCATGTGCCAGTAAAGGGAGTATTCCCGACATGTGTCGTATATCCCTTATGGATTTGGAGGGCTCTGCGACACATGTCGGTAATACATCGTTATATGACATGTCCATGTCTGAGCATAATTATGGGGTCTGTAATAGGTTCAACGAGTATGATTGGAAATGGTGCTTTACCAAGTAGGTGGAGGTGATTTTAATGATTCGAAAAGATGGTGGCCCGTCATGGGCGGTTACAGTAACAAACGATATGGCTCTCAACTTTGCGCTCTATGTTGGTTGTAGTTACGGTTTTATATCAAAGGAAACATATTCAGGACTGGTTCCGCTTTGGCCGTATAAACAATTAGGAGAAAACCCCGATATTTTTCTCTCAAGACAGTGGGAGAGATGGTGGACAGAACTTATACAGAGAAGAGACTTCAATCTTAGCCGTGGCATAATGAATCCAAAAAACGAGTTGTTTAATCCACCGGAGTTTTTAGATTTAAATATTGAAGGCTTAGTAGGTTGTTGCAAAGAGGCATGGCCACTGTACTCATCTTGGTGGGACATGCCAGCTGGTGGTAGCGCTGCAATGGCATATTGGGAATCCATCCCTAATGTGATAAATATGGTTCACAAATTTGAACGGATAGAAGATAGAAAGGTAAAGGATTTTAAGTTACATATTGATCTCGTGTACACCGGTATATCTGAGAGACTAGAATTAAGGCCAGATTATGTGATCATGACATTAAATTCTAAACATTTAAACGATGAAACTTGGTGGATGAAAAAACTGCAGCAGATTGGGTAAGAAAACTGGGGAGTGGCTTCGAAGGTGGACACGCCATATAACAGAGATGAGAGGAAAGTGGTTGGAGTTTGTGAGACATAAAAAAATCATCCTTTCTGATTACTAGAATTATCCAGAAAAGATGATATCATAGTTAGAGAATAGGAGCTAAAAAAGCCACCGCGTAGCGGTTTAGTACAACAGAGGGTTTGCGACATCGGAGAGAATATGAAAGTAGTAACCCGACGTCGCAAACCCTCGAACCGTTATGTGCAATGGCAATGTCGGTGTATTCTTTAGGGCTTCTGTTTAGGAAATTGTGTTTTGTTTATCGAAAATTTGCTATGGGGGTTGATCATGAAAAAGAGAAGAATAATCTCTGTTTTCATTATTTTGATCATTAGTTTTGGTGTAATGACTATTGGGTGTTCAAGGATTAGCACAAATCAACTACCGGAAGAAATGGATAAGATAAAATTAGAGTTCGTTTCCAAAAGTGAATTACCAGAAGGAAGTGACTATGCTATAAAACTGAAAAACGGCAGCTCGTTTTTGATTAAACAAAATACCGTATATATTAGTTATCCAGTGAAAAATGGAAATAGTGGGGATATACAAAATAAAGCCAAAGTCGAGGCAGTTGGAAATAAATTAGACATTCGTCCCGGTGAAGAGATAATGTTGAATGCGTTTATTCCAGATGCTTTTGATAGTGACAAAGTGGATAAACATAGACTTCAGTATGAGATAAGAGGTTATATCAACGAAGTAAAAGATTCAAACCATTTTGAGCAGTCAGGCGGAGATTTATTACCCAGATGAGGGGGTCTTTACTTGTCATAACCTTCTTTATAGAACTCCCAAAGAAAAATCCTTATGCCAATCGTTCCTTAGAGTAGGGAAAACTAGCTTCATACTGTTAAATATTGTCTTAACGTGGGTTTTACGTCATTTGGTTGGTCCTTATCTCTCCTAAAGAAAAAAACTGCTCTTAAAAAGAGCATCTTTTCTTTTATTTATGATCTTACCATGCTATAATAATTACATACATTATTTTAATTTTCGCGACTGCACCACCCTACTCATGGGAGTTTTGTGGAAGAGTTGCCCTTGGTATTT
>JARLHU010000058.1 GCA_031292095.1 Desulfosporosinus sp.
GGGTGCCCGTGGCCGCTGGAGTGCTCGTGGCCGCTGGAGCGCCGGGGACCGCCGGAGCGCCGGGGACTGCTGGGGTGCCCGTGGCCGCTGGGGTGCTCGTGGCCGCTGGGGTGCTCGTGGCCGCTGGGGTGCTTGAGGCCGCTGGAGTACTTGGGACCGCTGGGGTGCTTGAGGCCGCTGGAGTACTTGGGACCGCTGGGGTGCTCGTGGCCGCTGGGGTGCCCGTGGCCGCTGGAGTGCTCGTGGCCGCTGGGGTACTTGGGACCGCTGGGGTGCTCGTGGCCGCTGGGGTGCTTGAGGCCGCTGGAGCATTTGGGTCCGCTGGGGTACTTGGGACCGCTGGAGCATTTGGGACCGCTAGGGTACTTGGGACCGCTGGGATCTTGGTGGTCCCTTTTATTGGTGGTAACGTTGGCTTGGGGACCGGAATTGGTGCTTTTAGCCAACATATTGTCAGAGGCTCCCCATTTAATGCTTGGGTTAGATCAGCGATACCAAGATTTTGTTTTTGGATGATGTTCAGAAGCTTGATCATTTCCTGATCTAATCCTGGTACCCAATGTAAAAGAATAATGTCCCCTGCTTTTAGTCCCGGGCTACTTCTCATGGTAAGAATGGAGTTTTCCATTTCGGCATCCCACATTACGATATATTTAATGCCTAAATCCCAGGCCGCTTGTCCGACTTCTGAATTGAAGTCTCCGTAAGGAGGTCTCAACTCATCCAATTGCGAACCGTATTGACGAAAATAATCTATGGGTTGAGATATTTGGCTTTTTTCCTCAGCCAGTGATAAATGAGTTAAAAAAGGATGGTTAACAGTATGATCTTCTATACGCCCACCGGCACTTACGAATTCGTGCCAGAAGGAAGGTTGCTTCTGAGCAGCTTGTTCAATAAGAAAAGTAGTAATGGGCAGATGATATTGTTGCATTAGCTTTAATACTTCTTCATTTGGATACCAGCCATCATCTATAGTGATGTATACAACTGGCTGTTTCACCGGCAGCTCATACACCACCTTGATCGGTCCTGTCGCAGTCAAAGAGGGGCTTAATTGTTTCAGTGATTCGGAAGGCGGGTTATCCAAAGACGCCTTGGCAGATATAATTGGCTTATCAGATATATCGTTGGCAAAATATGTAATATCTAAAGAAATAGTAATGATAATAACTAAAAGAGAAATCCCCATATATTTTAAATAGGGGTTACGGAAAATTGCTTTTAAAGGACTTAAATTATTCTGCATCATAATGTTCACTTCCCCCCCTTCCACAAAATGTCACATAGGACTAATTCGATAAATTATGGAAATATCCTTTATGGGAATCCAATTTTCCAGAAGAAAAAAATAGGCTCATGCCACAAGCGGTTTCTTATTAAATTAAGGACTCCTCATGTTTAATTTGAGGAGTCCTTAATTTTATAGAAAGCGCACATATGAGCACTATAATCTGAAACACATCGGCTCTCGGGCCAGTTTAAAGACCTGTCGCAGAAACATTTGTGTCACTAAACACGCCTCGCTCCAATGTACCCTTTGGCCCAATAGTGCGTAAATCCGTAAATAGCGATTCCTTTATGGCACGTTGCACTGATAAACTTACCCTTGCCAATATAGATGCCCACATGGCTAACTCGGTTTCTGTTTCCTGATTCTACATTAAAGAAAACCAAGTCATTAGGAATCAGATTGTGAAAGGCCACTGGGGTTCCGACTCTGTATTGACTCACGCTAACACGCGGTAATTTGATGCCTTGTCTAGCAAATACATAACGAGTAAAACCAGAACAGTCAAAACCTGATGGAGTGGTGCCTCCCCAAACATACGGAACACCTATGAATTTTTTGGCTGTGCTAATTATTTGTGTATTTTTTTGAGGAAGTGATCTACGGGATAAATGTGCTCTACGGGATAAGTGTGCTTTACGGGAATTATATAATTTGTTTATGGCTTTTTGTGTTTGTGGACCGACGATTCCATCTGCTCGTAAATGAGCACGGCGTTGGAAATCATGAACAGCAACTTTGGTTGTTCTACCATAGATCCCGTCAACTGAGCCTACTGGATAATTTAAGGTTTTAAGCTCAGTTTGCAAAATGCGGATACTCGTGCCAGATGACCCAACCATTAATGTTTTGGCTTGGGCTACTGAGGCTGAGCTGATCATGCCTACTATTACTAATGACATTAATAAAAGACTCTTTTTCATAGAAACTCGCCCCTCTCCGGTTGATCCCCTTAAAACGACTCACTAGAAGCAAGTATAACTGCGGACAACACAAAAGCATAGTACAAGTTGTTGGTATTAATGCCAATTGTTTCATTGTTCAATTCACACAGGTAACACATTACTTATGAAAAACAAAATGCCTAATGAACAATGGCGCGGCGGCGGAGGTTACCGTGCTTGTGCATTTCTAAACATGTACCTTCAACGACTTAACTGCTGAACAAATGACATAAAAAGAGGCGCATGAAGCGCCTCTTAGACAAAATATCTCTATCATTTTAACCTGCAAATCCCTGTTCAATTTAAAGCCCTAACAAATTTTTCATCTCCGTTAGAGTACTATCCGGCACCGCTGCTGTCCCACCAAAGACGTGCAGATCGAGGATACTTCCCTTGGTATTTTGAAGCAGATTCTGTTGTTCCAGCGTTAGTCCGTTAACTGAACCTCCATTGGCACCTTTCAAGAGCAACCAGGAATTACTCTGGCCGGCCACTACGGCCCCTGCCAAGGCATCAGCGAAGTCATTTCCGCTGGCAACAAAAATGTGTACCGGGTTAGGCTGGAGCGCTTTTAATACTTGGACGTTGGTGGCAAAGCGGTCATCTCCAGCATAACGTACGGGATCGGGCAAAATGCTTTCCAGGGCCTGTGGCAAAACGCCTGTCCCGCCAACGAGAGTAGTTCTTTGAACATTAAACTCCTTGAGAGCCTGAGCCGTTGCTTGTGGAAGCTGATTTCCTCCGTTAGGATCAACATATAGGATCGGTACCTTATGATAAGCGGCCCAGGATGAAACCGATAAGGCGTCTGGGTAAGCATTGTCACTGCTACTGACCAGGACCGCTTCGCCCTGACTTCCGAGAAGTTTGGCGGTCTGATAAGCGGTGTCATAGCGATCCGTGCCGGCGATGCGTTGGAGGGCGATGCCAGAAATATTGGCTATCAGGGTATCCGCAACATTTTGGCTGATCGCTGCTGTCCCGCCCATGAGAATGACTTTCTTCGCTCCGAGGTCCTGAATCTCTTTTAAGACTTCCGCCGGGATTTGTCCCGATTCAGTTAGAAGGAGCGGAGCATTGTCATGCCGTGCTAGAGGTACCGCTGTTAAAGCATCCGCCGAAATGTCCCCTCGAGCCAGGATGACGGTATCTGTTCCGGCAGTAAAATAGACCTTAGCGATCTGAACTGCTGTGTCATAACGGTTCATTCCGCCAATACGTTCCGGTATACCAGAGGCTGCTATTATATTTACCGTATAGGTTGTTGTTTTGCCTCCGATTGTAATGGTCAGTACCTGTCCGGTTGCAGGGACTGAACTGTTAAAGCCGGTTACATTTGCGGCTGTGACTAGTTCCACCTGCGTGCTGTTATTACTCATTGTCCCGGTTACTACCAGGCTGCTGAGATCCAACGTATCCCCCACAGTGTAGCTTAGCTTTGCCGCCGGTGTGGTAATCGCGATGCTGCTCAGAGTGACTGGGATGGTTCCTCCGCCGCCACCTCCACGACTGCTTCCCGAATTTCCGCCAGTATTAAGCGCTGTTTCCCTATACGTAATGAATTTGGTAAAGTGCTTAGTCCAGATGATCAGATCATTTCCTACATTGATATAACCGTCCTGACCTGCACCCAGGACGCTATTGGCTAAACTCTGGGTATCTGCGCTGAGCACATTGGTTATAGGATAGAAAGTACCGCTGCGTACGTAGCCTACTTTACTTCCCGCCTGACCGGGTATGAGAATTCTTACTGCCTTGCTGAATGTTAGGGGCACGTCCCCATAGCCCACTTCGATTACGCTCTCTACGGTAGCAGTCGTGCCGCTTGATGGAGTAACGGTGACACTGTTCGATGCCTGAATCGTGGGAACTTGTATCGTGCCATCCCAGCCGGAATTGACGGGGGCGCTGACGGTGGTTCCACTTGGAACGGCGACTTGGACATTTACCGGAGTGCCGCCTCCGCCATTAGTCAGGTCAACAGTAGTGTTTACATTGAGGGCCGGAAGGGAACTGCTCGTCACGGTTCCGCCTACTGGTGCCTGCAAGAGCGTGGCCAGATTAAGAGAAGCGCCGGTCACGCTCTCCGGTACGGTAACTGTGACGGGATTGTCCCCCGCGCTGACGATCGTGTCCGCTGTGATGGCCAGGTTGGACTGATTATCACTCACAGTGACCGTATTTGTGGTTACAGCGAGGGGAGCGTTGTTGGTCACCGTCCTCTGGCTGATGGCAGCCAACATTCCTCCGTCAGTGCCGGTGAGAGTTCCTGGGGTGTAACTTATGCTGATTGTATCACCGGCCAAGAGTGCCTGGCTCAGGTTTAGGTCCAGCTTGGTGCTGTCGGTATCCAAGGATATCTGACTAACACTTTCACTTACCGTTGCACCAGAGCGAGTGACGTCGACAGCGATATGCCCGGAATTTCCTGATGGGTCAGCCATTGGCTTATCAAAGGTGAGGATGATCTCAGTACCCGCGCTGTTCGTCGCTTCACTCAGAAGCTGTGGAGCTGGAATAGAAGCCGTCAGGATGTTAAATCCAAGTGTGTTACTTGTCACGCCGTAGACTGTGGCCGTGACAGTACCTGAACCCGCTGCGAGGGGAGTCAAGGTGCTGCCTGTCAGGTTGGCAAACGAGCCCCCTGTTGCAAGATTCCATTGTATTGCTTGCCCGGCTAGACTAAACGGATTGTGGTATTGGTCTTCACCACTTAGAGTAAGGTTATTAAGGTTGTATACCGCTTCACCGACGGTCAAGTTCGGGATGTTTCCGTTTAAGGTGAGCAGGCTGAGGGTGGGAGCGGGAGGGTTTTCCCTAATGTAGGTAAAGCGGTCACTGCTGCTAGTTGTACTAGTACCTCCCAGGCTATATACGGTCACATCTACTGTACCGCTCCCTGCTGGTGCAACTGCCGTTAGGGAAGTGTCCGATCCTAAATTAAAGCTGGTTGCCGACGTGCTGCCAAAATAGACGGCGTTGACAACGCTTAGATTAGTTCCATTAATTGTTATCGTGTCGCCCCCTGCTGCAGGACCGCTGGCTGGACTTATTCCAGTTATTGTCGGCACCGGTGCTGCAGGCACTACTACGTTTTGCGCTGTCCCGAAGGTATAACCGGTCTTCGCGGCCGTGACTGTATAAGTCTTCCCTTCTGTTAGCATCGCGTCAATCGTATAGGTCGCACCATTGTCGTTTGTCGAGGCTGAGCTAATTGTCACGGGGGTGCTTCCTTCCAATAGGGTAAAGTTGCTTGACGTTAAGCCCGTCAGTGCCGGGTTTAGCGCCACTGTCAATCTGGTGGTTTGAGTAATATTAAAATAAAACATATTACCTTATAATCATTCTACATTTTTCTTTATCTCCTTCCAAAATAGTAGAAATAATCCAAGATATTAAGGCGCAAAAAACAGACCGTTTAAAAAACGGTCTGTTAGGTCATTCGTGTTCTTGGTTATTCTCCTTCAGCGTTCCCTGACAAACACCCAACGCTGTACTATCTGCTCGATCTCTTTACACCCATCACCGTCAAAAATCTGATCACATAATGTCTTCACTCATAGCATTTTTCATACTTCTGACGTATTCATAAATATAAGAATCCGAGTTTTCGCCGTGCTTCTCAATAATTTTGACGATTGCGCTCCCAACAATTACGCCATCCGCGATTTTTGCGATCTCCCCAGCCTGTTTTGGTGTATTGATCCCAAAGCCGACGGCAATGGGAATAGTGCTCGTTGCCTTAACCACCTCTATGATCGCCGGCAGATCCGTTTTAATCTCGCTTCTCATCCCCGTGACACCCATGGAGGAAACCACGTAGATAAAACCAGTTGCTTCCTGCGCAATTTGTTTAATGCGCTGTTCTGAGGTAGGCGCAATCAGGGAAATAACGTCTACTCCAAAACTGGCGGCCACTTCAGCCAGTTCGCCCTTTTCTTCATAGGGCAAATCAGGAATAATGATGCCGTCCACACCTAAATCCGCACAGCGGGCGAAAAAGCGAGGATAGCCGTAATTAAAGACAGGATTTAAATAGGTCAGAAAAACCAGTGGCACTTCGGTTTTTTTTCGCACTGAGGCCACCAGGTCAAAAATCTTGTCGACGGTTGCTCCAGCAGACAGTGCGCGGATATTCGCCTCTTGAATGACCGGCCCCTCGGCAGTGGGATCGGAAAACGGAATCCCGATTTCCACCAAGTCAGCACCACCTCGGATCATTTCCAGAATAAACTCTTCGCTCTTGGCCATGGAGGGATCTCCACCCGTGACAAATCCAATAAAAGCCTTCCCATTTTTAAAGGCCTGTGCAATTTTACTCATCAATATTTACCCCCTTGTAGCGCGCAATGGCGGCAACATCCTTATCACCGCGTCCTGAAAGACAAACGATAATGATTTGGTCCTTATTCATAGTCCCAGCAATTTTCTGTACATGGGCAACGGCGTGGGCACTTTCAATGGCGCAGATAATACCCTCTGTGCGCGCCAAATATTCAAAGGCTTCCACTGACTCGTCGTCAGTTATGGGCACATATTCCGCCCTACCTGTATCGTGAAGGTTGGCGTGTTCCGGTCCGATCCCCGGATAGTCCAGACCTGCGGAGATGGAATATACCGGTGCAATTTGCCCGTATTCGTCCTGACAGAAATAGGACTTCATGCCATGGAATACGCCTGGTTTCCCCTTAGCAATGGTTGCGGCATGTTTTTCGGTCTCAATACCGTGTCCGGCTGCCTCGCAGCCAATTAACTTGACGGTTTCATCACCGATGAAGTTATAAAACATTCCTATTGAGTTGCTGCCACCCCCTACACAGGCCACCACAGCATCAGGGAGTTTGCCCTCGACTTTCAGAATCTGCTCTCTCGCCTCTAGGCTTATCACGCTCTGAAAATCGCGGACCATCATAGGAAAGGGATGGGGGCCCATCACCGAACCTAAAACATAATGGGTGTCATGCATACGGGCAGTCCATTCCCGAAATGTTTCGTTCACCGCATCCTTCAACGTCATGGTACCGCTCGTGACCGTGTTAACTTTGGCGCCTAAAAGCTGCATACGGTAGACGTTTAAGGCCTGTCGGTCCGTATCTTCCTTGCCCATGAAAATCTCACATTCTAAACCAAGTAAAGCCGCCGCCGTGGCAGTCGCAACACCGTGCTGACCGGCTCCTGTTTCCGCAATGACACGTGTTTTGCCCATTTTCTTGGCCATTAGAACCTGTCCCAACACGTTATTGATTTTGTGTGAGCCGGTATGATTGAGGTCCTCACGTTTTAGGTAGATTTTAGCTCCCCCTAAATCCTTGGTCATTTTCTCCGCATAGTAGAGCAGAGACGGTCTGCCCGCGTATTCAATCAATAACTTATTCAGCTCCGCGTTGAACTCTGGGTCGTTTTTGAAGTGCTCATAGCTTTTTTCCAGGTTGATGATTACATTCATCAGAATCTCTGGAATGTATTGGCCCCCGTGAACGCCGTATCTACCTTTAGCCATTTTGTATTCTCCTAACTATTTCTAAAATTTTATCTCGGTCTTTCTTGCCGTCCGTTTCCACCCCACTGCTTAAATCGACGGCAAAGGGGCTTGTAGCTGAGATTGCCTGTTCAATATTGTCGGCCTTCAACCCACCGGCCAGGAAAAAGGGTTTCTTCATCTTCCTGACAAGACTCCAATCAAAACTCTCACCTGTTCCACCAGTTCCGTTGTCCAGGAGCAGAAAGTCGGCAACAGTAGCCTGCGCTGCCTCAATATCCTCGTGAGATACAACGCGGACTGCCTTGATGATGGGCTTATTGGTCAGTGATTTTAATTCTTTGATATATTGTTCATTCTCCTCACCGTGAAGTTGGGCCATTGCGATGATATTGTCATCTAAGAGCTTGGCCACGTTGGCTAACGACTCATTGACAAATACCCCAACCGGCGTGATCTCTGGCCAGAGTTTAGGACGCATGGCTTCTGCCCATTCTGCACTCACCTGACGGCGGCTTGGAGCGAAAACAAAGCCGATAAAGTCGGGCTTGGCCTCGTTCACGTAGTCGATGTCGCAGTCCCGGAACAATCCGCAAATTTTTATTTTCATACAACACGTTCCCCTCGCAGGAGGGCCAGCTGTTCTTTTTTATTGTCGCTGCGCATTAAACTTTCCCCGATCAGTACAGCATCGGTCCTGTTCGCTTTCAGTATTGCCACCTCCCCGGGGGATTTGATACCACTTTCCGAGACGAAAAGGAGGTCATCCGGCACTAAGCTGCGAAGCCTAATGGAGGTGGTGATATCAACCTCGAAGGTCTTTAAGTTGCGATTATTGACGCCGATCACTCTGGCCCCCGCAGCGAGAGCCGATCTAACCTCCTCCTCCGTATGCGCTTCCACAAGGGCGGACAAACCCAAACTGTGCGCAATTTCCAGATATTCTGTTAAGGTAACAGTATTCAGCAGAGCACAAATGAGCAGGATCGCCGAGGCGCCAATGATCTTGGCCTCATATATTTGATAGCTGTCCACAATAAAATCCTTACGGAGGAGAGGAATGTCTACTTCTTGGCGGATCTCTGTAAGGTAGTGGTCTTGACCATGAAACCAATAGGGCTCGGTGAGAACCGAAATGGCCGCGGCCCCCGCCGCTTCATATTCCTTAGCAATCTGCAAATACGGGAAATCCTGGGCAATGATTCCTTGCGAGGGCGAAGCTTTTTTTAGTTCGCAGATAAAAGATAAACCCTCTGCTCTAAGAGCCATTTCAAACGGAAAGCCGGTCTTGGGGTCTAAGTCTAAGTGTAGGGCTAAAGCTTGGGCCTCGGATATGACTTGTTCTGGAGGTTTGCGTTGTTTCAGTTCAGCAACCCGCTCAACGGTTCGCTTGGCTATCTTTTCCAAAATCATCTCATTACCTCGCCAGAAAGTCTCACAAAATCTTCCAGTTTCTTATTAGCCGCGCCGCTGTCGATGAGCTTCTGGGCCAGGGGAATTGCGTTCTTAATGGTTGTTGCCTTACCGGCCAAATACAAACACAGAGCTGCATTGAGAACGACAATATCGCGTTTGGCACCCTGCTCGGAGCCGTTTAAGATACTGCGAGTAATTTTAGCGTTCTCCTCAGGGTCGCCCCCGACGAGCTCTGCCAAGGTACAATAGTTCAAACCCAACTCCTCCGGGTCAAGGTAATAGCTGCTTAAAACGCCCTTTTCTATTTCGCAGACCTTCGTCTTGGTCGTGAGAGTTGCCTCGTCTAAACCGTCGCAGCCATGGACCACCATGCCCCGCTTGACACCAAGATTCGAGAGTACCCTAGCCAAAGGCTCCACAAGGTTTTCGTCATAGACACCCATCAACTGCAGATTGGCCCCGGCGGGGTTGGCAAGAGGTCCCAAGATATTAAAGATTGTGCGGACGCCCATTTCTCGTCGCACGGGAGCACAGTGTTTCATCGAGCTGTGATAGGTTTGGGCAAACATAAAACAAAGGTTGATTTCAGCGAGAATTTTCCGGCTATGCTCAGCGCTAATGGCTATATTAATGCCCAACTTTTCCAGGACATCCGCCGCGCCACTTTTACTGGATACACTGCGGTTGCCGTGTTTTGCTACTGGAACTCCTCCGGCTGCGACGACAAAAGCAGTCGTAGTCGAAATATTGAAAGTACCTGCCTCGTCGCCGCCGGTGCCGACAATGTCCATAACATCGAGAACAGGATTAAGATGAATAGCTTTCTCGCGCATAGCTAAAGCGCTGCCGGTGATTTCATCGATGCTCTCACCCTTCATCCGCAATCCCGTGAGAAAAGCACCCATTTGGGCATGCGTAGCGGACCCATCCATCATTTCCCCCATGACCGCTTTGGCAGTCTCAAAATCTAAGTCCTCTCCTTTAATGACCTTGTAGATTGCTTCAACTATCATGCTGGATCCCTCCTAAGAAATTCTCCATGATGATTCTGCCCTGAGGTGTGAGGATCGACTCCGGATGGAATTGAACTCCATACACTTCATAATCTCTGTGTTTGACTGCCATGATCTCCCCGTCGTCCGTGCGGGCGATGACCTTGAGTTCAGTGGGTATCGTGTCTTCGAGGGCGGCCAGTGAATGATACCGCGCACCTTGGATTGTTGCGGGCAAGCCGGCAAAAAGCTGACAATCGGTATCAATTTCTATATTTGATTGCTTACCGTGCATTAGCTCCTTGGCATAAGACACAGTGGCCCCAAATCCCTCGCAAATAGCCTGATGCCCAAGACAGACCCCGAACACGGGGATAATACCGGCGAAATGTCTGGAACTTTCGATACATACTCCGGCATCGGCCGGTCGGCCAGGACCCGGGGAGAGGATAATTGCCTCAGGCGCCAATCCCTCGATTTCTGGTATACTTAGCTCATCATTGCGGATGACCTTAATATCCGGGTTGATGGAGCCGATCAGTTGATAGAGGTTATAGGAAAAACTGTCGTAATTATCAATTAAGAGAATCATCAGTCAAAGACCTCCTCAGACAGTTTCAAGGCGTTCATCACCGCTTGGGCTTTGTTGAGACATTCCTGATACTCGTTTTCCGGCACGCTGTCGGCCACGATCCCGGCGCCGGAGCGAACAAACACTTTGCCGTTTTTCTTAAAGGCGATGCGGATGGCAATGCAGGTATCAAGATTACCAGTAAAATCAATATACCCGATCGCACCACCGTAAATCCCCCGCTTATTATTTTCAAGTTGATTGATAATCTCACAGGCTCGTATTTTGGGTGCGCCGGAGAGCGTCCCTGCCGGCAATACGGCATCGACGGCATCTAAGGCGTTTTTATCGTCCCGTATCTCCCCCTGAACCGTGGATCCGATGTGCATCACATGAGAGAAACGCTCAATGGACAAATATTTTTCGACCGTTACCGTTCCGAATTTGCTGATTCTACCCAGGTCGTTTCTTCCCAAATCCACCAGCATATTGTGTTCGGCCAATTCTTTAGGGTCGGAGAGTAAATCCTTTTCATTCTGAAGATCCTCCTCTTCCGTCTTCCCTCTTGGTTTTGTACCTGCCAGTGGGAACGTGTAGAGACTGCCATCTTGAAGTTTTACGAGGGTTTCCGGGGAAGCACCGGCAATTTCAATATCCTCGCCGGAGATATAAAACATGTAGGGCGACGGGTTTAAGGTTCTCAAAACACGATAGGCATTGAGGAGACTGCCTTCAAAATCTGCTTCAAAACGGTTGGAGAGCACAACCTGGAAGATATCTCCTTCGCGAATATAATGCTTCGCCTTGTTAACCATCTCGCAATACTCTTGCTCCTTAAACAAAGGACGGAATTCAGAGGTGATTTTAGCAGGTTGTGTCACTTGATAAGCACCGTGTTTAATGAGCTTGACCATGCTCTCAATTTCCAGGACGGCCTTGTTATAGCCTGTATCCAATTCTTCGGTTTTAACATTGGCGATCAGAATGATTTTCTGTTTCAGATTGTCAAAGGCGATCACCTTGTCAAAGAGCATCAGGTCTACGTCCTTAAAACCCTCCTGGTCCTCTGCGTCTAATTTTAGCGTCGGCTCAGTGTACTTGATGTAATCATATGAGAAATAGCCGACAAGACCGCCAGTGAACGGCGGCAAGTAATCAAACCGTGGGCTTTTGTTCTCATCAAGAATCTGTTGGATATACTCGCGGGGATGTTTTGTCTTGAAAGTAGTCTTTGTTCCCGAATTGATGTTGATCACTCCGTTGGTACAAATCAACTCCAGCTTCGGGTCAAAACCCAAAAATGTGTAACGTCCCCACTTTTCGGCATTCTCAAGGCTTTCCAGCATAAAACAGTGACGACTGACGTTTTTAAGAATTTTCAACACCTCCATCGGTGTCCTGACGTCAGAATAAATCTCATGACTGACTGGAATCATCTTATAATCGGCTGCCATTTCCTTAGCTTCATTTAGGCTTGGTCTGTACATAATTTACCTCCTTTGGATAAAGAAAACTTGGCCAGTAGCTGCCTAGTTGCACTTATTATTTCTGAATTAGCGCGCAAAAAACCCGCCCTTGACTATATAGTCAAGGACGGGTTTGAAAATCAATCCCGCGGTGCCACCTTGCTTTGCGGAAAATAAACTCCGCACGCTTATCAGAATACTAACATATTCCTGGCAACTGACGTATGCCTTCACGTCGCGAAATACTCGGCTAAAGCCTTTGATCGCGCCCTCCGTGGTCCATTTAACAATCTGCGTTCTGCCGGTTCACAGCAACTCCGGCTCTCTGAAAGTGCACGATAAGTTTTTATCTCCACATCAACGGTTTTTGGTAGATATTTAATTACTATCATAATACGCATATTAATCTTATTTGTCAACTATAAGGCACATTCAAGAAATCAATCGCTAGGATGCGCCAGCTACTTATATAAATGACAGGCCACATAATGGTCTTCTCCCACTTGAAGTAAAGTAGGATTATTAAGGTGGCATACCTCCATAGCCTTCGGACACCGAGCAAAAAAGCGACAACCAGGTGGAGTATTAATCGGAGAAGGGACATCCCCTTCTAGAATAATTCTCTCCCGTTTCCGTTCCACTTCAGGGTCTGGAATCGGTATTGCGGATAACAAAGCGATGGTATAAGGATGAAGCGGTTTACGATATAATTCACTCGCCTTGGAGACTTCCACCAACGCGCCTAAATACATCACGCCAATCCGATCCGAAATGTACTTGACCATTGCTAAATCGTGAGAAATAAACAAATAGGTCAGTCCTTTTTCTTTTTGGAGACGCTTAAATAAATTAATGACTTGGGCTTGAACGGAAACATCTAACGCCGAGACAGGCTCATCTGCAACAATAAATTGGGGTTCAATCGCGAGGGCACGCGCAATTCCTATGCGTTGCCTTTGCCCTCCGGAAAACTCGTGGGGGAAACGAGAAGCATGTTCTTCGAAAAGGCCAACGGTTTGCAATAACTCCGAAATCCTTTCCCGGCGTTTGACTCCACTGTATAATCTGTGAATATCGATCCCTTCGGAAATGATATTCCCGACGGTCATCCGAGGATTCAATGAGGCATAGGGATCTTGAAAGACCATTTGCATTTCACGATTAAAGTGTTTCAAGTTTTTCCCTTTTAATTGATGAACATTTTTCCCATTAAAGAGAACCTGTCCCCCATTTGCACCATATAAACCCATAATCGTACGTCCCAAGGTCGATTTCCCGCACCCTGATTCTCCCACTAAGCCAAAGGTTTCTCCCCGTTGCATCGAAAAACTGACATCGTCCACAGCTTTCAATAAGCCATTCGTGACGCGAAAATACTTCTTTAAATTGCTCACTTTTAAAATCGGATCAGACACAATGTTCCCTCCTTGCTATCCGCGGATTTTCGCCTTCGGCACATTCACCGCGCGCTTGTCCATTAACCAACAAGCCATTTTGTGTTCATCTTGTATAATCAGTTCTTGCGGGTCCTCCTGTAAACAAATGTTCATAGCGTGCGGACACCGGGCAGCAAAAGCGCAGCCTAGCGGAGGGGCTAATAAATCGGGTGGCATTCCTTCGATCGGAACCAATTCGCTCTTTTCGTCATCATCAAGCCGCAGGACGGAATTTAAGAGCCCCAAGGTGTAGGGATGGCGTGAATGGTAGAAGATGTCATCCACTGTTCCTTGCTCCACAATTTTGCCCGCATACATTACTACTACACGTTGGGCAATGTCAGCAACAACCCCTAAATTATGGGTAATAATAATGATGGAAGAGCCAAGTTTCTCCTGTAAATCTTTCAATAAATTAATAATTTGCGCTTGAATGGTCACATCAAGGGCAGTGGTTGGCTCATCAGCAATCAATAATTTGGGACGACAGGCCAGAGAAATCGCAATCATCACCCGTTGACGCATCCCCCCAGAGAATTCGTGCGGATATTGTTTTATCCGTGTTTCCGGTTGAGGAATACCTACCAGCGTGAGGAGTTCTATCGCTTGTTTCAGGGCTTCTTCCTTTGTGATTCTTTGATGTTTGACTAACCCTTCGGTGATTTGCTTGCCAATAGCCATCGTTGGATTTAAGGAGGTCATCGGATCTTGAAAAATCATCCCGATTTCGGAACCGCGAATTGATTCCATTTCTTTCGGGGCGAGTTTAAGCAGGTCTATCTTTTCGTCGAAGAGGATCGACCCTCCTTTTATCACTGAAGGAGGACTTGGAATTAAGCGCATAATGGTTTGCGAGGTTACCGATTTCCCGCACCCTGATTCCCCCACAATCGCCAAGACTTCCCCTTTTTTCAAATTAAAAGAAACTCCACGAACAGCCTGAACTTCTCCCGCATACGTATGAAAAGAGACTTTGAGACCTTTTACTTCCAGAATGTTTTTCACACGAACACTTCCTTTTATTTTCTGAATTTTGGATCCAGTGCATCACGCAAACCGTCTCCAAGCAGGTTAAACGATACCATCATCAAGGAAAATACCAGGGCAGGGAACACTAATCTCCAGGGGAAAGCACGCATGGAACCAACTCCATCCGAAAGAAGCATTCCTAACGAAGCCAGTGGAACCTTAACCCCGAGTCCGAGAAAGGAAAGAAACGCTTCCGTAAAAATAGCTTGGGGAATTGTAAAGGTAATCTGAATAATGATAAAACCCAGAGCGTTCGGAATTAAATGTTTGGTGATGATTCGCCAAGAGCTGGCCCCCAGAGAAGTTGCTGCCAACACGTATTCTTGTTCTTTTAAGGAGAGGATTTGACCGCGAACCAAGCGAGCCATTGAAATCCACCCCGTGATCCCGTAGGCGATTATGATCGTCCACATCCCGGCTCCCATCATCACGATCAGTAAAACTGTGATCAACAAATACGGAATGGAATAGACCACTTCAATAAATCTTTGCATGACATCATCAACTTTTCCGCCGTAATAGGCAGAAATCCCGCCATAAAGAACTCCAATAAATAAATCCATCAGGGCGGCCATGATCCCTATGAACAAAGAAATGCGGGTCCCCCACCAAACCCGAACCCAAAGATCCCTTCCGAATTCGTCGGTTCCAAACCAGTGAAGGACATTGGGCATCTCCTGTCTCGCTGCTAGATTTTGCATATCATAACCGTATTTTTGTAAAAACGGGCCGATAATGGCGATTAAGGTGATTCCAATTAATAAATATAACCCGACCATCGCGAACATGTTTTGCTTCAATCTGCGCCAAGCATCTTGCCAATAGGTGATGGACGGTCGAGTGATTTTTTCTTGTTCGGAGACCTGTTTGACAACGGGATCAAACAGGTTATTTGTGCTTTCCGGCATAGTTCTCTAATTCCTCCCTTTCGCTAAACGAATTCGAGGGTCAATGAATCCGTACGCAATATCTGTCAAGAAAATAACGACGATGAGCAGGAGACTATAGAAGATGGTTAAACCCATGATCAAAGTATAATCATTGGAATAGACTGCTTGTACAAAGTATTTTCCTAAGCCAGGGATCGCAAAGATTTGCTCCACCACTAAAGTTCCAGTTATGACATTTACCGTAATCGGTCCAAGGACCGTAACAATCGGCAGAATTGCATTACGCAAGGTATGATGAAGGACAATTGAGAATTGCGACAAGCCTTTGGAGCGGGCGGTTTTAATATAGTCCGAATTAAGGACATCGAGCATGGACGTGCGCATCATTCTCGCGGTTATGGCTATTGTCATAAAGGACAAGGCCAAGGCGGGTAAGATGCGGTTGGCGGGTCCATCCCAGAGAGCAACAGGTAAAATACCCCATTTAACCCCAATGACATATTGCATAATGGGCCCTAGCACGAAAGAAGGGATTGAAACACCGACAATAGCGATGAACATCGCCGTAAAATCCCAGGCTTTATTGTGTTTAAGCGCTGCGGTAATCCCGAGAAACAAGCCGATTATAACAGAAAAAATAATCGATTCACTGCCGAGTTCAGCGGAAGCTGGGAAAGACTGTTTAATGATGTCCGTAACTTTTCGGGTCGGATAAGCAAACGAAACCCCTAAGTCTCCGTGTACAATGTTGAGGAGGTATTCTTTGTATTGAACGGTAATCGGCAGATCCAAACCATATTGTTTGGCTAATAACGCCCTTTGATCGGTGGAAAGTTTCTCAGAATTGGCAAAGGGATCCCCTGGCAAATTATGCATAAGCACAAAGGTCAACGTAACAATCATCCAAAATGTGATTAACATGTATACGAAACGCCGAAGGATAAAACGTAACATCATAGCACCTCCCACTAATTAAAAAGGAAGGGGTTCCGGATGGAACCCCTCTAACTTTTTGGTCTAACTTCTTGGTCCAACTATTCGACACTTGCGTCCTTGAGATCCCACTCAGAACCATAAGGGAAGAACGTAATATTTTTAACGTTTGGTTTGACAAGGTAGGAATAGGAACGGAAGTTAACGGGCGCGACCGGCATTTGGTCAACTAACATCTTTTCTGCATCGACTAAATATTGGGCACGTTTGGCACCGTCGGGTTCTGCTTTTGCTTTTTCGATCAATTGATCATAGGCTGGATTTTTAAACTGACCTTCGTTAAAGGAAGAAGTCGATTCATGACAGTCCAGGAAGGTCATCGGATCATTGTAATCCGCTCCCCAGTTAAATAACAATAACTCAAATTCATGTTTCTGTCCGCGGTCAATCCGGAGTTTGTGGGGAATCGACTCCACTGTGACATCAATCCCAAGATTTTGTTTCCATTGTCCTTGGATAAATTCCAAGGCCTTTTTCCCATCTTCAGTATCATCCCCCGTGAATTTAAAGTTTGGCAAGGTGGTAAGCCCCACTTCTTTTAACCCTTCGGCTAACAAGGTTTTGGCTTGGGCGGGGTCATATTTCGGTAGCACAGCTCCGGCATCTTTACGGAACTCTTTATTGTTGCCGTCCATTGTCCCACTCGGTACAAATCCGGTAGGTGCTTGACTTCCGTCATGGAACACAATATCTACTAAACTGCTGCGATCAATGGATAAGGCCAGAGCTTTGCGGATTTTATCATTTTTCAAGGCTGGAACACTCTCGTTCATCTCTACATAGGTGATATAGAGTTGGGGCTGAACCTGATAATCCGGTTTTGCTTTCCACTGATCCACTTGATCACGGGTAATACGGGCCACATCAATGGAATTGGATTGGTACAAGTTTGCTAAGGTATTATTATCCGAGGCGATTTGCACATCGACTTCGTTCAGTTTGACATGAGCTTTGTCCCAATATTTATCGTTCTTCACTAAAGTCAAACTTTGTTCATGATTCCATTTCGTAAGTGTGAAAGGACCGTCGAATAACATTTTATCGGCATCGGCTGCGTAAGTATCGCCGTATTTTTCAACGAAGGCTTGTTTTTGAGGGAAAAAGACTGGAAAAGAGAGTTGGGAGGTCATAAAAGGAATTGGATTAACCAACGTGAACGTAAGAGTTTTAGCATCGATGGCTTTGACCTGGACTTGGTCAGCGCTTCCTTTGCCGTTCATATATTCATCTCCGCCTTTAAGCCAGGCGACCATAAAGGCGTAATCTGCTTTTGTTTTGGGATCTAACGTCCGCTTCCAGGCATATTCAAAATCTTGGGCCGTCACTGGTGAATCATCCGACCATTTGATGTTATCTCGCAGTTTAATCGTATAGGTAGTTCCGCCATTGGAAATCACCGGCATCGAAGCAGCTAAAGCAGGTATGGGCTGCCCGTCTTTCCCTAAGCGATAGAGACCTTCGTCAATCTGACTAATAATATCAAACGATACGGCGGCCGAGGCTTTCGAGGTATCCAGAGCCTGTGGTTCTGCCAGCAAGGTCATTCTTAACGGTTTACTGGAAGTTCCTGTGCTACTAGATTGGGTAGTGCTTCCACCACACCCAGTAAGCAGGGTTGCAATTAGCGCAGTGGTCGAGATTCCGGCGATAAACCTTTTCGAGATCATCATTTTTTATCTTCCTCCTCTAAATTATCTAGGCGTAATTTAATGCTAATTATAGCAAGAAATATAGAGAATACTATAGAAATAAATAAGAGAAAAAGTAAATTTGATGTAAACTGTATTTAATCGTTCAATTTTAAAAAGAAAACCCCTCAGAGATATCCCTAAGGGGTTGATGTTTATTCGGCTCGAATCATATCATAGCGGTTTTTCGGTCTTCCTATTTTTTGATAACTTGGGATTGACTGCACCTTACCATTTAGAACAAGATACGTCAGATATCGATAAACGGTAGGAACGGCTAGCCCTAATTCTGTAGAAATCTCCTCTACCGTGGAAGGTTGCTGACATGCTGTAAGATATCGTTCTATATAAGATAGGGTCGCTTTGCTAATTCCTTTGGTTACAAACACTTCATGTTGCATTTTCGTGGTTGTTTGAACAGTCTTTGTCATATCCAACAACCGCTTATGCAATTGAACCCGAGCGATTAAATCCGGTGCTTTGACAGGTTTAAGTGCGAAATCGGTAGCTCCAGCATCCAAAAAACGATCGGCAATTTCCTGCCTTTCGTCCACTGTGAGTACAAGAATCGGTATTTGCTGATTTTGTTCCCGAATCAAGCGCACCGTTTCTAAGCCATCAATTTCAGGCATATGATAATCCACTAAAATGATATCTGCCCCATGATTGAGAAATCCCTCTACTCCCTCTCTCCCATTAGGATAAGCTATGGGGTCCCAACCAGCAAACGCAAATATTTCACTTAACATATAACGAAGGGACTTATCATCATCCATAATTAATATTTTCATTGGCTTTCTCCCAGTGGCAGGGTTATCCAAAACTTCGTTCCCTGCCCCACATTACTTTTCACATTAACAGATCCCCCATGTCCTTCTGCAACTTGTCGAACAAAAGCTAAGCCAACTCCAGGATGGTTTTTCGTGCTATAGCCGGTTTTCCAGATTCTTTTGACCCGATCTGCCAAAATACCGCAGCCATTGTCTTCTACCTCTAAGCTTACTACGTTTGGCAATGTTCTTACGCGCAAAACTACCATTCCATTCCCCCGCTCTTGGATGGCATCCAAAGCGTTATCAATCAAATTTATGATGGCTCGAGTCATCCGGATTTTATTAATATAAATTTTCGCTTGGGATTCTACCTCTATTTCAATATCCACTGCGATATTCGCAGCATTTGGACGACTCGCCCGAATATAATCGATAAGTTCTTTAAGTTCACACCAGTACTTTCGATCTTCATACAAAATTTCCGACACCATTTTGCTCATTGAATGAATAGAACCATAGATGGTTTGACAATATTCCTGCATCTTAGAATCCGGCCAGCGTAACTCCATCAAAGAAACCAGTCCTTCAATTACTGTCAGCGGTGTTTTCAGATCGTGAACAAGATGAAGTACTTCACGACCGGAACGAGATTCCTGGGCTGCAAGTTGTGCACGGTGTAGGTCCTGTGAAATGGTCCATTTCTCCATATATAAGACCAAGTAAATCCATAACGTGACTGCACTGGCTACAAAGATAAAAAATAACACATTGGCATAAAGCGAGAGAACCTGATCAAATCCAATTTGAATCGCTACTTGTTTTACCTTTATCGATAAAGAACCTTGTCCGAAACCATAAGGAGTAAGAAAAGGAACTTGATTCAACCAAGTAATACCAAAAATCAGTTGGGAGAACACCAGTAATTTCATCCCCATATTTAATTTCTGTTTGCTTAATTTCTGCATCACCACAATCATTAGCCAAAGAAAAATATCTGTAGCCCCAAAACTATAGTTTAAGGGCGTCATCACATTGACCATAACATAAGCAAGCGGTACGACAATCAAGGGGATGATGGTTTTTAATTCAGAGCGATTGAAAGTCTCCGCCATCCCATCTCCCAACATCACCACACCGAGAAACTGGGGTATGGAAATAATGGTATTAATTGACACAACAAGAAAGGCATTAACCATTAACGCATTTCCATCTGATTTAAGGTTCATTATTTGGAGTAATTGATTTAATTCCATAAGTTGGGGTTTTAACCAATAAGGAATCAAGATTCCCAATAGAAACAACCCAATTCCTATCCATATTTTCCATGATCTAACTATTCTTTTCACCAGATCACCACCTTCCCAACTCATATTATTATAACACGAAATTGGGACATGATTATTTTGTATCATTGGTGTATCATTGGTGTTTTTTCAGATTTCCCAGTAAAAGTCAAAGAAAAGTGTTATAATATTTATAGAAGAATAACTAATTAGATTGAAAAGGAGCGATTTATATGAGTATGCAAATAACTCTAGAAAATCATTCTAATTGGTATGGTGATGATATTAAAAATTGTTTCACAAATGATTTTTGGATGTTCTTAGACGATGAACGATATAAAAAGTCAGATTTAAAGGAAGCAGTACAGGAAGCCTTAGCAAATGATTATCCATTTAAAACTCAATTGACATTTAGAACCGCTGAAGGAATTAGTAAGCGTTGGTTTATTTTGGAACAATTTAAGCGTCAAAAATTTTGTTGACAGGAACAATATTATCTTTAGGATCATAAAAATATGGCTATCGGGTAAATGATACAACTAAATTTTATCACGTGCTTGAATATTTTCAAGGAACTTCGAATGGAGTTCCTTTTTCAATTGGTCGACGAGAATGAAGTTGGAAAAGAGGGGATGGGGTTAGGAAATGGTAGAAACAGTATGACTTCTTCGTAAACGAAGTCATACTGTTTCTTTTTCTACCGAGTTATAGACTAATCAGCCCAGAATACAACGTATACACCGTCCTTCTGGCCAGCACCAAACTCAAGGGGCGCGCGGGAGAGAAGCGCCCCCTCGAGCAACGTTACTGTACTATTGCAGAGGTTGTTGCACTTAAGATGAGCCCTGAGGCTTTGGCAGTCACCGAGATGACATCATTTGAAGCTAATGTTAATCCATTTACTGTCCAGATTCCAGTTGTAGCGTCCGCTGTAACCGGGGCTTGTGCTGTTCCATTTAAGGTAAGTACAACGCTCGATCCGGCGACGGCTGTACCACTCACACTAGTACCCCCTGCGGTGAATGTTCCAGTGATAATTGGTGTTGCTGTTGGGGCTGCAGTACCCGGAACTACAACTGTGCTTTCATCCAAAGTAACTGCAGTTTGGGCCAACAATCGGCCATTTATCGATGCATTAGTTCTCAATGTGATATTTTTCATACCCAATATGATTCCCTCAAAATGTGAACCCGTTCCAATTGCAACGGTATCCGCGGCCTGCCAGTAGATGTTCTTGGCTTGTGCCCCACCCGTTAGGATGATCTTGGTGCCGTTAGCTTGGGTAATTCCACCAGCTATTTCGAAAATAAAAACATCGTTTGCTCCACCATTAAGAGTGACATCCGAATTTATTAGAACACCAGTGCTCCACTTGTAGACACCTGGTGTAAGGATTTTACCGCTAATGTCTCCGGTATACAGTTCAGTATAATTCGCAGCTCTTCCAGCAGCATCGGTGTACGCTGTTACCATGTCGTTTTCCGCTGTACTAATATTACTAGGAGTTGGAGTCATATACCCTGGAGCGTATACTTTTCCTGTAACTTGAGTGGAAGTTGAAAATACATTAGTAGCATCCGCTGTCAGAGAAAATCCAGTAATACCCGTCGCAGCAATTGGGCCAACTCCTATATCTCCAGTAATAACAGAATTGGGGATGGAAGAGATTCCTGATTTTGCAAAGATCGCATAATCGCCAGCTGAACCAAGGTTTACAATTGTTGGTGCTATTGCTGCTGTTACCGTCACAGCGCTAGAAGCTACCTTACTACCATCTTGTGTAGTCGCCGTAATAGTTGCTGTTCCTATACTTACAGGAGTCACTACCCCATTAACAACAGTAGCTACAGCTGCATCACTTGTAGTCCAAGTAACAACTTGGTTTGTTGCTGTGGAAGGGGCTACTGTGGCAATAAGTGTGCCATTAGCTTCGCCAGTCATTAGCGCCAGTGTCGGTTGATTGAGAGTTAATCCTGTGACAGCTACCGGTGTACCCGTTGATACCGTCACTGCAGTAGAAGCTATCATATTACCATCTTGCGTAGTAGCCGTAATAGTTGCTGTTCCTGCACCTACCGGAGTCACTACTCCATTAACAACGGTCGCTACAGCTGCATCACTTGTAGTCCAAGTAACAACTTGGTTTGTTGCTGTGGAAGGGGCTACTGTGGCAAGTATTGTGCCATTTGCCCCGCCAATTGTTAGCGCCAATGTAGGTTGATCGAGAGTCACCCCTGTGACAGCTACTGGCGTACTACTAAAATTACCACCAGAATTACCACCAGAATGACCACCAGAAGTTATCGTGCCTGTTGATACAGTCACAATACTAGTAGCTACTATACCTCTATCCTGTGTAGTAGCCGTAATGGTTGCTGTTCCTGCACTTACCGGAGTCACTACTCCATTGACAACAGTAGCTACAGCCGCATTACTTGTGGCCCAATTAACAACTTGGTTTGTTGCAGTGGAAGGGGCTACTGTGGCTACTAGTGTGCCATTAGTTCCTCCAGTTATAAGTGCCAGTGTCGGTTGATCAAGAGATAACCCTGTGACTGCTACTGTTGTACCTGTTGATACAGTCACTACGCTGGTTGCTAGCATAGCACCATCTTGTGTAGTCGCCGTAATGGTTGCCGTTCCTGCACCTACAGGAGTCACTACCCCATTAACAACAGTAGCTACCGCTGCATTACTTGTGGTCCAATTAACAGCTTGGTTTGTTGCAGTGGAAGGGGCTACTGTGGCAACCAGTGTGCCATTGGCTCCTCCAGTCATAAGCGCCAGTGTCGGTTGATTGAGTGTTAAACCAGTGACTGGGACTGTTGTGCTACCAGAAGTCGGCCCAGAAGAAAATTGTGCAACAGTTGAGTCAGTAACCACGGTGTTACCGCCAAGAGCCGTCACTACAGCCGTTGAATTCAGCTTGCTATTAATATTAGTAGCTGCAATTGCACCGTCTCCATCAGGATCCGTCAGAACGATGGGTGCCCCTGACTCCGCTGCAAGAGATGATGCAACGAGAGAGTCAACCAAGTGAGCGTCTGTGCCGTTGGCAACGTAGACATGACCATATGTATATGTTAAGGCATTGAGTACTGCTTGATTCGTAGCGAAACGATCCGCGCCAAAGAGACGAGTTGCACCAGGGATGTCTTCTACGAGAGTGGGTCCGCCGATGATGTAAGTAGTGGCACCTTTGTAAGCAGTTTCCGAAGCTGGCAGGGTTCCATCAGGGTTAGCCACTAAGATTGAGTAGTTGTTGGCGGCAGCATACGAAGCTACTGATAAGGCATCCGGCAAGGAGCCATAACCAACTACGAAAGAACCTGCAGGGTTGGTAAGTTTAGAAGCAATAGCAGCCGCGGTATCAGTACGATCGGCACCTTTTAGCACGCTAGCGGATACACCCATTGTGGTTACTTGATCAACGACCGACTGACTTATAGCACCAACTATATATACATTCTTTACACCCAATTTGACCAATTCCGCTTGGGTAGCAGCAGTCAGTGTATTGTTGTCTGTCAGGAGAATAGGAGATGTTTTACCAGCCAACGGTGCTGCTGCTAAGGCGTCAACCAAGTTCCCATCTGCTGATGGAGCCAAGATGGCCGTGTTAGCAACCGTCCAGCCAGCATCTGCAACAGCAATGGCGGTTCCGACTCTGTCCGAGCCGAAAATTCGTGCAGTTGTCACCCCAGTGACTGCAAAGGCATTAAACGGAGTCATGGCCATGGTCACACATGCAAGAGCTAACGTAGCTAAAGTTTTTTTAGTTGTATTTTTTTTCAAGTTATAGAATCCTCCTCTATTTTTACCCTTATTTATATAATAGTTTAAACTTGTTATTGTTCTATGGCTTTTGTGTGGGGAACGCGTCAAGGGTTATATAGCTTACCTTCATCAACGGTTATCACAACCTGTATAAAACAAAACAGGACCTATCTTCTCAACGACGAGAAGGTAAGTCCTGTTTTGTTGGTCACAGTATTGTGAAGCTTATATATTTATATTTATATCTTAGTTTAAGAATTCAGCTTTCCGTTCGACTTCTACTCCAAAGTGGTCTCCTTAGAGGGCCCGAGCATTCCTACTGCCAATTCCATAAAATTGATTACCTGATCAACTTTCGCTTGAAGTTCTGTTTTCTGTTTTGATAACCCTTGTAATTGCTCCTCGATTAGGCTGATCTGACTCTGTTTATGGATGAGTAACGTTTGTGCATCACTCTCCTTTAACTTTATAATACGAGTTGTTTCCTTAAGTAACGTTTCACTCTCACTCCGCGCAGATTGTAGTAGATCGTCAGCCTGTTTTGCAGCTTCTTCTTTCACTTGGGTAGCGATCCGTTGAGCACTCAACAGGGCACCCATGATGTCCTTTTCAATCTGCTCAAAGTATTGGAGACGGTTTCCACATTCTGTGCTTTGTTCCTGTAAACTTTCGATTTGTGTGCGCAGCTCATTGTTTTCATCCTTGGACTGTGAGTTTTGTTCCTTTAAACTGTCAATTTGTATGTGAAGCTCATTGTTCGCAACATCGGTCTCTGAGTTTTGTTCCTTTAAACTATCGATTTGTGAGCGCAGCTCGTTGCTCTCAAGATTGGCCTCTGCACTCTGTTCCTTCAAACTATCGATTTGTGAGCGCAACTCATTGTTCTCAGCCTTGGACTCTGAGCTTTGTTCCTGTAAGCTGACGATTTGTAAGCACAGCTCATTGTTCGCAACATTGGTCTCTGAGTTTTGTCCCCTTAAGCTATCGATTTGTAAGCGCAGCTCATTGTTCGCAACATCGGTCTCTGAGCTTTGCTCCTTTAAACTGTCGACTTGTAAGCTCAGCTTATTATTTGCAATATTGTATTCAAATAATTGTAGCTGCATTTCTTCCCACGCATGATCGACAGCTTCCCGGTCATACCCCCGTAGAACTTTTTTGAATTGGGGTGTGTCCAAATTCTAAAGCCTCCTTTTTTCGATTCCCTACGCATAATATATCATTTCCTAGACTTTCCGGGAAGTCATATTAATATTAAATGCGACAAATTTAATTAAATTAACAGGTTTACAAAAAATAAATAATACAATAAAACTCTCCATTCGTCTAGTTTAATGCCTTTAATTTTTGATCATAAGGATCTTTTAATTCGGACACCTTACCATTGCTTTTACTGACATAATGCAACTCATTTCATCACGCCATTAAATATAAAATCCACCATTCAATAATTGGAACAGTGGACTTTTTTGGTTAATATCACCCAGTAGTGGGTGAATTTTGGATTAATTTCTAAGATTTATTATTAAAATATTGTTTTAAGAGAACCCTTGAGTTTATATCAAGCTTTTCAAAAACTCTTTTAAGCTGTGTTTTAACCGTGTTCTGCGAAATGAATAGCCTTTCTCCTATTTCCTTGTTAGAGAACCCTTCTGCCGCAAGCTGTGCAATCACTATTTCCCTTTCAGTAAGTGCGGGCTTGCTCTCTGCAAAATACTCCTTTGTAATTAATTCAACAGCTTTTTGATATGGTTTGTACAGCTCCAATATCCTGGCAATCTCCTGCCGATATATGCCCTGCCGTTCAAGTTCCGCCAACAGAGGCAATATGTAATCGCAGTTTTCCACAAAGGGCATATATACCCTGTCCGGCATGGCAATATCAAGTGACTGCTTCAAGGCGATCAGCGCCTCATTCTGCCTAAATATCCGATTGTTTGCTGCCGCAAGGTATATGTAGGTATAAATCTGTCCCAGCAGGTTTGGGAATACCGAGGCTATGCCAATAAAACTCTCAGTGCTGCCGATAAGCTTTAAGTATTCTCCATTTATTAGCAGAACTCTGCCGTAAACGATATTCAGAAAAGCCATTGCCGGAAACAAGAGTCTTGTATTTTTAAATTCCCCGTTTTTAATCCACGGCTGAATATGTTCCTTAATATTCAGGCAAGAGTATATATAAGCCTCACACATATCTAGGGTATGCATAAAAAGATACCATTTCATGTCACTAATATCTTTCTGTATTTTATTAAATAAATGGAGTATACTCGAAAAATCACCTTTCATAAAAGCCAGTTTTATCTGTAGGAAAACAGCACAAATCATGATACCATGCTGAGAAGTTTCGTTTGCTGCCTGAAAAGCATTATGCATTGCTATCTCTGAATCTTCGAAATCCCCCAGATAATAATAGCGCTCTGCCTCCATGACCTTCTCCGCGCCTTTTCCGTGGTCGTTAGTAGTCTGGTAGTAAAAGGGCATGGCCTCTCGGATGATTTGCACCTCGTTTTCAAGCTCCCCTGTCTTCCTGTAAAACATATACAAAACAGAAGGTGAGCCAAAAGTCCAACTGCCTTTGCCGTCAAGAATAGATGAAGGTGATTTTAGAAGGCGGCAGGCACGTCTGTGATATTCTGACATTTTCTCGATGTCATTGTATCCCGTAAAACTTAAAAGTAGCTCATACTCACCTAGAATCCTGTTTTTATAGTCCGTATCCAGGTTGTCCAGGTTCTGAATATTCGTCACAAACTCACCGCAAATTTGTTTAAATAGTTCAATTTCATTAAATGTAAACATCCGTCTGGCCAAAATAAGCATAGCATAGGGAAACTTCCGTTTGCTTTCCGCTGGGCATTCCTCAAAGTATTTTATAATCAAATCCTTTAAATCGCTATTAAAGCTTTGCCCCTTGTCAAGCTCAACGGCCTTCAGCAAAGCGTCAAAATCGCTCGCCAAATAGGCATAGCTCATGGAAAAAAGGTATTCTCCGTTTTCCCTATACCAATGGGCAGCTTTTTTATACAGGGCCTCCTTGTAGGACTTCTTTTGGCTATCAAGTTTTTCCTTGAGAAAGCTCTTTAATATGCTATGCATATTATAGGTTTTTTCGCTGGAATCATAAGTTACAAAAGCGTTTTTCCCCACAAGCACATCGATTTGTGATGCTGGATTGTCCCCTTTCCAGATATAATCCACCTGCTCGAAGGTAAAACTGTAAAAAATACTCATACTAATTAACAAGTTTCTGCTTGTTTCGGGAAGAGGACTATAAACCGCTTTATCAATGAGAGTGTGAATATCGGCTAAATGGAAAGAACCTCCTTCGGAACCAAAATTCAGCATGAGCAAATACAAGGCACTAATCCAGCCTTCAGTCAAAGAATAAAGTTCTCCTGCATCATAAGCATTTATGCTTTTCCCGCATAGCTTGTAATAGCCAATGATATCCATGGGCATAAGTTCAAAGGCTTCTTGTTTTATATGGTAGAGGTAACCTTTCAACTGCAGTTCTTCAAGTCTGGGAAAATAAGTATACCGGGTTGTGAGAACAATATGCACATCTGTTATTTCATTCATCACCAGAAATTCAATAAAACTGTTTGTTTCTGCACATTCAGCCAGGTGATAATCGTCTATTACAATCACTGAGTTTACAGGCAGCTCAATGTTCTCTATGATATTTAGTGCTGTCTTCAGAGAGACACTATCATTGGGAAATTGAAGTTGTAATAAGCTCTGGGAATGTTCCTTATTAAATCCGCTGAAAAGATGACAGAAACCGTTCCAGAAACTGCTCCGGGAATTATCATAAACCCTCTGCCACATGACATTGGCCTTGTAAAAATCAAGTTGCTCCCGAACAGCAGTTGTTTTTCCATAGCCTATGGGCGCTTCAACGATCGTCAGTGGATAATCAGGAATCTGGCGCAGGGCCTTGGTAATCCGTTCGGAAAAATACAGGCTTCTAGTATTGTACTTTTCATTTTTACGCATATTTCACTCCCAAACTACCTTGAATAATTAGATAAGGCCATAATTCAAGCTTGCAACCAAATTAATTCATATTTACGCCTTTCCTTATTAGCCTATTAAGCTTCTACATTCCCCCCCACGTATCCTTCCACGCTAGTAAAAATAAGCCAAGAAGACGCAAAGAATTAGCCAATAATCCATCGGTAACAGTTGCTTTAACTGGTGACTCACAAAATATTCTTGATTTTTTGCCATTTCGGTTTCACATCTACCGATTGACTAAGACTCAAATATGCAAAAAGCCTTGAGGCGTACAACTCTATGTACCTCAAGGCTTTTATCAATTGCTCTATATTAATTGTATAATCTTTTCATTGATACAGTATGTCTTATTTTGGGTTTATTCTTTAGTTTTGGGAGTTCTAAGACTAAAGTACATTATTAAATACTTTCCTGAAGTTACAATACCCATAATTGGACCAATAATTAGAAATATTATGATAAAAATTGCAATTGCTAACCCTATACTATCGAAATAAGTTGGAGTAAATTTTAGTACCAAATTCCAAGTTGATCTGGCGCCTAAAATTAAAAGAATAATATAAATAAGCATTAGCATTGAACTTACCCCCCTGTCAAAAACATTTTTGTTTGCAATATTTTGTAAATGAAATTAGTTAACAAGAAATAAATAATCCTCCCTTGTCTTTGAATGAATGAGCTTTTCTTATTCAATAAGGCTATTCAATAATCTTGATCGTAAATTCGCCCATTTTTGTGGCTGATTTTTCACCTTCCCAACTTCTATAATACTTAAAGTAAATTTTCGTTGTACCTTGTTTTTCTCCTCTGAAATTCCATGTGTGTTTACTTCCTGCTCCCACTAAATTGGGTTTACTATTATTTTGGCTATTGGTCTCTGAACCTTGACTATTCTCCGAATCAAGCTTGATTAAGTCATTATTTTCTATAGAATAATGCCAACTATAACCTGTAGTAATATTTTCGTCTAAGGTTATTGAGACAGTTTTCCCAACGTTTACTACTTGGGTAGTAGGACTCTGTTGTGCTTTATCCGCTGGTGCTGAAACAGGACTTACTGATTGATTGGAATTGGAGCAACCGACAAGTAAAAACATCAGTACCAGAGAGATGATATGCTTCTTCATGCTTCTTCATGATTCTTCATGATTCTTCATTCTCCTTTATCAGAATATCAAAGTCCGCTCTACAGAACCATAATCACTAAGATTTTGATTTTGTTGTCCCATCTACCAGTGCTTTTGCTGACATCATATTACCCAATATTGTCTTGGGTTGTACTATCACCAAAATTCTACTTTTGTGCCAGCTGAAAAACCTCGCTTATCGAGATTTCAATTTTGTTGTCCCACCTGATCCAGATTCCATCTGTAGTTGCCGTTTTAAAAAACTGCTTATCCGAAAGCATTCCAAACCTCACAGTCTGAAGCCTGCTTTTAAGATTCAGCGTTACACTGCTTCCATTGTCCAAAAGCACCTCCAAGCGAAAGTCCTCCTTGGGCACCACACTTTTTATACGGCTCATTTCATCACGTCCCTTAAACAAAATCCGCCCTTCAATAATTGTACAGTGGATTTTGTTTGTTTTATATCACCCAGTGGGTGAATTTTCGATAAAGTCGCATACTGACTGAGATTGCGAAAATTCCAAGACAGCTTTTGCTGGATCACCGAACGAACGGTTTCTACTGATGGAAGTACTAATGATCTTGTCCGAAGCCATCCTGAGAATTTTTGCCAAACTACGGTTGACAACTCCAAATTCACTCCTTTTCATATTTTGTATGAGGGCATACATAATAAGCCCCACGTTCCTTGTTGGAACGTGAGGCTTGACTGATCGGACTACATTTCTAATTTATGATATATGTCTCAAAAGTACTCGGACACGGTTTTACGCTCAACTGACTGCCTAAAGGCCATCCTAGCCTAAAAAGGCGATTTACTTCAAATCAGCTCTCATTTTTTCCAACCCTTTATAGTTAGGGTCACTCTTTGGAACTTTCTGCATTCCATTATCCAAGGTATCTTGGGCTACTTTTTTGTCACCTAGAACCTGCTGACAAAGGGCTAGATTCATCCAACCGTAGTAGTATGTCGGATCAATCTCGGTTGCTTTTTTGTAGTAAGGCAGAGCTGTTTTAGGGTCATTTTTCCCCCGAAAATAAACGTTACCTAGGTTGTTGCTAACTATTACGTTTTTGGGGTCAATAGCTATTGCCTTTTTGTAATAGTCAGCGGCCTTATCGAAGTCATTGTTTACAAAGGCACTTTTACCAGCTTCAATAAGTGCCCCTGCATCTGAAGAGCTTTTCTGGGCTTGTTGCTCAAACTTGGCCAGGTTATCCTTGCCTTGGTATGCTTCTGTCCCAGTTTGCTGCTTGACATTATTACCTGACGCAGCTGTAGAATCTTCACCACAGCCAGATAAAGTAATTACGGACAATATTAGAATAATCAGGATCATTTCACAAGTGTGCTTAAATTTCACCATACTTCACCATCCATCTAGAGCATTAAATTGTTTTAAGGGTACTTTCAGATTTAACCTGAAATAATTGCAGTGGTTGATTTAGTAATGTAAATGTGATCCGCTGTGCATTAAGCCTCAAAATATGGAAGGGCAGCCTCAACTTTTGAGGCTGCTCCCATACAATTAATAATTTTGTCAAAGCGAAACTAAGGTTGGTTCTAAGTCTAATTACTAGTAGCCGTTGCTGCAGGTGTTACTACTGCCGGTGTTGTTGCCGCTGGTGTTGCTGCTGCCGGTGTTGTTGCTGCCGGTGTTGTTGCTGCCGGTGTTGCTGCTGCCGGTGTTGCTGCTGCTGGTGTTGCTGCTGCCGGTGTTGCTGCTGCCGGTGTTGCTGCTGCCGGTGTTGCTGCTGCCGGTGTTGTTGCTGCCGGTGTTACTACTGCCGGCGCAGGTATAGTAAATATTTGGGGTGTCCCGTTTGCAATTACATTATTGAAGTTATCTCCCACTTGGAGATTAAGATTAGTCGGATTAATAGTAACCTCAAAGGCACCCCAAATCCCATAAAATTTACCAAGCTCTGAGTTTTTATTGGCTAGGGTTAGTGTAATTGTCTGTCCGCTTACTGCTGCGCTTTGCAATGCATATGTGTTACCAGCCAAATCGGTTACTACGAACTGAGAGCCCTTAGGATCTACCGTTGTGGAGTTTACGTCATGGTTAAAATTTAATACGATTGTATTAGGATTAGGAACTGTGTTAGGTACAGCACTTAAATAGCTTAGTGGTTTGACTTGTTGTTGCCATACAATATTTTGCTGACCATTTGTTACTGGAATTACTGACCCTGTTGTTGGATCTTCAACAACAACGGTAACGCCATCTTGTTCTGCATCAATACCACCGCTTAAGTTCGCAATAGCCTGACCCTTTGCATCGGTGGTCAATTCAGTTTGATCAAGAATTGCCTTTCCATTTTTCGATGTTGTTAGAGTAAATCTAACGTCTTCACCAACAATTGGATTTCCATTTGCATCGGTAACCATTACCTTAATAGGTACACTTCCACCAATGTTGGCTGTACTAGATGGCACACTCACAACTGCTGCACCCATTCCAACCCTCCATTTGATAGGGATAGTTAGGGAATTAACAGGTGTTACCAGACCAGTTCCTGCCTCAGTAATTTGGGTTGTGCCATTGACGATCTGGACATTATTCCAACTTGGCGCATCCATTTTCGGGGAAACCATAATTGTTTCTTGGCCGATCACATTTGACAATGCTGTCCAGTTAGTAAGTCCAGCTGGATTAGAAGTTGTACTGGTAGAAGAAGTCACCTGCTGTACGGTACCAACACTGCCATCTACATTGGTTACAGTAAAGGGAATTCCGGTTACATCAACAGGTATGATGTTTCCTGTTGCATCCTTTACTGTTGATGCAGCTAATCCTTGTACTGTATGAATGCCACTATCAACAAAAACATGTTCGAATACAGGGTTTGTAGGCCATGTGACGCTCGGAAGAATGCCAAAGTTTTGCGCGTTGCCTGCTACAGCTGAGGAGTGTGCAGCAGCTATAACAGTTGGGTCTGTAGTCGGATCGTAAGTTTGTTTATTGATCGTTCCTACACCTGTTTGGGAATTTTGATTGTACAGACCTTGCTCAGGTACATATTGCAGTGCAAGACTACCGAAGTCGATCTGGGTGAGTAGTTTACCGTTTGTTACGCCTACAGCACCGGCAGGATCGGACAACGCTACATTATAGTATGTTTTTGCACCTGTCTTCGGATCAACGGCCGCTATTGCAGATGCTTGGGCGATAACGCTTGCTACGTTAGGTGCACTCAGGGTTAAGGTTGCTTTTCCAAAGGTATCTGTTTGAACATGATAGCGGTAGTGCTTACCTGCCGGCTGTGCGCCTGTTACTTGATCTGTATCAAGAGTACCATCATTAATAAAGGCAGAATTAATCTTTCCTGTAGCAGAAACAGCACTTAGGTTATTGTCACTTGTGATGACATCAAAAGCAACTTCGAGATTAGGTGTTTCTACTAAATTTCCGTTGGCATCAGTTACTAATGCAGTGAGAGTCACATTTTGACCTGTTAAGGCATATTGCTCATTATTTGCCTTATACGGCCCTTGATAAATTTCTAATGGTAACCACTGAGCATAAGAATATACATTATCCGCCAAGGAATTCAACAAATTATTGGGTACGTTAGGAATATTAATAGTTCCCTTAATTTCTTGAGGACCAGTATGGGTTGAATTAATGAATGCAACACCGTTAGCTTGGCTCATAGTAGCTTGAGCAGGTGTAGTGAAATCTGCGTCAATAGCTAGCGGTATGATTAAGTCAGGGGATTTTCTAATAGCCTCATAGTCAATCAAGAAGCCAATCACCAAACCGTTCTGATTGATTTGACCATTACTCAGGTGATTAGTTGTTGGCATGCTCCATTGTTTTTGCAATGCATTAAATCCATCATAGGCTTGAACAATGGCGTCACCAACCATTGGATAAACAGGAACCTTATATTTGAAGGTCCAAGTTGAATCAACCGTCTGGCCTGCATAATTCAGATCCGTCATAAGTTTAGCTTCTTCTGCAGACCCTTTTGTCAACGTTACTGCTTGAGAATAGCTTATCTGTGGAACTTGAGTCCAGTTCACATAGGAGCCTACATTTGCTTTGACAAGGGTAGCCAGTGCTCCGTAATTCATATCAATGCTGCTTAATGTGTAACCGATATTTGTGACCGGGTCGATTTGACCAGGAGCTTGTGTTACGACATACACAGTTCCTTTACTTAAGTTTGCCGGAATTTGCAGAGCAAAGTTATTGTCAACATAACTGTCTGCATTAGCATCTACGGCAAAGGTCTTAGCCCAGGTGCCACTTGAACCAACAAAATGTCCATTCAGGCTCTGCGCGGTAGGATCTGTGTCAACGCCATTAGGTGCAACATTGGTATAACTACCTGAAACAATGCTGTCTGGAACAAAATAAACGGTTATTTCTGTACCTTTTGAAAGACTCATGCTATTAAAATGCAGGGTAGCGTAGTTGACCCTGTCAGGGATCACTAAGTTAGGTTCAGTCCACACATTCGTTTCATTAGGCAGGATACCAGCTTGGGAATGAGTCAACGTCTTAGTCGTCAAATTTTGTATATTGGAATCAACCAAAGAGCTATATACATTTAAATCTAGTGTAGCACTAACCTTTAAGGTATTATCTGGACTGCCGGAGAGAGCACTTACTTTTTGACCTACGGCATACTCAGTGTCTTGCAGGTTTTCAAGAGTCGTCTGAGTTCCCGTATCTGAGAACGGATAAATCCCAAGAGTATGCCCGATGATTGGGCTTGCATCTTTGACAGGCGCTACTTGGACATCCACATCATTTTGGTCAAAGGTAGCAAAGGAAACCGCGCCGGTGTTGATAACTCCGTTGGCGGATGCATTATAGGTCACCTCTGTCGCCGCGTATTTATCAGTCAAAATTTCTTTTTGCGTTTTAGCCTCGTTTGGGGTAACGCTTGCGGTTACGTTTGCAGTTGCAATTCCGTCAGCTCCTGTAACAGCTGTAATAGTTTTTTGACTATTGTCAAATGTTGCTGATGCTACATACTTGTGGGTATCAGGGTCTGAACCTTTAGGCAAGCTGACACTAGAGAATGTGTCTGCACTGTTAATAGTAAATGTAACCGTTTGACCAGAAACAGCGTTTCCGCTAGCGTCTGTTAGCTTTGCTTGAAGTTTTGCAGTATCTCCTAGCAATACAACGTTCTTTAGGGTTAAAGGTTTAACACCTTCTGTATTAATGTTAGGAATGGCATTACCCACAAGGGTACTTATTCCCGTTCCAGTCACCGGTGGTGCAGAAATTGGAGTCACAGACCCATCATTATTCATCTGATAAGTAGCCACTGGAGCAGTAGTAGCAATCACAGACGAATCCGTTAATGCTGTAGCGTAGTTTTCACTTTTACCAAGGGCAGCCTCATAGTCAATAATACTTCCGTTGCTGTCTGTAACAAAAAGAGGGAAATTGACTAATTCAGTCGACGTTAAGGCACCTTTAAGGGCACTTTTCATTGCGTCGTTTGACAATACGTTTGAATAATTAGCACTGACAATATTTTTACTAGTTGCATCTTTATAGGTAATCATCGATGGAACCGCCATGGCTGTTTGGCTAAAAATTAAAATTGGAACAATTGCACCGCCGAGAGCTTTGAATCCCTTTGCAATAAACATTAAATTTCCTCCTCATTTTTAAGCATAGATTTTTAAACGTGTAGAAACCTAGTTAGTAACCGGTACAGTTACAGTTTGGGTACCTGCAGCTGTTGTCACCGCAACGCTTACTGACGTTGGTAGGGTACCAGTGTAGGGAATATCCACATTATAATTACCGTTAGCTGTGATATAAGGTAATACCGTAGTACCAGTTACATCTGTTACGGTAACACTCATAACACTTGAAGGAGTTACACCACTCAGCAAGTAAACCTGGTAAAAAACGTCGTTAAACAGTTCTTTGGTCGCAACAGTCTTGGTCATATCGATTGCATTTACTGCTACTGGTGTGGTCGAAGTTGTCAGAGTAATATCCGATGCGCTGACAGGGATTATTGTGCCTGTGCCCGGTAAGCTCGCACGCCACACCTGAGAACCAATATTATTGGCTACAAGACCCTGTACCGTTACTCCCGTCACATTAGAGTCAGTTGCCGTAACATTGACTATAGTATTGCCTGTTAGTGCATCAAGAACAGTTTTGAACGTAAACCCTGCAGGTGTAGGTGTGGTCGAAGTTGTCAGAGTGATATCAGATGCACTGACAGGTATTATTGTACCTGTGCCTGGTAAGCTCGCACGCCACACCTGAGAACCAATATTATTGGCTACAAGACCCTGTACCGTTACTCCCGTCACATTAGAGTCAGTTACCGTAACATTGACTATAGTATTGCCTGTTAGTGCATCAAGAACAGTTTTGAACGTAAACCCTGCAGGTGTCACCGTGAATGCAGGAGCAGCTACTGCAGTAGCGCCTTTATAGGATACGCTGTATACTACGGATTGGTCGGCAGCTGTAGCAGCAATTGCAGGAACTGTTAAAGTTACTACTGTGCCAGTCGTTACGATTGCGGTAGGAACAACTGCTACGCCTGCATTGGTTACTGCGAAGTCAGCGAGGACAGGTGCTGTAGCAGGTGCACTGTTCATTGTTACAGTAACAGTACCGTTAATAGCACTTACACTACTTACAGCCAGTACAGCAAGCTTAGTAACCGTGAATGCAGGAGCAGCTACTGCTGTAGCACCTTTATAGGATACGCTGTATACTACGGATTGGTCGGCTGCTGTAGCAGCAATTGCAGGAACTGTTAAAGTTACTACTGTGCCAGTCGTTACGATTGCGGTAGGAACAACTGCTACGCCTGCATTGGTTACTGCGAA
>JARLHU010000059.1 GCA_031292095.1 Desulfosporosinus sp.
TCCGATGTAACATGTGGTTATGACTGGAGTGCCATTACATGTAGGTCAAAATCTCATATATTGTTAAATAATATCAGCTAGGAGATATTAATGTATAATTATACATTATTTAAATGAACTGGCGCTAACCGACTACCCCCCTAATACAATATAATATTGATTCAGAATAAATAAAAACACCAACCTCTTCTCCCTTCGGAGATGAGACCGGTGTAAAATTCGGACCTTATGTCTGGACGTTAAATACATGTGCGCACTTCGAGCAGGTGACTTTAATTTTGCCTTTTTTAATCGGAACTCGCATTTTTTTCGCACATCTTTCACACTGAATGACACGATGATCAACTAACCTCAGGATCTTCTCTTTGTCTAAACCCACAACTACGTCCTCACCAATCAAGAAAGCAGGGACCCCATTAATATTTCTGCGTTGGAGCTCCATCCCGGCTTGTGGATCAAGACTAATGTTTTTTTCCTCAAAGTGAATTTTGTTTTGCGAGAGAAACTCTTTCGCTGTCTTACAATGAGGTCAGGTTTGATTGGTAAACATAATGACCTTCTTCATTGTACTCATCTCCTCATGCCGCAGTCATAGTTTTCCGCTCTCACATACCTTCTGCCTGATAAAGCGACTCTTGTTTAGGTGAAAAGTTCTACCGCCTTTTTAGCGATTCTTTCCCCAAATATTCTTGCCCTTTCTTTCTGGCCTTCATCCCCATCTTGAATGCACACTGCTCCATAGTGAATAAAAGGTTGTCCCTCGGCAGCACCCGAAGAATATACCAACATCCCTTTTACCAACAACTCTGCAATCAAGGATAACTCAGCTACCTCTGCTCCACCACCAACATAATTAGCTGTCGCAAAAACAGCGCCAAGTTTTCCACCAACATTTTTAGTGGAATCCAACCATTGTTTTAATTGCCAGGCAAAGGAACCAGCGATCGTTGGGGACCCAAAGATAACTGCTTTGGCCTCCACTAGGAATTCATTATCGATCTCTTCGATAGACATACATTTTACTTCTACATTACTGATTTTGTTAGAACCCTCCGCAATAAGATCTGCTACCTTTTTAGTATTACCAGTCTTGCTGTAATAAACGATGGCAATTTTCATAAAAATATCCCTCCTTTTGTACACTATTTTAACACTATTCCCATAGTTTAGGAACTGAAATGATAACAAACTTGAAATATACTTCAATATATAATAATTGCTGAAGAGTTTCTTGTCTCAACAAACCAAAAGGGTTCAGACTGCACCTGAGCATAGCCTGAACCCTAAAATATGAATGCATGACAAAATAGGCAATTAATTTCTTCGATTCAATCGCTAATACAACCACTTATTGAAGTGGCGTTCCTTCGGTTCCTCATTTCACTTTACTTTAGCTGAACGAGTTTACCAGGATGTTTTTTTGATAAATTAATGTGCTTAATATAACTGCTGTAAGAATTTCTGGATTTTGTCAAGATATCTATCCATTCTTCATCGGATATCAAGGTTGTTATCCCGGTACGATCTTCTAATATCATAGAATATTTATCAGGATAATCTGTCTCTATGACATCGAAAATTCCTTCCAGAAAATCCTTAACGTACTTCTTATTATTTGTTCTTCTGTAATCAGCCAAATCATTCATAAAATACCTCACCACGGATTGATTATCTCAGGATAAACGGGTTTTAAAATCTTCATACCCGAATTGTCTGATGATCTTAACACCTTCTTCAGCGTTGTAAAGTGCGATAGAAGGTAGCTTCACACCGTTGAACATATTGTTCTTCACCATAGTATAGTGGGCCATGTCACAAAATACAAGCCTATCCCCTGGTTTTAAAGGTTGCTTGAAAGAATAGTCGCCAATAATATCACCGGCCAGACAAGAAAGACCGCCAAGTCTGTAAGTATCAGGATATTCACCAGGCTCTCCGGCATCGATTATCTTCGGTCTGTAAGGCATTTCGAGCACATCTGGCATGTGACACGCAGCTGAAGTATCTAAAATAGCAATTTTCATACCATTATCCACTATGTCAAGAACACTGGCAACTAGAAATCCCGTGTTCAACGCCACAGCTTCTCCCGGTTCCAGGTAGATATCCACTCCATATTTGTCCTGAAGAGAGTTTATAGAACGGACTAAGGTTTCAAGATCATAATCAGGTCTGGTAATATGATGTCCTCCACCTAAATTGAGCCATTTCATAGTTTTAATAAAGCCGCCAAATTTTTGCTCGACAATCTTAATCGTACGTTCGAGGGTGTCCGAATTTTGCTCGCACATAGTATGAAAATGAAGTCCTTCAATACCTTCCAGCTCTTCGGGTCGAAAATTGGGCAATGTCACACCGAGTCTGGAATACTTATAGCAGGGATCATAAATCGGTGTCTCTATCTCAGAATACTCTGGGTTGATACGGATGCCACAACTTATCTTTTTTGTTTTAATGTTTTTTACCCGATCTTTAAATCTATTCCATTGATCGAAGGAATTAAAGGTCATATGATCACAATAGCCGAGGATTTCGGCAAATTCCTCCTCGACGTAAGCTGGCGAATAACTATGAACTTCTTTCCCCATTTCTTCATAACCCAGTCGCGCCTCGAACAAGGAGCTGGCGGTTACACCTTTAAGATATCTGCCCACGAGAGGAAAAACTGAAAACATTGAAAATCCTTTTAACGCCAGAAGAATGCTGCAACCCGTACGTTGCTGGATGGAATTTAGGATTTCAAGATTTCTCATCACAAGTCTTTCATCGACGAGATAGCAGGGAGATGGTAGGGCACTGATATCAAAGTCCATTAATATAATACACCTCAATCAAGGAGAGTTGGCGAGAAACTTTCCTGCCACGGTAGACCACATTTAGTTAACGCTTCCATAAAAGGATCGGGATCAAATTCTTCAATATTAAAGACACCAGGTTTTTTCCAAATCCCTTTGAGCATTAACATGGCCCCAATCATGGCCGGGACTCCGGTTGTATAAGAGATGGCCTGCGACCCTACCTCAGCATAACATTCTTGATGATCACAAATATTATATACATAATAGGTCTTGGGTTTTCCGTCTTTAGTTCCTTGCATAAGGCAACCAATATTTGTTTTTCCGATAGTTCTCGGCCCGAGAGAGGCTGGATCCGGCAGCACAGCCTTTAAAAATTGCAAAGGTATGATCTGTCGCCCCTCAAATTCAATAGGCTCAATCGAAGTCATGCCAATATTTTCGAGGACACGTAAATGATTCAGATAATTATCAGAAAAAGTCATCCAAAATCTTATCCGCTTAATTCCCTTAATATGAAGGGCTAGGGACTCTAGTTCTTCATGGTACATCAGATAAATGTTTTTGGGACCTATCTCTGGAAGATCATAAACTTTTTTCCAAGCGAGAGGGTCAGTTTCAACCCATGCCCCATTTTCATAGTATTTTCCTTTGGCGGTAATTTCGCGAATATTAATTTCAGGGTTAAAATTTGTGGCAAAAGGATAGCCATGATCGCCAGCATTGGCATCCACAATATCAATCGAATGGATTTCATCAAAATAATGTTTCTGGGCATAGGCACAAAAGACGCCAGTAACCCCAGGGTCAAAACCGCTTCCTAACAGCGCGGTTAAACCCGCCTGAGCAAATTTCTCACGATACGCCCACTGCCATTTATATTCGAACTTAGCAATTTCCGGTGGTTCATAATTCGCTGTATCTAGATAATCAACACCGGTAGCCAGGCAGGCATCCATTATGGTCAAGTCCTGATAAGGTAATGCCAGGTTAATGACAATATCTGGCCTAAAGCTCTTGATCAAGTCGATGACCATGTCGGTATTATCCGCATCAAGCTGTGCTGTATGAATTATTGTGCGACTTCCAACCAATTTATTTTTGATAGCTTCACATTTTTCTACAGTTCTGCTGGCTATACAAATTTCTTCAAATACATCTGGATTCTGACAACATTTATGGATAGCAACACTGGCAACCCCTCCAGCGCCGATAATCAGAGCTTTTCCCATTTCTGTACCCTCCAAATCACTTTAGCATCACTTTAACTAAATCAACACTGCAAATTATACATAAACCACTTTGAATAATCAAGCAGAATAAGAGAAAACAAGTCTTATTACGGCGAAATCAGTTCCCAGAGCTGAAGCATAACTTTGCATCTCGCATGAAAACTAGGATATAATATCCAGTCGTTGTTCAAGAATCCTCCCAGCTAAGGCTCGTGCTTTTTTATTTCGCAAGTTTTCATATAGAAACTCAATATTATATTTATTAAAATTATAACATGTGCATGTAAAGAGATACTTATTGATTACGTTAAAGATATGTTAATGCTGTACGCCTTCAATGTTAGGTAATCAGGCAGATTTTGTTTATAATAGATATGTGCTTAACTTAATAATAATTGGTTTAAAGAGGAGAATTTATGCAGCAAACTGCAGTATTGGAGCTTACCAACTTAAGAAAGACTATTAAAGGAAAGGAAATCGTCAAAGGAGTCGATCTAACCCTTTATCCTTCCCAGATTTTTGGCTTTCTAGGCCCAAATGGCGCGGGAAAAACTACGACGATCCGCATGATTGTTGGCTTAATCAAGCCGACGAAAGGGTCTGTCACCATCTGCGGCCATTCTGTAGCCCACGATTTTGTCAAAGCCTTGTCGAATGTCGGATGCATTATTGAGAGTCCCGACATGTACAAATACTTAACAGGGATGGAAAACTTGTTACAATTTGCTGCTATGGATAAAACGATCAGTCAGCAACGGATTAAAGACGTCGTGGAAATGGTGGGTCTCCAGCATCGGGTCAATGATAAAGTAAGCACCTATTCTCTGGGTATGCGTCAACGCTTAGGGATTGCCCAAGCTATCATGTCTAAGCCTAAGCTTTTAATCCTTGATGAACCGACAAATGGTCTCGACCCTGCTGGGATGACTGAGTTCAGAAATCTGATCCGAAAACTTGCCTATGAAGAAGGTATGACAGTCTTCGTATCGAGCCATTTACTGTTAGAAATTCAGCATATGTGTGATGTCGTCTCCATCATCAAGCAAGGAAACGTCATCAAAACTGTCAATGTCCAAGACATCCTCCATGATGATCGGATCGAGTGGCAGGTAGATAATCCGGAGAACGCCATAGCGCTCCTCAAGAAACATTGGCATATCGAAGCGGTGCAGTTAAAAAAGAATACCATCAGCGCAAACATAGGCCAAAACCCGCTCCCTAAAATTAATGAATTATTTATTCAAGAAGGCATCGCCCTCACCTATTGTTCGACAAAGCAAAACACTTTAGAAGATTTATTTTTAGACCTAACGGAAGGTGATGAAATTGTTTAGCCTGATTGAAAATGAAGTCATCAAAATGATTGCCAAGAAACGGCTTATGTTTGTTTTGGCAATTCTTATTGTGCTGATCTCGGTTTTTGCTTATGGTCAAAATCAAACCTTAATCCGAACCAAAGCTCAACTCTCGCAACGCATGGGAATTACGGCAACGAATGACTGGCGCAAGCTGGCTGATCAGCAGATAATCGATCTGAAGAACAGACTTGACAGCCCTTATCTGGATCAGAAAAGTCAGGCTTCCACCCGAGTAAGGATGGAACAACTCCAATATAACCTTGATAATAATATCAACCCTTTGGAACAGTCGGCAGCGAAATTTACGACCAAATTCATGGAACAATCCATTTTCTTGTTTTTGCCTCTTTTAATTATTATGTTGGCTGCTGATATGGTGTCAGGGGAATCCTCGAGCGGAACAATCAAACTGCTTCTTGTCCGAAACGTTCCGAGGTGGAAGATTCTACTCAGTAAATATTTAACTCTGATAATCTTGGAAGTTATGGTCGTCTTCTTTGCTTTTGTGCTCTCGGCGCTTATTTCAGGCTTCTTCTTCGGTTTCGGAGGATGGCTAGCCCCGGTAGCGACAGGTTTCAAAGTCTTAGCGGGGAAATTAGACTCCTCCAGCGTCCTTAATGTCCCCCAATGGCAATATTCTCTGATGGTTTATTCCTTGGCTTTTTTCGTCTCTGTCGTTGTCGGTAGTATCTCGTTCATGATCTCAATCCTCGTAAAAAGCACGGCTGCTTCGATAGGCATTATTATGTCCACTCTCGTGGCGGGTAATTTCATTAGCTATTTCCTCTCCGATTGGAAAATCACACGCTACATGTTCATGGTCAATTTACGGCTCACTGATTATTTATCGGGGTCGTTCCAGCCGATCGAAGGGATGACTATGATTTTCTCAATCACGGTCCTTTTAGGATGGGCTATTGCTTCAATCATCATTAGCTTTGTCTATTTTACAAAACAAGATATCCTTGCTTAAGGAGAAATTAACATGACGAAAAAAAGCATGTGGTACTCAATACTCACGATTGCTAGTGTGGGCTTCATTGTTTTAGCAATCGGTTTCTATCAGGCGATCATGGTCACGACGACGGTCAATCCTCAGCCCTCGGCTAAAACACCTCTTACTCCAGTTCCAGTGGGGTCAACAAAACTATCGTCCAAAATCGCCAACTCGTTTCAACTGCTCATCCTCGGAGACTCTATTGCCAAGGGAACCGGAGATGAAAAGGGCCAGGGGTTCTCAAGCTATTTACCAGAGTCGTTTAAAAACGACACCTCGAAAGAGATCCTCGTCAATAACGCCGGTATCGACGGGCTAGAAAGCCTCGGCCTTCTCGAACAGCTCCAAACCAAGAGGCTTGATAAGACAATCGCAGATTCTGATTTCATCTTAGTCTCGATCGGCGGCAATGATGTCAAAAGCATTCTTTCCCTGAACGATCTCGCTAAAGAAGATCAATTTAAACTGCGCCAGGACAGCTATCTTGCCAATTTGAAACAAACGCTGAAGACACTAAGAACCGCCAACCCGAATGCTATTGTTATTTTTCTTGGGCTTTATAATCCTTACGAAATAGTAAGCAACGTCGAAAATACCAGACTATTAAACACCTGGAATTACAACACCCAACAGCTCGTTGAAGAAGATGGGAAGGGGATTTTTATTCCCACCCACGACCTGCTGAAATTCAATATAGGTCGCTATATCGCCACGGATGGCCTGCACCCTAATTCGGCCGGATATCAGGCGCTGTCCTATAGAATCAGTAAATCAGTGGAAGCGGTTATCACGGGATCATAGATTTTTTCGGTTTTCCCCAAGGGCAGACGCTAATACAAACCCCGCAGATAGGTTTGCCAATTTCAGGCCTTTTGGCAAAGTCTTCTTTTACTTTTTCCACACATCGGGAAAAGTGAAGGGCCTCCTCCCTTGTTTGAGGATGATCTTCCCAGGAACCCCCTTTAATAGCGGCAGCAGGACAAGCGTTTTGGCATTCTTGACATGAACCACAGCGATTAGTCAGCAGAGGATCAGACTCAAGGGGTGCGTTGGTCAGTAAAGTGGCTAAGCGCACGCGTGGGCCATACTCTGGTGTTACAAGCAAAAGACTTTTTCCCTGCCAACCGAGACCTGCAGCCTTGGCCATGGCTTTATGCGATATATGACCCATCAAGTTAACCTGATCTACAACTTGTGAAGCCGGGATGGCAAGAGCACGAAAGCCTCCGCGCATAATTTCCCTTTGCAGACGTAGGTTAATATCATCTAAAAGTATATTCGCGGTCAGATAATGGTGAAGGTAAAGAGGGGTCGGTTCATTTGTGATTTGCTCAAATACATCGGAAGAAATAGCAACTGCAATCACGACAGCATGCGTGTAAGGCTCCATGAGTCCCTGAGGTACTGTAGGCAGTCCATCAACACGTCGTAAGTCTGTTATACCGACCAAATCCGCCCCTAGTTCAAGAGCATTTCTTTTAATTTCTAAAGTACTAACCACAGTATCACACTCCACTTCATCCAATCGGCGAGACGCCCGCTTCTAAAGTGGGCGTTCTCCCGTTCTCCTCAGTTTCTACATTTTTCCGAATAAACCTGCTAGCATTATGCTAAATAATTAAATCCTCCAGAGCACGTTTGGGCACATGATGAATTCCTTGCTCATCTCGCCAATATTTTATGTCTCCGGATTCGCCTATTTTCTCGATCACTACCACCTCTTTTGGTTTCCCTAATGCAATCACCGTCGCGATTTCAAAATGATCAGGTAAGTTTAGTTCATGGGCTAGGGCAACACGATCAACCGCATTAAATTGGCAGCCTCCGAACCCTTTTTCGGTTGCCCCCAACAAGATGCTCTGTACAGCAATTCCATGATCCCAAAAGAAACCTTTGCTAATCTTTTGATCATGAAGCATAACCACGTAGGCGCTGGGCCTCTCTCCTTCTTCTGGCCCTTCCCAGTCTTTTAAGTAACCAGCCCATTTTAGGGTTTTGAAAATCCGCTCATTTGTTTCGGGCGTCTGGGATAAGACGTACTTTAAAGACTGGAGGTTCCCACCCGTTGAAGAGAGTCGAGCCAGATCGATAAGTTCGCTTAAGGTCTCCTGGCTCATCTCAATGTCCTGATAAAATCGGCGATAGGTCCGGTTTTTTTCAATTAGTTCACGAATCATCATCGTCATTTTCCCCCTTTTAGGCACATTCAAGAAAATAACCAGTCAGTATGCCAGTCTATTTTGTGTCATACTGCGTCGGTATGTTCACCTAATAGCCCCGCTATGAGGTGAACATACCTCCTTGTCTGACGCAAAATATCCAAGGCATCTTTGACTTGTTATTTTCTTTCATATGCCTTATTTTGGTAATTAATCTAATCGGTGAGATGTCCAATTCTAGTAAGTGGGTGTTCATGGAAGTACGCCCGCCACCTGCAGTACTTCCACCGTGCCCAGCTCACCATTGACCCGCACCAAATCTCCGGTGTGCAGGCGCATTGTCGCATTGCCACAACCCACCACAGCGGGTATGCCAAGTTCACGTGCTACGATGGCGGCGTGGGACAGAGGCGCGCCGACATCGGTCACTACCGCGGCCGCTCGTGGAAAGAGAGGCGTCCAACCAACGTTGGTGACGGTTGTTATTAGGATTTCGCCGGGCTGCAACTGCTCTCCTTCCTCTGCTGTGAGGATTACTCTTGCACGTCCTTCTACCACGCCCGCTGCGCCCGGAAAACCGGTTATACCTTGGCTTTTCGCTAAGCCGGTGCCTCGGGCGTCAAAGATATCGCCGCGTCGCTCAGGATCCGCGGCCCAGCGGGAGGGATCGAAGTGACCGAGGATCAGCGCCGGATACGGTGGCAGTGCGCAATAATGGGCGTAGGCCTTACGACGAGCAGGGATAATGACGACTGAGGCGTCCTCGCCGCTGAGAAGGGCGAGAATCTCGCCGATAGCAAGAAAAAAGATATTCTCACCCTGTCCAGTGAGCTCACCTGCACGGAGGGCAAAGGCACGTAGTACCCAGAAAATGCGGATTACCTCCGTACGCGCCACTTCGCGATTTCGTGCTATCATCGCCCAACGATCGATCTGGCGGTGCACCGTTGCCACCTGCTTCGGATAACGCGCACTCAATCGCTCCCAGGCAGCTGTGCGCGTACTTTCTTGGCGTTGAAGAAGCACTGTGATATCTACCTTCGCCTCCTTTAACCCTGCAAGCTGCTGGTCAATCCAGTCCGTGCCTTCGCCTGGTCGAGCAATGGACACCTCGAATTCATGCGGACTGCGGTGCCCGTACCTCCTGGCAAAAGTTGCTCGGTCTATTTCGCCATGGGTCAATTGCGTCAGTCCGATCAGGGGCCCAAGACTCGCCAGCTGATTAGCACTGGTGCTCAACCCCGTTAGTAAGGTGTTGGTATCTGATTCACCCACCATCTTCCGAAGATTACGACGGACGAAGATCAGCGCACTGCCACCTTGTTTGGCGGCAGCTTCCAGCATGTAGCAGCAATCATGGAAGAAGGGTAACACCTCGTTATGCCATAATTCAAGTAGATCCCCTGCGTTAGGCGTGGTATTAATCCGGGCACGCAGCGTTTCACAGTGCTCTGGCGCTGCCGCGAGGAACTCGGGCAGTCGCTTCTGATTGGCACGCACCCTGCGCATAACCCGGATGGCAACTGGCACCAATTTACGCAACACACCCCAGCGTGACATCGGAATCAACGGAATTTCCAAACCCTCGGGAAGCCTGCCAAAAACTTCCTCAGTCAGTTTGACAAATCGCTTTCGATTTAGGCCAAATGTTGCAGCCAGTGATGCAGCCACGCTCAGGTTCATGTAAAACCGACCGCCGACATTGCCATACCCCAGGTAAGGAGCAACAGACGATGTCGCCATGGCATCTGCCATAAAAATCTGGACTAGTGACCAGGTACAGGGCGTCATCACATCCGGAATAGCCTCACCGAGATTACCGTTCGTCCATAAATAATCACCACCGAGGCTATCGTTCCACTCCTCCATCGCCGGGTTGTGTCCGTGCAAAGTAGTGATCGGACGGGCTTGCACGATGAACATACTGTCAGTGTGGAGCGCCCATTCAATATCCATCGGCTGACCATATAACCCCTCGATCTTTACCCCAAGTCGAGCAAGTTCAACCGCCTGCCCCGGGCTGAGCACTGCCCGGACGCGCTGATCCGCTGGCACCGCTTCCTCATGAGTTCCTTCAGGGGTACGAACGGTCATCACGTTTTTCTGGTTGATATGCTGCTCAATAATTTTCATACTTATTTTGTCCACTACCATCGTGTCGGGGTTAACCTTACCGCTAACAATAGCCTCACCCAGCCCCCAGGCCGCGTTGATCACTACCTGATCGCGCGCCCCACTCAACGGATTGGCGGTAAACAGGACGCCAGCCGCATCGGCCGGTACCAGCTCCTGTATTACAACTGCCAGACTCACATCCTCTGAGGGGATTTGATGGCGGGCTCGGTAATCCATAGCGCGCGACGTCCAGAGTGAAGCCCAGCAACGTTGAACCGCCGCCAGCACCATTTCTTCTCCCAGCATGTTGAGGTAGGTCTCCTGCTGACCGGCAAACGACAGCTCTGGCAAGTCTTCGGCCGTGGCGGAGGAACGCACAGCCACAGCTGTCTTACCCTCGCCGAGTTGCGCATAAGCCTGCCGGATCGCTCGGTTAACACCCTCAGGCATCACACTGTTTGCAAAAAGACTTTCGATCAATCGTGATGCGTTGTCAAAGGTGTCAGGATGATCGGCGGTGACCGTGGCAACAGCCGCCATAATTTTTTCTTGTAGCCCATTTTCGTTCACAAAGCAGCGATAAGCTGATGTGGTGACCTGAAAACCAGAGGGCACCGGCAGCCCTGCTGCAACGAGACGGGCCAACGAAGCGCCTTTCCCACCGACCTGTTCTAAGGTGACAGAAGCATCATTCAGAGGCAAAACTAAAGGGAACGTTTTTTTGTCGCTCATTAACGAACACTCCTCTCAATACAGGTCCTTATTCTAATTCCCGTCGCAGATGCTGCTTGGCGACGCAACCTCTTGCATTATACAACTTATTGTTTGAGTCCCGTATAAACCTGGACGGCATCCCTTAGAAATTTTGCCGCACCCGGTTGCTTCTTATCATAATAAGCCGTAAATCTCGGATCATCGACATACATCTGAGCCAGTCCAGCATGAGACTCTTTCGTGTAGCCGTCCCAATAAAAGCACAGCCATTGACGATGAAGATCTGCTGTCTTCTGGGCTAATTCTCCAGCAGGATCCCCTGTCAGAAACGCAGCCTGAAGGGTTTCGATAACCTCTGTAGCAAGCTTCGTAACCGCATTATATTGTTCTTGCGTCATCCCTTTAACTTTTTGATTGGACTTGTTAACCACCGTCTCCCCATATTTTTCGTGAATTTCCTTACCGTACTTTGCTTCATTGTCAGCCACTAATTTTTGCTTAAAGCCTTCAAACTTTTCTTTATCCATCATCTTAATTCTCCCTTCGGTTAGCGCAACGGTCTTTTCAACATTGGAAATCAACACATCCAATTGTTCTCGTTTTTCAAGAAGCTTCGCATGGTGTTCTCTCAGTGCCCGTGCTCCGTCAAAGGATGGCGCAGTTACGATCTCATTAATGCTTTCTAGGCTCACATTAAGCTCTCGATAAAAAAGAATCTGTTGCAACCGATCAACCTCAGTTTTCCCGTAAATGCGATAGCCTGACGAGTTAATTCTTGCTGGCTTAAGTATACCAATCTCATCATAGTATCTCAAAGTTCGAGTGCTAACACCTGCCATTTGAGCTAATTTTTGCACCGTGTATTCCATGTGATCACCTCCTGAAATAACAATACACCTTTACGTTACGTCAATGTAAAGAGAAAGATTAGGGCTGGTTACCCAACGGTAACCAGCCCTAAAAGCAATGGACTTTATTGTTTTAAATGGTCAGCCATTTGCCTATTCTATATTTTTTAGCTTCTGCATTTGACGCCGACACAGGCCATATAATTGCGTTATCAGAGTTTACCTCGAAATCGGCACCACATTTAATACAAACCGCAGTCGTGGAAGTCCACTCATTATCCGTTCCTATGAGATCTTCTGCGCCGAAAAATTCTACCTCTCCAAACATATCAATGTTTAACTCCGCCGATTCTATCGACTTGCCGGACTTATTGAGAGCATCGATTTTCAAAAGACCTTTACCACAAATTGGGCATGCGATACCTGTTACTTGAGACATGTTTGTCCCCTCCTCATGTTATTAATTTAATTAATTAATATATGTTTTATAAAGTTAACAGAAAAGTTTGTCAACTTTATAAAAATACTCCTTAATACTAATTAAATATTTCACATTAAAGAACTCACAAACAATGGAATAGAGATTACTATTATTTTAACACAATTTCCCTTTATTAAATAACACTTTTTTGATCACAAATTTTGATTTTCTGCCTAGATATAAACATCTTTAATTATAAAAGTATCTTCACTGCTTAATGTGCCTGAGAGTGATCTTCTGAAACATCATCAAGAGCCCCATACAAAGTCTATAGATTGAATCAATGTTAAGATTTTCTTCCGCTGTCGTATCGAAAAAGACATTGAGTTTGGATTCTATATCCTCTTCTGGTTTGGTATAACAAATGAGCACGGGAACCTTAGGTAGGGGGTGCAACACCAGTGAAATATCAGAGGAGAAACTAGTTTCCACTTGCTTACCATTAAAAATATAAATCATGTCCTCAATAAGATCCGGATAGGAATCAGTCAGCTGTTTCAAAGGTTTCTCAAACTTGTGTTCAAAATACGAATTCCAAATTGTCTTATTGCTAAGTTCTCTGAACGGAACCCATTTTCCGGAAAGCTCCTTTCCTGCACTATAAATAATATAGTTGAGTAAGGGTACTATCACCCATTCATTAACATGACAGTCAGAAATAATATTTCCCTCGGAATCAACCGTGAAGTCTTTGCCGAGACACTTAATTGTCAACTCATTGCCAGAGAGCGTGGCTCCTAATCGTTTGACTGATGAAGCAAAATCCATTGTAATAACTTCCCGTTTCAACGGTTCGAGTATTTGCCTAAATAGATCATCTGGAGTCGCTTGTTTGATGATTTTTCCAGTAAGTTCCTCAATAATATTGCTTTCTAGATGAGGGCATCCATCAAGACGTTTTTCTCCTTTTATTACCGCAGCGGCAAACGCCAAGCAGGTCGCCACTCCACACAGTTTGCAATTTGATTTCGGAAGCAACTTGTAAATTGCTAGTGGATTATCTAATTGTGACATATGTATTACCCCTTTTTTGATTATTAGCCTCAGTAGCCCTTGTTTAATTCTATCCTACAACAAACTTTCAATAAAGGAAACTTACTTAAGGCATATGAAAGAAAATAACCGTTAATTACCATATTGTTCCACTTTACCCAGATCGGGCATATTATGTTGTATCACCGGAAAGGGAGGAAACGCAAATGGCATTTGGTAACGTTGATGGAGCAGCCTGCGGTTGCGGAAGAGGCTTGGGTGCAGGGATCGCTGCAGTCGTAGTAATAATTCTTCTTTTGATCGCAATGGGAATCGTATTCTAAATTAGAAAGGTGGATATTCTTATGTACGGAATGGGTTATGGTGGAATGAGCGGAGCATGTTGTCCTCAACCTATGGCTCCAATGGCGGCCCCTGGTGGTTTTGGTGTCGGCGCAGGTGTCGGGGTAGGGATTATCGCAGTCGCTATTTTAATTCTCATCGCTTTAGGCGTTATTTTCTAAACATCGCTTATTAAGTGAAATTTAACGATGGAAACTGAGCGAAATCTAAAAAGGCTATCTCTTCACCAAGAGGTAGCCTTTTCTAAATATAGATTTTTGTATGCTTGTGGCTTATTAGGTTCCCTAGATTCTACAAATGTGAGGTTCAATGTCAGGGTCGTTCAGCTACAGCTCATGCCCACCTCAAGCTCTTTCCTGAAAACGTCCGCTGGGAAATATCGACCCGGGCATTCTGTAACCGCTCCAAACACGTCTCTGTGCAGCTCGACGTCCCCTAGCTTGAGGCGATAGACCACCATAAGTTGCACTACTTTATTAACTAGGCCGACAAGTTGCGCCTCTGGTACTTCCGTTTCGCTAAAATCCCCCACCAGACAGATGCCGATCCCGATTGAATTTCGATGTCCTACCTTACAATGTGCTCCCGGTCGATTTAAGGGCCGTCCCTCCGCACAGCGCCCATCCGGCATAATCACAAAGTGATAACCAATATCGCTCCATCCCTTGGATAGGTGCCACTCGCGGATCATGGTTGTGGTGACTGGAACGTTCTTTCCCGAGCGACGTACCTCCGTGGGACTTGCCGTGTGGTGGATCACGATTTTCTGCCAATCCATCCTCTGCTCTCCTTTCTCTCTTCAAGCTGTACTTCTCTATTGCTCTTCTCCAAGCAATAAGGTTTATGGCAATTCATGCACCAAACTATGCATAAACGAAATATTATGTACCAAGGGGGCGATTTGTATGTCTGTTGAGATAATAAAGTCGAAAAGAGAAATTGTCACCGGAACAAGCGCTGAGGAATTCAGAGTAGTACCGGAGGACAGCACTGGTAATGCCGAATTAGATGAAGCCATCAAAATTGCCGGCTATTCGTATGATCCAAAACAAGATATTTTTTATTCAAATATGGATGCGTGGCAAAGAAATATTGGCTATTGTCGTTTATATGATGAAGCGGCTGCACCCACGGGGATGATTATAGATTGTGAACCGATCTACTTTGAATATCTCGACACAAAATGGATGATTGGCTTTTGGAAAGGTCAGTATGATCTCGTCACCGGTGCCGAAATAGGGGTCTATATCAAAGAAGCTGCTTTAAATATTTTCGGTCTTTTTAAAGGGGATTATTATGCCTGTGCCGGCAATGCCGATCTATTACAAATGTCCTATACTTTGAAAAAAAACGGTAAGCTGCTTTTCACAAGAAAAGCAAAACACTGGTGGCTAACAGGCTTTAAACTTGGTGAGTTTTCAGAACCTTCTGAATTAACGATGGATATTGAGATTACCTTGCCTAACCTAATTATGCGTGATGCGTTTGTAGCCGGATTATGGAATGCAGGATATTCCTTGAATGAATTTACGAGAGATGGCACAACCGTAAGTTTTACATTGGGGCTTCCGCATACACCACCCCCGACTACTAGAACAAAAACAATCGCTTGGATCATGCAAAGGAAAAATGAAAAGTTATGTGAGGAGTATCAAAATCTCACAGGAAAATCAACTAAAATACCAGATAAAATCCAAGCAATTGAGAAACTCGAACCGAGGTTTTACAATAAAATTATTGGGATAGGAAAATCAAAGCGCTTCTATGAGAAGTTTTCAACTCTTCTACGACAGGCCTCAGCTCTTCCCAATAATTGACTTTATGCTGGTCCAGTCCAAGAGCAAGCTGTCTGACAAAGTAGACTACTTGCTCTTTTGCGTTCAAATGCAATTTTAGATATAATATCAACGTCACAATAACGCAAAAAAAATGAAGATTATTGAATTAACCCCGGATGTTTGGAAGGAGAAAATTTAATGACCAAAATTCAAATGCAGGTTCCCTTGGTAGAGATGGACGGGGACGAAATGACTCGAATTATTTGGAAGTGGATTAAAGAATTATTAATTGAACCCTATGTTGACCTTAAAACTGAGTATTATGATTTGGGACTGCCAAAAAGGGATGAGTCTAATGACCAAATTACGACTGATTCAGCGCTTGCTACTATAAAATATGGTGTGGCAGTCAAATGTGCCACCATTACACCCAATGCTCAACGGATCGCAGAATATAACCTCAAGGAAATGTGGAAAAGCCCTAACGGCACTATTCGATCCATTCTTGATGGAACTGTTTTCAGAGCGCCGATAATTGTTGACAATGTTAAACCGTTTATACGCACCTGGCAAAAGCCTATCACAATTGCCCGGCACGCCTATGGTGATATTTACAAGGACGTTGAATATAGGGTAGATGGCCCCGGCAAAGCTGAGCTTGTTTTTACAGGAGAGAACGGCGAAATACGGCAAACTATTTTTGATTTCAAAGGCAAAGGTGTTATTCTCGGTATGCACAATATCGATAAATCCATAGCTAGCTTTGCTCGGACCTGCTTCAATTACGCCCTCGACATTAAACAGGATCTGTGGTTTTCCTCGAAGGACACCATTTCTAAAAAATATGATCATACGTTTAAGGAAATTTTCCAGGATATTTACGACCAAGAATATAAGCTAAAATTTGAGGACGCCAAGATTGAATACTTATACACTCTAATCGACGATGCCGTAGCCCGTGTTATCCGGTCTGAGGGCGGGTTTATCTGGGCCTGCAAGAATTACGATGGGGATGTCATGTCCGACATGGTGGCCACTGCTTTTGGCAGCCTGGCCATGATGACTTCAGTGTTAGTTTCGCCAGACGGTTATTATGAATTTGAAGCGGCCCACGGCACCGTCACCAGGCATTATTACAAACACCTCAAGGGAGAGGAAACCTCTACCAATTCCATGGCTACCATTTTTGCCTGGACAGGGGCTTTAAGAAAACGCGGCGAACTTGATGGGATTGAAGAACTTATTGGCTTCGCGAACAAGCTAGAAGCAGCTTCCCTTAGAACCATCAAAGAAGGGGTTATGACCAAGGATTTAGCCGCACTGTCTGAGACAACCAATCAGAAGATCGTCAATACACGCAACTTCCTAGTTGAAATAAAACAACGGCTGGACGACACGCTCTCATGAAAGGTGCTGGATTTGATGCATTCACTATGGCAAGGTAAGGCACCCATTTATGAAGCACTCCAAAAATATAAAGCCATGCGGGTGGTACCGTTCGATGTACCAGGACATAAGCAAGGCCGAGGAAACCCTCAACTTACAGAATTTTTGGGTGAAAAATGCCTTTCGGTGGATGTTAATTCCATGAAACCGCTCGATAATCTGGTCCATCCTATCTCCGTCATCAAGGAAGCAGAGGAGCTGGCCGCTGATGCTTTCGGGGCCCAACACGCGTTTTTTATGGTCAACGGCACCACAGCTGCCGTCCAGGCCATGATTATGAGTGTCTGCAAACAGGGCGACAAGATTATCATGCCCCGCAATGTTCACCGCAGTGCCATTAACGCCCTTATTATCAGTGGAGCCATTCCGGTTTATGTTAACCCCGGCGTTAATAAACTATTGGGGATACCCTTAGGCATGTCGGTAGCCGAGGTGCAAAAAGCCATCGAGGAAAATCCGGATGCCAAAGCAATTTTTGTTAATAATCCCACGTACTATGGCATTTGTTCCGATCTAAGGTCCATTACTGAACTTGCCCATCATCATAATATGTATGTCCTTGTAGACGAGGCGCATGGTACTCACTTCTACTTCGGTGAGAATCTGCCCGTCAGTGCAATGGCTGCAGGCGCAGATATGTCAGCGGTCAGCATGCATAAAACAGGCGGATCGCTGACCCAAAGTTCATTTTTACTAATCAGCGGTCAACTTAGCACTGGTCATGTACGGCAAACAATTAACCTGACTCAGACCACCAGTGGTTCCTATCTGCTCTTGTCTTCTCTGGATATTTCCCGACGCAACCTTGCTTTGGACGGTAAAAATATTTTTAAGAAAGTCTCAGCTCTTGCCCACTATGCTCGTGAAGAAATCAACAAAATTGGCGGCTACTATGCTTTTTCAACAGAACTAATTAATGGAGATTCAGTGTTTGATTTTGACCACACCAAGCTTTCTGTCTATACTAGAGAAATAGGGTTGGCCGGAATTGAGGTCTATGACATTCTCCGTGATGATTACGGAATTCAGATCGAATTGGGCGACATTGGCAATATCCTAGCCATCATCTCGGTCGGGGATCGCGAACTGGCCTTGGAACGTCTTGTATCCGCTCTTTCTGAAATAAAACGACTTTATTTTAAGGATAAAGCGGGAATGCTTGATCATGAGTACATTAATCCCGATGTTGTGATGACGCCTCAGAAAGCCTTCTATTCCGATCAGCATTCTGTCGCCATTGCAGACAGCATAGGGTATATATGTGGCGAATTTGTCATGTCTTACCCGCCTGGTATACCTATTTTGGCCCCTGGAGAACGGATAACCGAGGAAATCGTTGATTATATCACCTACTCCAAGGCCAAGGGCTGTTTCCTGACAGGCACAGAGGATATGTCCGTCGAAAACATCAGAATCGTGGAGGAATAAACAATGGAATTATGGTATACAGAACAACATACAAATAACGTACGCTTTTCCATCAAGGTGGATAAGGCTCTCTATTCGAGGCAGAGCGAATTCCAAAGAATTGACGTTTTTAACTCACAGGAATTCGGTAATTTTTTTACTCTGGATGGATTAATGATGGTCACTGAAAAGGACGAATTTATTTACCATGATATGATTGTTCATGTGCCAATGGCAACCAACCCTAGGATTAAGAACGTCTTGGTAATCGGTGCAGGCGACGGCGGAACAGTAAGAGAACTGACACGCTACAACGCCATTGAACACATCGACATGGTGGAAATTGATAAAATGGTTGTGGATGTGTGCCGGGAATATTTGCCCCAGACCGCCTGCAAGCTGGATGACCCAAGAGTGCAGCTTTATTTTGAAGACGGACTGAAATTTGTCCGCTCCAAGGAAAATGCCTATGATCTGATTGTTGTCGATTCTACCGACCCCTTCGGACCGGGCGAAGGGTTGTTTACAAGGGAGTTTTACGGTAATTGCTATAAGGCGCTGAAGGCAGACGGCATCCTCGTCAATCAACACGAAAGCCCTTATTATGAGGAATATGCTAAGTCCATGCAAAGAGCACACAAGCGGATTCGAGAATTGTTCCCAGTGTGCAGGGTTTATCAGGCGCACATTCCTACCTATCCATCGGGTCACTGGCTGTTTGGTTTTGCCTCAAAAACGTACGATCCTCTGACCGACATAGACGAGCAAGCTTGGAACAGTCTGGGACTAAATACAAAATATTACAATACTGAAATTCACAAAGGGTGCTTTGCGCTACCAAACTACGTAAAAGAGCTATTAGGCAGCGCAGAGGAGTGACCTATTCGCCTATTATCATGGCTCGATCAAAAGCAATACGCTTCTTTAAGTCCGCTACAAAATTGTCCGAATTAAGAACAGCGCCAGAGTCCGTGGGTTTTCTTTTGGGATTTTGAGATTCATGCTGCTGGTTGAGTTGATACATTAGTTCGTGGCGACCTCCTTTTTGTCTGGCAAGTGCAACTTTTCGTACTGGGCTAATTCGCTTGATCGCTCTTATTTCTTCCACCCGTTCATCCATACATTTCACCTCATTGCTGACAGGTTCTTTCTACTACTTGAAACAAGGTAGCAACTTTCATGATCCTTTACCACCTCTTTGATTATAACAAGCGCAAATTGCAATGTAAGAGACATTTTGTCTTTATTTAGAACTCTTTTATAAATCCAACTCCTAAGACAAAACATTACCTGATAACCAAAAATGCTACTTATAATTTTTCTCGTGAAAATTATAAGTAGCATTTTTGGCATTCAGTCACTGGTGACGCGAATCCTGTCCAAGCGCAGTACCTTCAGACTACTTCTCAACTATCATTTCTAAAGGTATGTCGTGGTGAGGTTATTAACCTAATCATGAGCATTATTGATTATGAGCATACCGATATTCTATAGACACATCACAAACGCAGTGCTAATCTTAACTTATGATAATCGAAATATTCAATTGGAAAGGAAGTGAAGGAGAATTGAAAGGGGTTTCATCATCTCTTTGGACTTTTAGCATCTCAGGGTTATCAATAAAAAAAGCAGCCTCGAAAGGCCGCTAAGAAGCTATATCCCCGTTATTATATCACGAATTCGTAAAAGTAGCTATTGCTGAATCTCCTGGTGGTTGTGATTTGGATGAAAGGTGGGATACGTATGTCAAGTTTAACACTTAGTAAATATATACCGATCCTGGAAACGATCAAAGGGTACAAAAAGGAAAATATCAGGAAAGACTTGATTGCTGCTTTAACAGTAACCGTCGTGGGCATTCCCCAGTATATGGCCTATGCCTTAATCGCGGGAGTTAGCCCGGTTTATGGTCTCTATACGGGTATCGTAGCGGCCATCATTGGTTCAGCCTTTGGTTGCTCGAATCAACTGATTACCGGACCAACCAACGCGATCTGTTTAATCACAGCCAGCGCCATGATCCGCTATATGAATCTTCCCAATGCCTATCAAATGCTCTTTCTCATGACCTTTCTCGTGGGCGTCTTGCAGATACTTTATGGAGTCATTAAGCTGGGTAAAGTGATTGATTTCGTATCCCATACCGTATTGATCGGGTTTACAGCCGGCGCTGGTATATTAATCGCCCTGGGCCAAGTGAATACACTCCTGAGCATATCAATTAAGAATTCAGCCGAAATGTCCACTATGGAAAAAATGTATTACATCATAACTCACATCAATCAAACCAACTACTATGCCCTGGGTCTTGGGGTTATGACGATGGCGATTATTGTCATCTGTAAAAAAATTAGTAAAAATCTACCGGGTGCCTTAATCGGAATTACCGTGCCCATCTTTTTCATCCTCATGTTTGCTCTGGAAAAGAAAGGTGTCAAACTCACAGGCACGATTCCTTCTGCTCTACCGCCCTTTCAGATGGTACAATTTAGCCTTGCTTCTTTAAAGAGCATTTTCAGTGGGGCGTTCGCCATTTCCATCATAGGACTAGTCGAAGCAATCTCGATCTCCAAAGCCATTTCTACGAACACTCGCCAAAAAATCGATTCGAATCAGGAATTTATCGGACAGGGTATCTCCAATGTAGTGTCTTCTTTCTTCCAGTGTTTCCCTTCATCCGGTTCCTTCTCACGTTCTGCCATCAACTATGTTAACGGAGCTACCAGCAGATTCGCGGGAATTCTGTCCGGTGTGTTTGTTGCTCTTGTGCTTCTTTTCTTTGCTCCCTATGCAAAGTATATACCCAGTCCCTGCCTTGCCGGAGTCCTAATCGTGACTGGCTACAACTTGATTGACCAAAAGGAAATTAAAAAAGTCGTCAAGGCCGGCCTATTCTCCTCGGATTCTATTGCCATGTGGGTAACAGCAGTCTTAGTCATTGTCCTGCTTAACCTTGATTATGCAATTTATGCAGGGATTGCCCTATCCATTGTCTTATACCTAAAAGATACCAACAAAGCACCGGTCAAATTTCTTATCCCGTTCCAAGGAAAAGATTCTCAAATTATTGAACAAGAAATTAAATCAGTTAATGATAAGGTAGATGTCTTAGTGATTCAATTAGAAGGAAATCTTTACTTCGGCGCAGCTTCAGACTTGGGAGAAAAACTTGAAAGTATTGTCACTAAATCCAAAGTGTTCATCTTAAGAATGAAGTATGTTACGACCATCGATTTGACCTCCCTCAGTGCCTTAACTGTTTTTATCAGGAACGTAAGAGAAGCTGGAGGAACCATTATCATCAGTGGCGTAAAGTCGGACTTCGACTTAATGCTTAAAAAGTCAAATCTTGATACCGTTATTGGCCTTGATAATATCTTTAAGTCGGAGAATGAAGTTTTCGCTTCTTCTACTAACGCCTTAGAGAGAGCAAGAACGGCTCTAAACTCCGGAGCCGGCGATAATGCTAAGAAATTAACTACGCGCACAATTGCACAATAATTGAGCATAACAAGTATCACACAATTAAAGGCGTGATACTTGTTATATTTATGAATGAGCGTTCAAACGGTTATCTCTAAAGAGCAAAATTTTGCACTTTAGTCATTAATGTCGTTGCCATAAGAGACAAGGACTCACTGATATTAGCCATCTCTTCACTGGAGGCAGTTTGCTGCTCCACAGCGGCAGAAATACTTTGAGATTCATCGGCTATTACCTCATTTTGATGGAGCATATCTCGAGTGGATTGAGCTACGCGATGAGCCGATCCACCGGCACGATCGAGGCTTTCTTTCACCTCCTGGGCAATCTGAAAAATCGATTGAACCTGCTGAGCGATTCCATAAAAGGCCTTTCCAGACTCTTCAGCATCGACAACACCTTTCGACACTTCCTGGGTACTCGTTTGCATGGTTACTACCGCTTGTTGAGCTTTTTCTTGGATTTCGAGAATAATTTCTGCTATTTTAGAGGCCGCTTCACGAGATTGATCAGCTAATTTACGAACTTCTTCAGCTACTACACTAAACCCACGTCCATGTTCTCCCGCCCGTGCCGCTTCGATCGCAGCATTTAAGGCTAATAAATTCGTTTGTGCGGAAATCCCACTAATTGTATTATTAATTTCTCCAATGGCCTGAGAGCGTTCGCCTAAGATCAGAATAACTTGAGCAGTTGAATCCACACTCTCTCGAATGACTTGCATTTGCTGAACTGTCTTGCGGATGATATTACTCCCTTGCTCCGCAGTTTTCTGTGATTCGCTCGCTTGACTCGACATCGATACTGCTTCCATTGATGCAAATTCTGTATCTTGGGCTACAGTATGCATCTGATCAGCAATATCTTTAATCATTGTCAATTGATTCTGAATTGTATCCGATACCCCCATAATTGAAGATGCTATTTGATTATTCGCTTGGGCCGACTGCGAGGAACTGGCGTACATCTCTTCAGACGATGAAGAGACTTGAGAGGAAGCTTCACTAATATTTGTAATGGTTTCGGACAAGGCTCGACGAGCTTCATTGATGGACTGACTTAAACCCTCAAATTCTCCCTTGGCAGTTAGAGATAACTCTTGAAGATTACCCGACGCCAGTGATTCAGCTTGTTTAACACAAATTCGCAGATCCCACTGAATTTTACGATTCATCCACCAAGCAATAAGTATGCTAATCAATAGTACTAAAAACGCTATGATTCCGACTGATGTATACACCTTTGCCATGGCTGCGTTTAATCTTGCTATAGGTCCACTCATCGCCTGATTAATATCATCAAAATAGTTACCCGAACCTACAACCCAATTCCAAGGTTTAAATAACAAAGAATAGCTACGTTTTGTATAACTTGGTCCATTAGGATCGTTGGGTTTTGTGAAAGAATAATCGGTATACCCACCTAGAGGGTTCGATCCATTCTTAATAATTTCCTGAATAAAATATTTTCCATTAGCATCTTTAGCATTAAAACGATTATGACCCTCTTGGGCAGTACCCAAATCTACAATATTATTGCCACTGATATCGTCAACAAAAAAATAGCCGTTTTCTCCGTAACGCAAATTGCGTAAATCGTCTGCCGCTAGTTTTTGAGCTACCTCTTGAGTCAGGAGACCCTTTTGCTGCTGCTGATAATAGTAATTTGCAATTGAAGTGGCTGTCTGAATTTCATTTTTAGCTTGAGTATCAAATCCATAATGATAAGCTCCTTGTATATCAGAAATATCCGTTTTTGTGACCGTGGAAACCATACATAAAACATAAACTCCCATAATTAAAATCACAACTAAAGGTGCTAATACGATCATTAGCGATAGTCGATAACGTAGGATCCTCCTAATTATGGCTTCCATCATAACTTTATCTCCCTACTCTATTATAATACTAATACGTTTTATTTTATTGTAGCACAACAGATAGGCGAAATTTGTCGAAATATACTAAACTTGTTTGATACGGGAAATTAAGTGGACGTTGCGTTGAGAATTTTATTATACCGGATATCATATTAGTAGGGGCACGATGCATCGTGCCCCTACTAATCATATAACGAAAATTTTTGTCTTTCATGCTTCTATAAGTGCAATTTTGCAAGCATAAGGATACCCTGAAAACTTATATTTTCTATAAAAAAAAGATCCCTATAGGGGATCTTTTTTACAGAAAGTTCTTAGAAAAATTATGCTAAATTTTCAAAAAAGTTCCCTCCGACTTTGCTGTCCCGGAGGGACAAAGAGGAGTATTCTTACATGAAAAAGAGTGGAAGGAACTATAAGCTCCTTTAATCCATTATACAATATTTAGTTACGTTTAGCTTAGCTTTGGCCTTGGTAAGTTAAGGTAAAAACCTAATTACCATTTCCTATCTTTTGCCTCCCTATTCTTTGCCACCCTTGTTCAAGAATGTTTACGTTTCTAATGGTATCTGAACTATCTTTTTCTAATATACCTTTAAAAATATATTCGTCTGTCAGATGAAGGCTTTCGATCATTCCGCAAGACACCATAAAATGGCCATCCTGATTGGCGCTTAGTTCTGGACTATATGGTTTGTCTAGGTCTAAGTATTCTTCATAGTTTTCATATAATAACCAGATTTTAGATTCTAAAATATCAGTACTGTAAACGATAGGTAATTTGAGGGATTCAAGGGCTTCCTTACGTCCAATCAGATAATTATGCGAAAAATATTTTTTGGCTAGCTTATCTACGATATCGCTAATCTTTTGTTCCTCAAAATTACTATCCAAATGTTTAATTAGGAGTTTTCTGGCAACGTCTTTAATTAATAAATATGAACGATATAGGCTACCAATTGCTAAGGGTTGAACAGAATCAAGCAAACGGAGAAAAACTTGAACCATAGCATCCTCATTAATAATGCCTAGATTTTTCGTAACTGAAAAAAAAGAGTAAATATCTTCTACACTAACCGGTAATCTCGCTGTTGAGTTGAGGGGATCTTGGGGATTAAAAATGCTAGTAACATTAGGGTCAATTGGGCTCAACTCACCTGTTTTATTCATAATGATCTCGGAAGCTCCTAGAGCAATCAAGGTACCCGCACTATACGCTTTATACGGAACTAATACGGAAAATTGATCCGTGAATTCATAGATAAGATCGACAAGTCTCAACGCTGTTAAAACGTCTCCGCCTTTAGTAAATAGAAATAAGTCTAATTTCTTAATATCCCCTAAACTAACTAAATGCTTATAAAAAACCGGGATTATATCTGGGGCTATCCTTGTACTGATACTTTGTCGATCGGCACCTATATAGCTGATAATTTTTGTCCCTCTAAGTTCTTCCAATTCTTTAAGAAGGTTTTTCCTATGATTCGTCATGTATATCCCTTTCTATTTGACACAGTATTTCTTTGTATTATTTTAAAACTTCATGTTAAATATTCTCTTTTACTTCTGAATATTTATAGGAATTTAGTTAATACTAAGCGAGGTGGAAACACACAAATAACTTTTTGGAGGTAAACAAATGCAATTTAGCAACAGCCAATCCAATCAATATTCTGGTCAATCGGGTCAATCAGGTCAATTTCGTCTCACCCCAATTGCTAGCAATTTTTCCGGTGCTGGAACAACTGTCACATATGGTTTACAGTCTGCCAATGTGAATGCCTTTAATTCCGGTAGCACTTCTTCGGGAATGTGGGTCAATCCTCAAAAATGGAATACACAGACTTTAGCAAATAATTATTCAAGTTACACTGGCAACCCATCTGGGCAATATAACCAAACTCAAAATTTTGCCTATAACGTTTCGGCTGGACAATTTGGCCAAACTGTAAGCGGAAATTGTATCTATTCTAAAGGATTGATTCAACCAACTGTCGATATTTCCGAAACCTCAAGCGATGTAATGGTCGCCGCATATCTTTCAAATGCTGTACTAAATGATATCAGTCTCAATGTAACGGATAATTCTGTTACGATTTCTGCGTCAGCTTGGACTGGCAATGAACATTTGGTACTGAATAGAACAGTCGCTTTACCGACCAGCATCAGAGCAGAAGCGGTTGACGCCTGTTTTCAAAGCGGCGTCCTAGAAATTAGATTGCCAAAAGCCGACAAAGGTGTCAGGACAAGAACTACAATAACTCCTGATTCAGTTCAATCCTAAAATTGATTTGATAAAACTCGAACCCTCACTTTCTAGTGGGGGTTCTTACTTTAAACTTTCCTTATGCTTATCGCATGTCAGACGGAATATTAGCTAAGGTCCCTTCTGTATATCCAATATGCCAAGTCTTTTCCTTCGAACAGGCAGAATACCAAATACGAAATCTAGGTGGATCACCGGGTTCGCGAACAAAACTGCTCCGATAAATATAACCATTGTCCCATTGATCTCCGGCGCCGGAAACAAGTAATGATCCCGGAAGTGGCATACCAAGCTCTTTCGGTTGTGACATCGGTGCGGTTGCATAGAGCAATTGACAATCTTTCATTGTGCCTTGTATAGGCCACCCAGCAATTAGAAATTCAATATTTTTTTCAAGGTGATTGGGTTTGGCCGTTATATGCCAAGGTATATACCCTCCATTCCAGCTATCCCAGGGAGCACTACAAGGTTGCCCTGAACTCCAAGTCATGCCATCTGTCGATGAATATAAATGCATTGTCAAATTTCCGTCAGTCGTCCACATATACCACTCGTTGGCGTTTTTTCGCCAAACCGTCGGGGATAGAATTAAACCGGTTTGGTAGTCCCAAGTCTTTTCAAGGCAAAGGATTTTCTCGCTTTGCTTGTAACTTGGATTTATTTTTTTAGCCCATATTTTTTCATACGCATCTCGGCAATATTCTCGCCAGTATAGGATTAAGGAGTTTTGATCTGGGTCAAAAACCAATTCCGGGTCAGAATTATAGTTACCGCCTACATTGCCTAATGGTTTTGAAGCGATAGGATTTTTAAGGCTCGGTGGATTATTCCAGTTTAAGCCATCCGTACTGACCAAAAGGCTCGGATTTTCGAAGTTGCTATTGAAGTTAGGATAAGGGGTAAGTGCCATCCAATAACGAAATTGTCCCCAAGTATCAATTCCATATTCAGTTTTAAAATCAATGACACTCGGATGAACTGTTTGTCCAGAACGCTCATAGGTGGGGGTTTCTAGTTGATTAAGGGCATTAATAAAGGGTTTATTGATTATAAGCTGGGGCTGAGGTTGAGGCTGGGTTGGTCGGAATTCGTCTGCAATAACTAGAGCCGGGTGATGATGTACAAGCTTCGGGGCATTCTGTACTGAAAAGAAACCAAAGAAATAAACACCTGCCGCACTTCCGATTAAGGTTTTCAGGAAAGTTCTTCTTGTGATTATATTGGGTTTTTCAACCAGCATTTTTTTGCCTCCCAACCATTGCTCCCTCGCTGGTGCTTCATAATTCATCTACCATCCATGATATGTCGCTAATGGCTATAATATTGTCCTACTCGGTGAATATTTATTGAAATTCAGTAGATACTAATTTAGGTGAGTTTATAAAATAGCTAAAATTCGGGAGGTATTCAAATGCAATTAGGTAACAATCAAACCAATCAATATTCTGGTCAATCGGGTCAAATTCGACTTACGCCCGTTGCGAGCAATTTTTCCGGTGCCGGAACATCTTTCACTTATGGGTTACAATCTACCAATGTCAATGCCTTCAATTCCGGTAGCACCTCTTCAGGTATGTGGGTCAACCCTCAAAAATGGAATACGCAGATTTCAGCAAATAACTACTCCGGAGTCTCATCCGGACAATATGGACTAACCTCAAATTGTGTGTGTGGCGTATCAGCCGGACAATTTGGCCAAACTGTGAGCGGAAGTAACTTATACTCTCGAGGAATGATTCAACCAAGTATAGATATATCAGAATCCTCAAGTGATGTAATGGTAGCTGCTTATCTATCTGATGCTGCACTCAATGATATTAGTATCAACGTAACGGATAATTCCGTGACAATTTCTGCGTCGGCTTGGACTGGTAACGAACATTTGGTATTCAATAGAACAATTGCTTTACCAACCAGCATTAGAGCAGAATCGGTCGATGCCAGTTTCCAAAGCGGCGTTTTAGAAATTCGTTTGCCAAAAGCCGATAAGGGAGTCAGAACAAGAACTACAATTACTCCTGATTCAGCTCAATCCTAAAATCGAGTAAATAGAAGTCCTCCATTTTAACTCAAAGGGACTTTCATTATTAATCAAAAAAAAATCAGCCCTTGACCATAACGGTCAAGGGCTTTGCTTATTTTACCAATGATGATAACCCTGATGATGGCCATAATAATGACCCCATTCATATGGCGGGTAGAAACCTCCTAGAGGATAAGGATATCCCCAACCAGGGTATCCCATACCATGTCCGTAATATCCGCCATGCCCCCAGTGTCCCGGGTGCCCATGTCCCATACTATATCCATACATATTGATATCAACTCCCATCGCTGTCTTTACATTCCATAATATGGGAGATGGGGATTGTCACGTGCCTGGCTTAATTCCACTCCTTATCTTAATTTAAATGTAACCGTTGAATTTGTGCCAATAAGATTGCTTAAATCTACCGGATCATCTATAACTACTCTGACAGGTATCAGTTGAATTACTTTAGTGTAAGTTCCACTCGTTGTAAGACTGGTAGCATTGCCCGATATTGCTGTTTGAGTTACCTGCCGTATTTGGTCAACATGGGCCTGGAATTCTTGCCCTGGATACGCATCTAATTGAACCGTCACTTGCTGACCTTCTTTAATTTTTCCAATTGCTGTTTCTTCGATATTTACTTGTACATACATGTTAGTAGTAGCCGCTATCACAGCAACCGCTGTTGTAGGTTGAATTACTTGATCTTCTACTACATCACATTGAACTACTTTACCGGTTATTGGTGATTTTATCAGCTCTCCTGTATCTAATTTTGCTATAATTTCATCTTTGGTTACAGCTTGCTTTTCGTCGATATTTAATTTTAATAGTTTCCCTCCGACTCCTTCCGGATATACCGTATAAAATTTAGCAGTTACCTTGGCATTATCGGTTGTTAAGTAATTTTTGCCCTCATAATAAAAGTAAAACGCTGCGCATACACCTACCATGATAAGAGCTGCAACACCCATAAGTATTCTATTTTGACTTTTTTTCATAGTGTAACCTCTTTTCCTATTCTGCTTCTTCAGAGAATTGACTGTTATATAGCCCGGCATATACGCCGTCTTTGGAGAGTAATTCAGTATGATTTCCTTGTTCCAGAATATCGCCATCTTTCATCACTAGGATTAGGTCGGAGTCCTTAATGGTTGATAGTCTATGGGCAATTACAAAGCTTGTGCGATTGCTCATTAGGGCTTCCATTGCTTTTTGAATTAAAATCTCTGTGCGTGTGTCGACGGAACTTGTTGCTTCATCAAGAATTAGAATATCAGGGTTTGATAAAAGTACTCGAGCTATAGTGAATAATTGTTTTTGACCTTGAGAAATATTACTTGCTTCTTCATTAAGGATCATGTTATAGCCACCCGGTAGAGAGCTTATGAATTCGTGGCATTGGGCTGATTTTGCTGCTTCGATTACCTGATCATCGGTTGCATTAAAGGTACCATAACGAATATTTTCTAGAATCGAAGCATTATATAGCCAGGTTTCTTGAAGTACCATTCCAAAGGTTGCACGCAGATCGTTACGAGTTAGATCGAAAATATTGGTGTTATCTAGTAATATTTTCCCACTGCTAATATCGTAGAAACGCATTAATAATTTTACGATCGTAGTTTTTCCTGCTCCGGTTGGACCTACAATTGCAACTTTTTGGCCTGATTGTATTTCGGCTGAAAAGTTGTTAATGATAATTTTATCTTTAGTGTACCCGAAGTGTACGTTTTGGAAGGATACCTTTCCTGAGAATCTTACTTTAGTTGCTAGCGCATGATCTGGAGTTTCTTCGCCCTCCTCTAAGAATTCAAAGACACGCTCTGCTGCTGCAACGGTTGATTGAAGATTGCTCGATATTGCAGCCAGTTGAGCGATAGGTTGTGTGAAGGAACGCATATATTGAATGAAGGCTTGAATATCTCCAATGTCTACCATCTTTTTTACGGCGAGATACCCTCCGATAATACTGATTACTACATAGCCGATATTACCGACGAACATCATGATCGGTTGCATCATGCCTGAGATGAACTGAGATTTCCAGGCTGAGTTATAAAGTTTGTCGTTGATGACGTCAAAGAGATCGACTGATTCTTGCTCACCATTGAAGGCCTGGACGATAGTGTGCCCGCCATACATTTCTTCTATATGACCATTAAGTTCACTTATTGCTTCCTGCTGACCCTTAAAGAATTTCTGAGATCTCTTTACTATTACTCCGACTATAACCAAAGATAGCGGAATGACAATTAAAGCTGCCACCGTCATAATTATGCTGATGGATATCATCATGGCTAAGACACCGATAACACTTGTTACTGACGTTATGATTTGGGTTAAACTTTGATTGAGTGTTTGACTAACCAAATCAACATCGTTTGTTATTCGGGAGAGTACTTCTCCATGAGTACGAGTATCATAGTAATTAAGAGGGATACGGTTCATTTTTTCCGAGATATTTTTACGTAGTTTATAGGTTACATCCATTGATACTTTTGACATTATATAACTTTGTGCATAGGAACAGGCTGACGATATTAGATAGAGAATTATAAGTAAAACTATTATTCTTCCCATATAATCGAAATCCGTTAATAACCCTGTGTGTCCATAAAAAGCCAATAAACCCTCAACCAGTTTTGTTGTTACTTTTCCTAGTAGTTTTGGCCCGACAATTGAGAAGATCGTTGAAAAGAAGGCAAAGGTCATAACTAATATTAATTGATGTTTATAGGGCTTTAAATATTCAGATAGAGTGCGTATCGTCTTTTTAGCATCTTTTGCTTTGGGTCCTGCTAAACCGATTTCTGGCCTGCCCATGGGTATTGCTGCTGGCTTTTTCTCACTCATCGTGCTAATTCCTCCTCACTTAGCTGCGAATGAGCTATTTCTTGGTATACAGCACATGTTTTTAGCAGTGAGTCATGAGTTCCTAATCCTACTATGTAGCCATTATCTAAGACAATTATTTGTTCTGCATCAATAATAGTACTGATACGTTGGGCTACCAGGATGATGGTGCTGCCTCTGGTTTCGGCTTTTAAAGCTGCACGTAGATTTTTATCTGTTTTTAAGTCTAGGGCTGAGAAACTATCGTCAAAGATATAAATGGGTGCATTTTTAACTAATGCTCGTGCTATTGAAAGGCGTTGTTTTTGGCCTCCTGATACGTTGGTACCACCTTGGGCGATTATGGAGTCGTAACCATCTTCTTTTGAGGCAATAAAGTCTGTTGCTTGAGATATTGAAGCTGCTTTTTCAAGGTTAGATAGGGTTGAGTTTTTGTCTGCATAATATAAATTAGATTTAATGGTCCCTGCGAATAGGACACTTTTTTGAGGTACATAACCTATACTAGCGCGTAGAGTATGGCGTGCTACTGTTTTAATATCTATATTATCAATTAATATTTGTCCAGAGGTTGTATCGTAGAATCGAACTATTAGGTTTACTATTGTTGATTTGCCACTGCCGGTTGAACCTATGATGGCAGTTGTTTGTCCTGCTTTGGCGGTGAAGTTTATATTGTGGAGAACATCTGCTTGGCCTCCTGGGTATCGAAAGTTGACATCGTTAAATACTATATCAGAAACGATCGTGCTTCCGAAATGTTGAGCAGATTCTGGATCTAAGACAGTGGGTTCTGTGGCAAGTACCTCTGCTACTCTATCTGCCGATACTGCTGCTCTTGGGACCATAATAAACATCATCGCTAACATTAAGAAGGCCATAATGATTTGGATGGCATATTGCATGAAGGCCATCATGTCGCCGATGTTCATGTTGAAGGATGATACTTCTTTAGCACCTACCCAGACTATTACGACAGTTACTAAGTTCATGATTAACATCATGAGAGGCATCATAACTGCCATTACTCTATTTACAAATAGATTTGTGGCTGTTAAAGAATTATTTGCTATTTCGAAGCGATTTACTTCGAATTCTTGGGTGTTAAAGGCTCGGATCACTAACATGCCTTCGATATTCTCACGAGTTACTAAGTTTAGACGGTCAACTAAGTTTTGAACTATTTTAAATTTTGGGATTGCCAGGGAAAATAAAATCATCATGACACTAAGCAGAGCTACAACTGCTACTCCTATTATCCAGGACATTGAAACACTGCTTGATACTGCTTTGATTATACCTCCTATGCCTAGGATTGGTGCATAAAATACAAGTCGTATCATCATGACTAGGACTGTTTGAACCTGCGTAATGTCATTCGTGGTGCGAGTAATGAGGGAGGCTGTTGAGAATTTATCAAATTCAGCATTGGCAAAGTTCGTTACTTTCTTAAAGGTTGCTGAACGAAGATCACGAGAAGTTCCTGCTGCTACTAAGGCTGCTAGATACCCAACTAGAATTGACGCTGCAGTTCCGAGTAGAGTTACCAGGAGCATACTGCCGCCAGTTTGGAGAATATAGTTATTATTTCCAGACATTACACCGTCGTTAACTATATTTGCCATATAGTCTGGAAGTGCGAGATCACATAATGCTTGCACGAATAGTAGTGCAACTGCGCACAGAATAATACCTGAGTAAGGTTTTAGGTATTTAGCTAATTTAATCAAGTTAATATGTCCTCCAATAAAAGTATGTAGTTAAATAATCTCTATTCACTCCAATTATGCCACGTTATTTATTATTGTTATAATCACTTGCAATTAAATAAAGCTTATCTAATAAACAAAGTAAAGTCTCAGTATCCTTCTCTCCCATTCTGCCAAAGATCTGATTAGCGACTTGCAAAAAAGACTGGAGTGCTTTTTCCAAACTATGCTCTCCAAGTTCTGTTAAGCGAACGAAGACAATGCGTCGATCATTTTTTGTTAAAATTCGCTTAACATAGTCTTTATCCTCAAGAACATTAATCATCTGCGAGACCGCAGATTTACTTACATTTAAACGTTCACTCAAGGTTGACATGGTTACACTTTGACTATCATCGGTAATGGTTTTAATCAATTGCAGTATCACAAATTCGATACGCGATACTTCACCGATCATTTTCGTATTCATTGCCATGTTCTGAAATTTCTGCATCGTTTGAAATATTTTCTCTCCATCACCGATATCCAACCCAATTTCCTCCTTCAACATCAGAATTAGATTAATTCACATAACACTGAAAACTTATTATGATACTAAATAATTAGACGTATTAATAGTTAAGCATGTAAATAGTTAAGCATGTAAACAATATAAGTGTTTTCACTAATCATGTCAATATTTTAACATCAGTTTCTCTGCCCTATCCTTATTACTTAATCACCTTGTCTGACACAGGAAAATTTTTGTAAAGTACACCGCCACCTTCTTGATATAAATTATCAGTGTTAAGCATCGCTATTTGGATAAAATAAGTTCAAGCACTTAAGATGCAGAAATTAATTAAGCACATTTAAGGGGGATACAAATCATGGCAGGAGAGAGAAATACTAATACACCAGCAACTCAAGGAGCTGGAGCACAACTGGATCAATTCAAATATGAGGTAGCAAACGAAATGGGTCTTCAACTTGGTGGTGACCGTACAAGTCGTGAAAATGGCTCGGTAGGTGGGCAAATGACCAAACGGATGATTCAATTTGCAGAGGAACACCTTAAAGGCGGTAGCAAGATATAATTTATCCGAAGACTAGATAGTTAATGTGGCGGACTGTATAGAAATTACATTTCTATTTTGAAACAGCCCCTTTAATTGAATCAATTATTGAGTACTTATTTGTCTAACCACTTAATAATTGATTCAATTAAATTATGCACTCCCTTGTTTTATTTATCTATACCAAAGAAACAGTATGACTTCATCGTACACAACGAAGCCATACTGTTTCTTTTTCTACTGTGTTGAATACTTATCTGTACCAAGAAAACAACGTATTCACCGTATACAGCGTACCCAGAATATGAGGGGTAA
>JARLHU010000060.1 GCA_031292095.1 Desulfosporosinus sp.
AATCGTTAGTAGGGAAAGTCTTATCCAACATAGGCATAGTTCCGCCAATCGCTGACGACTCTTCTACCAAATGAACTAAGTATCCCGACTCTGCTAAATCAAGTGCAGCCTGAATACCGGCGATTCCTGCGCCTACTATCATAACAGCACCGATTTTACTTTGACTCATTACAACACCTCTTTCATCATTACTCCTTGTAAGATAGTTACAACAATCACAAAGACATCTTGAATATTAATTCGCCATATAAATCAAAAATCCTTTCTTAATTTCAAAATATTATATAAAAATACAATTAGTTATTAGAAGGGTTACTTGGGGTCTTTCCGAAAGGAAAACCGGGTACTTGAATATCACGACGAAGCTCTTCAGGAATAGGTATTTCACGGCCAAGAGTAAAGGAATAGAGAGTACTACGTGTGACACTTATTTTAAGTAAGCTCTCGATAGCCAAAGCATAAAGAGAGAGCTGCAGGGCATACCTATCACACAAAATCTGGCCCGGATCTATTTCGTTATGCTTGCTAGCTGTGGCGCCTATCTTCTCCTTACTCTCTATGTTAAACGAATCTGTCTTATAGTCAAGAATTTCTGCCCTAATTTCCTGTTGTTCGTTCTTACTGATTATCACAACATCTATGACGCCTTGAACCAAGATATTTGTTTGGCCTTCAACTGGAAAAGTTAAGGTAAATGGGACTTCACGAAGTATTTGCTCGGCACTAAAAAGTCGCTGCCCTAGTGGAGTACTCAGAAACTGGGCAATCCGTAGGGGTTGTATACTGTTTCTTTGCTCCGCATTGAGAACTTCACGCTGTTCAAGGCTACTCAATAATTCGATGATGGAATCGGTCTGTTCCGTCTGCGTCAAGGCCGTCCAGTGGATTGCCCATTCTTTAAAAGGAAGGTGTTGCATCACGGAGTGCAAAGCGGTCCCCCGCTCGGCTGCGGTTAAAGGTTGAGCCACTTGAAGAAATTTTGGTCGTTTCATGGAATCAGTGCCTTGCCAAAGTGTTTCAAGAGGTGAGGCCTCCTCGTCAGCCTGCCAGTTGTATTGACGTTTTAGTTCGCTGACACTGGTTTTCGCCATTTGCCGAACCGAATCGAGGTGTGGATACTGCCAACTCAACCGATGGTTGACTTCAGTAAACCAATTCTCTACAGTTTTAACTTGGTCGATGCTCTCCCCTACGCCTTCCACTAGGCGTGAATCAACACGTTCTTCCAGGTTGAACTCAGAGTTCTCGGCTTCGATCTTCTTCCGGATATCCTTTTTTTCACTCTCTCCGAAGCGCTCCTCATTTGCCGATGTTAAGCTTCGATGAATAAGGATCTCCCAGCGTGAATTAATCTCCGGCATGGACAAGGTCGATTGTCCCTCTGCTTCTCCGAAGAAATGATCGGGGTGGCGGGCTAGAGCCGGGCCGATCCAATCCAGAAAACATTTGGCACTGCGGAGTTGACCGTCCGGTAAAGCAACCTCTTGCCATTCTGCGGTACGTTGCCATTTGAGAAGTGCATTATCCATATTATCGATTGTTCCATAGAGGAACAATCGTTCTTTGGCACGAGTTAGAGCAACATAAAGGATGCGTAACTCTTCAGCCAAAGATTCTTGGGCCAAGCGTTGCTTGACCGCATACTGGATTAAGGAGGGATAGCGCACATAGTTATCCACATCAATGATCGGCATACCCATTCCTAATTTGGAGTGCAGGAGCACCTTTCCCTTGAGGCTCCGGGTATTAAACGTTCGCCCCAGGCCGACAACGAAAACAACGGGGAATTCCAAGCCCTTGCTAGCGTGAACTGTGATTAAGCGGACAACATCTTCCGCTTCTCCTAAAGCGCGAGCATTTCCCATGTCCTTGCCTTGCCCCTGAAACCGATCCAGAAAGCGAAGAAAACGGAACAAACCTCGGTACCTGGTTGCTTCAAAGCGCCTGGCTCGGTCATAGAGAACTCGCAGGTTGGCCTGACGCTGAACTCCGGCCGGCAAGGTTCCGACGTAAGCTAGGTAGCCTGTTTCTTCATAAAGTGACCAGAGTAGATCAGCAAGAGACGTGCAACGCGAGCGCGTGCGCCAGTCGTGAAGTTTGATCCAGAAGTCCGTGATTTTATCCTTCATCTCTGGTGTTGCGGCTAATATTACCTGAGCTTTTTCAAGACGAAGTGGTAAGGATTCCTCGTAAAGCACTAAGATTTTTTGAAAGTTTTGGGTTCTTTCCGACGGCAGATCTCCTGTGGCCATACTTGCCCAGACTGCTAGGGTTAACGCTTCATAGAAGTCTCCTTCGGGTAGCATCATCCTGAGTTTACCTAGCTCACTCCCATTGAGGCTGACCAGAGGAGATCGCAGGACCGCAGCCAATGGAATATCAAGACGCGGATTATCGATGATTTTGAGGAGGGACAACATTGTTTCCACTTCACTGGCTCCGAAATAACCGGTCGTCGTTTCGGCATAAACAGGGATGTCGGCACTTTGGAATTCTTCTACAAAGATTGGTGCCACCGCTAAGTAGGAACGCATCAAGATAACAATATCTGAATAACGCACAGCTCGAAAACCCTTGTCCCTTTTATCATAGACTTGGAATTCAGCGTCTTGCACTAGGCTCTGGATCCGTTCACTGACTAAACGCGCTTCGATTCGAGCTTTGTCTAAATCTTCTGGAGATATAGAGTCTTCAGTTTCAGAGGTTAATTCAGTTTCACTACATGAAGGCCCTTCAATAGGAACGGATTCGGGGTTATCCTCATGATCTGCAGTATTCATTCTTTCATCTACGGCAGGAATGGACAGCTGGTTTTTTATACTTTTGGGGTCAATCAGGTGGATTTCTATCGGTCCTTCAGCCGTATGAATTTGGTTCTGTCCAGAAACAAAGGACGCGCCGTATTGTAAGGCTGCTTGATCGTCATAGGTGATTTCGCCGGCACCATTTGTCATAATCTGTCTGAATAAAAAATTAATCCCTTCCACCACTTCAAGACGACTTCGGAAATTTCGATTCAGATCAATCACAATCTCCACAGGAGATGTACTGACAGGCATTCCAGATTGCCAATGTGGTAGGATGTTGTATTTGGCGAGAAATAAGTTGGGGTCAGCCATACGAAAACGATAAATACTTTGCTTGACATCTCCAACCATAAAGAGATTAGGGGACTCTTCTTGCCTTGATACCAATTGCAAGATGCGCTCTTGTACGGGGTTGATATCTTGGTATTCATCCACCAACACTTCCGCATAATATGCCTTTAGTCCTTGAGAAATTAAGGTGGCCTCGTCCTTTTCCTCCAGTAATTGAAGGGCGAAATGTTCTAAGTCGGTAAAGTCTAAGACGTTGCGCTGCCTCTTGGCGGCTGCATAGACTTGCGAAAATTCACCCACTAAGCTACCGAGGGTTTGGGCCATAATTCCCATCTCACGTAAGGCTGGAAGCTGGTCTTCAAGAGGATAAGCAAAGACTTCATCGTTTAAAGAATTAAGTTTCTTCTTAGCCTCATCCCTCAATTTCTTGCATTCCTCTTGTAAAGATTTCTGGAAGGCTTCTTCGCTTTCCACCTGCCCTGTAACGGAATCAGTTTGGATGGAGTTTTTCTTAGCTTTCGAGCGTATAGCCGGTAGCTTGGGATAATTAACAGCGGACCTAAATTGTGTTTCGACCTGAGCCCAAGACCCTTCTTGTAAGGCGCGATTAAATAGCCGAACTCGATTTAAATCATCTTGTAAAGTCTCCGCGTAGAGGAGCGGACCCCTTGGACGCCGGGTGAGTTGTTCGGCTCGTTCAAGTAAGTTTAAACTTTCACTGACCAGGTCCAGTAGCCCTTGACGAATGGCTTGTCCCCAAACGCTCTGCATCATAGCTTCAATATCATTCCATCGATAGGCTCTATCAAGTTCACCTAGCCACGCAGCTGGGTCAGGTTGACTATAAGCAAACTCATAAAGACGCAAAATTTGCTCCATCAACGGTTGATCATCTCGATCCGACCCAAAGGCATCGACGAGTTTCAAGAAGGCAAGGTCCGCACGTTCATATCTGGTTTCAAAGATGTCCTCAACTATATCTTGGCGCAGAAGATCAGCCTCTGCTTGATCCGCAATCCGAAACGCTGGATCAAGTTCTAGTTGGTAAAAATATTTACGAATTAACTCTAAACAGAAAGAATGTAACGTCGTGATACTTGCCCGAAGAAGAAGGGTGCGTTGGCGGAGGAGGCGCTCGATTTCTCGAGGTTCTTGTTCATGAAATAAAGCATCATCTAAGGCCTTGCCGATACGCTCACGCATCTCACTCGCTGCTGCCTTAGTAAAGGTTACGACCAGAAAATGATCCACATCCTCAGATTCTTCCGGATTGGTGATGCGCTGGATTAACCGTTCCACAAGCACAGCCGTTTTGCCTGAACCGGCTGCAGCAGCGACCAAGATTTGGCCTCGTAACGTGATAGCGGCATGTTGCTCCACCGTCCACTTGGGTTTACTCAGATTAGATCTCCTCCTTTTGTCCAATTAGCCCAATCACTTCTTTAATTATGGCACGGCAACCTTTTACATAGCAGGGACCGTTTTCTCTTAAGTATAGCTTAGTTTACATTGAATAGTAATCCTGATGGTACACTATTCAAGAACCCTGCGTATGATGGCTAACACGAAAGTTACAAGTTAGCTTAACGAGGAGGTTGGAGTAATTTCAGGGTCCGCATCAATACAGTCAGTGGTTTGTCTTAAAAAGAGACTAGGAGGAGTCGGTAATGGATCAGTCACCACGATGTAAACACTATAACGCCAAGGACACCGAGGTAAGAGAGAACTGCTCAAACTGTACGCAGTGGATAGGAGCTTTGTGCCTTGACCATCTGATGCGTTTGAAGGAATGCGAGACTAAGCAGAAATTTGAGGCACTTGATTATGGTGAGAACGAAACACAGTAACATGGGCTAATAGGGGCCAACTACCGATGGTTAACTCTCTAAAATCAGAGCAAAAGCAAAACTGCCAGTACGTTAAAGAAAACGTGCTGGCAGTTTACTACTTCAATTGTTCACTGATACCCTTACTTCGAGCGCAATTGTCTATTGACTGTACGTGCTGAATTAATTTAGATATTGGTCGCTACGAGCAAGACTCTTGATAATGATCGTACAATCAAGGCTTATCAACATTAAAAAGAAAATTAATTTCATTGAACTACACCTTTTTTCACGTATTCCATGTAAACCACAAAGCAAGCGATTATTAGCTATTAATTTTATCATAATCTATAATTGTTACTTTTATATGAATTTTGTGTGAGGAATATGTTAAATAATCGGGTAATCTGTCAAAGCCATCTTCATCCTGTGCAAAGGAAATATTTAATGAATTGTCAATATAAAATATTGATTGTGACGATATTGTATAGCTATAGACAGTTTACTGACATAGTGCTAATCTTCACTTAAGAGAACATAACCCCTAGTTCTTCAGTAGTATGTAATTCTGTAATCACAAAATAAGGTTAAGGAGGCTCAGAATATGTCTTTACTTATCGATTCACATAGCGGCGAGTTAACACCAGTATTGCTCTCAGATGCACAGCGGGCAGAAGATCTGCCATATTTCTTAAGTAGATTGACGGAAGTAATCATAAATACTGAAAGGTGGGATACGTATGTCAAGTTTAACACTTAGTAAATATATACCGATCTTGGAAACGATTAGAGGGTACAAAAAGGAAAATATCAGAAAAGACTTGATTGCCGCTTTAACAGTGACTGTCGTGGGCATTCCCCAGTATATGGCTTATGCCATGATCGCGGGGGTTAGCCCGGTTTATGGTCTCTATACGGGTATCGTAGCAACCATCATCGGTTCAGCCTTTGGTTGCTCGAATCAACTGATTACCGGACCAACCAATGCCATTTGTTTGCTCACAGCCAGCGCCATGATCCGTTATATGAATCTTCCCAATGCCTATCAAATGCTCTTTCTCATGACCTTTCTCGTGGGCGTCTTACAGATACTTTATGGAGTCATTAAGTTGGGTAAGGTGATCGATTTCGTATCCCATACCGTATTGATTGGGTTTACTGCCGGTGCTGGAATATTAATCGCCCTGGGCCAAGTGAATACACTCCTAAGCATATCAATTAAGAATTCAGCCGATATGTCCACTATGCAGAAAATGTACTACATCGGGACCCATATCAACCAAACCAACTACTATGCCCTGGGACTTGGAGTTATGACAATGGTGATTTTAGTCCTTTGCAAAAAGATCAGTAAAAATCTGCCAGGTGCCTTAATCGGAATTACCGTGCCCATCTTTTTTATCATCATGTTTGCTCTGGAAAAGAAAGGTGTCAAACTCACCGGCACGATTCCATCTGCACTACCTCCCTTTCAGATGGTACAATTCAGCCTTGCATCATTAAAAAGTATTTTCAGTGGGGCGTTCGCCATTTCCATCATCGGACTGGTCGAAGCGATCTCAATCTCCAAAGCCATTTCTACGAACACTCGCCAAAAAATCGATTCGAATCAGGAGTTTATCGGACAGGGTATCGCCAATATCGTGGCCTCGTTCTTCCAGTGTTTTCCTTCATCCGGTTCCTTCTCCCGTTCTGCCATCAATTATGTCAACGGAGCAGCCAGCAGATTCTCCGGAATTCTGTCCGGTGTGTTTGTGGCACTAGTTCTTCTCTTCTTTGCCCCCTACGCGAAATATATACCCAGTCCTTGCCTAGCCGGAGTTCTAATCGTGACTGGCTACAATCTGATTGACCAAAAGGAAATTAAGAAGGTCGTCAAATCCGGCCTATTCTCTTCGGATTCTATCGCGATGTGGGTAACCTGTATCCTAGTCATTGTCTTGCTTAACCTTGATTATGCAATTTATGCAGGAATTGCTCTATCCGTTGTTTTGTATCTTAAAGATACCAACAAAGCACCGGTTAAACTTCTTATCCCGTCCCAAGGAAAAGATTCACAAATTATTGAACAAGAAATTAAATCTGTCAAAGAAAAACTAGAGGTCTTAATTATTCAATTGGAGGGAAATCTTTACTTTGGCGCGGCCTCAGACCTTGCAGAGAAACTGGATAGTTTGGTCACTAAATCCAAAGTGTTCATCTTAAGAATGAAGTATGTTACCACCATTGATTTAACCTCAATCAGTGCCTTGACAGTCTTTTTCAGGAACGTTAGGGAAGTTGGTGGAGTCCTGATCATCAGCGGTGTAACGCCGAACCTTGCCTCAATCCTTAAGAAGTCGAATGTGGAGTCTGATGTGGGTATTGACAATATATTTTTGTCGGAAAACGAAATTTTTGCTTCTACCACCAATGCTTTAGCGAGAGCAAGAGCTGTTCTAAACTGTGAAACCGTTGATAATGCCAAGAAATCGGCGGCATGTACAATACTTGATTCTATAGCAACGGGTTCGAGCTCCAGTGTTCTTTCTGAAAAACAATGATCCAAGTTACTGGAAAGGTGGGATTCATTTGTCCAACTTGACAATTAATAACCCTACCCCTATGGATGCGACGATCAAGAGGGAGACCGGAGAAAGAACTTTTCCGATTTGGCTCATAATCAATCCGAAGCATCCTGCAGTTCTCCATCACATTTGGACACCTATTTTGGCAGAGATACAGGACAAAGTGTATCGGGAAACGCATACGAGAATGGACACGTCTAATATTTATATTAGGGCTGCTGTTGGCAATTGCGATCTCGTTCCTAGCAAATTAAATTGGTGGGGAACAGAAATCGCTCAAGAAATAGAGACGTTCAAGGAGATTGTTTTTGAACATCAACCCAAGCTTCTTATTTCCTTTGGTGCCTTTCCGTTCGAATTTTTGAGACGTGTTTATGAGATCAAACCCGAAAAAGTGCCTAGGTATTGGGGTACATCTAACTTAGGAGATGAATTCAGAGCATCAATTGAGAACTTTAAGGCAACTAAAACTAATCGGATTCCTTTACTGCGTCGAGTGATTTCTAGTGGCAAGCTCATAGGGGATCACGATTCGTTCATCGAAAATTACTTTCATTATGTAGGGACAAAGATAGCTGAAAAGATTATCGAAAACAAAGATCGTCTTAAGATCTGGATTGAGTAAACGAGGTAAATAGAAAGAACGATTTGGAGGAGAGGTTAATGTTAAAGAAAATATTGGTAGCAACAGATGGTTCAGAGTGTTCACGACGAGCGTTGAAAACTGCCTTGGTGTTTGCTAGAAAATTTAATGCCGAAGTTGAGCTTCTGTTCGTGACGGTTGATCAGGTTATATATAGCTTTGGTGAAGCCGTTAGTTATGTTGCTTCGCCGGAACAAATTGAACGAGAAGGAGAGATTGCCTTAAATGCTACACTTGAAGGAATCGATATTAGTGATATTACTTTGAAAAAGAAAAGACTACCTGGAAACCCTGGGAATGTAATCATACAAGAAGTTGAAAATGAAAACATTGACATGGTTGTCATGGGCAGCCACGGTTACGGGGCGATAGTCGGTTCTATACTAGGAAGTGTTAGTCATAAAGTTCTGCACGGAGCAAAATGTTTGGTTCTCATTGCAAAATAAATGAGAGGTATACATAACATATGGAACCCCTTGCGGAGTTCCATATGTTATGGCGTAGGTCCAGCCGACATTTTATCAGGATTGTCTTTAAAATGTCGGCGGAACGTATTGATTTTAGATATCCCCGTTATTTCAAAAACTTAATAGTAATATCCGGCAAGTACTTCCGGGTTGTTGTGAAAAGTTCGTTAATAAAATCCTGTTCATCGTTCAAAACTTTTTCTATGATATTTTTTTCAATAATGATATATGGTCTTACGATTCCTAACGGATGGTGCAACTCAGATGTTAACACTCCGCACTCAACTTCACTAACTTGCAGACCACTCAGATGGAATGTGTATTCGCCGACAGTACTTCCGTTTTCTGTGACCCGCATCCCGATCTTGTTATTTTTCCCAGCCAGATACTTATCTGCCATACCTAGAATATGAGGATGTTTCTGTACTAGACCCTCAACAAATCTTTTACGCATAGGAACAAGCTTTTCTTTAATTAGAGCATCAACTTCATTCATATGATCACATCCTGCCTTTTAATAGTTCAAGGATATGTTTTCCTTTTACGTGTAAATTTATCACACCTAATGAGGATTTACTAGTTCGGAATTACCTTTGGAATCGGACCAAACTCTTTATGTTGAAGGCAATCTCCGGTCAAAATCGGGCATTAAGAAAGCCCAGGTCCACGACCTAGGCCAATTTCACTACTCTTCTTCGCACTCTTGTGGCTCTTTGCTTGAGTTGCAACTTTTGCAACCGTCGCACCCTTTACTCTCTTCCCAATCATTGAGTTCACAGATGATAACCAACAATAAGACTATAATGAGTGCCAATTCAATTTCTATTTTTCTAAGCTTCTTGTCTGGACCATCCTTACATTTGCACATATAGTTCTCCCTCTTTACTAGCTACCTAAAGTAAATATGGTATTATATGGATATATTATTCAATATCTACTACGGATGTTCCTACAACTAACCGTCTCCACGTGCCCTGTCACGTTGAAAAGAATATATTCATATGGCTCAATACTATTTATAATCTACTGATTTTCCCCCTAATACTTTTTCAATAAATACACTCGACAGTTCAGGATCAAATTGAATACCTGCATTTCGTTGTAATTCCGCTATTACTAGTTCATCTGGTAGTACACCTCGATAACTTCTCTCAGCAGTCATTGCATCATAGGCATCCGCTAAGCTTATTATTCTAGACACAAGGGGTATCTCTTTCCCTTTTAAGCCTTTTGGATATCCTTTCCCATCCCATCTTTCATGGTGATACAATACGTAGTTAGCCATGTCGGACATATCATTGACGGTACTTAAAATTCTATAGCCTATTTCAGGGTGACGCTTGATTTCCTTCCATTCATCGTCTGTAAGGTCATCAGCCTTATTAAGTATATTTTCGTGTATGGCTATTTTTCCTATATCATGTAGTAATCCAACAGTCTTAAGTTCCTCAATATCATGCTCAGGCATCCCAAGCACTTCTCCCATGCTTTTGCACAATGCCGAAACTCTATGTGAGTGCGCCTCTTCTCTTTTGTTTTTCTCATGAAGTGTATTAATGATAGCGCTCATCGTTTTACCTCTCATGCTAGGACTTTCAAAGAGTTTTTTCTTATACATATGGTCCTCAGCCTTTTTGAATATCTCTTGATTTTCTTCTTCCTCATTATTCTTAGTTTCATAACCAATGGAAATAGAAATATCAATGGATCCTACTTTTTCTTTTAAGGACAGATCTTTGATCCGTTTAATGATTTTCTCGGTTTCAAAAGCATCCGTTTTAGGTAATATAATAACAAATTCATCCCCTCCGAGTCTGGCAATGATGTCATCAGCTCGGCATCCCTTCTTTATCACTTCTGCTACTTTTTTAAGAAGCTCATCACCCATGACATGTCCAAAGGAATCATTGATAAGTTTTAACCCATTTACATCAGCCATAACAATGGTCATCGGAAGGTTTCTTTGTGTATCTAACCGTTTTAACTCATCTTCATAAAATCTTCGGTTGAATAAACCTGTTAAGGGGTCTGTGTTTGAGACCCACTTCAGCTTCTCCATATTATATTGCAGAGATATTATTTGAGATGCTGACGATATTCCTGCAAAAACAAATACATATCCTAAAACGATAAATACTAAAAACAACAGCATGTCCCATGTAGCGTTAAAACTTTTTAAACGTTCGAAGGATATCGTATAATTATTAATTAATAACAAAAACGCAAGAATTGGGTACAAAGACATAAAACTTATGGTTTTATTAGATACTTTATTAAGTATCATTTTGTAAGGTTTACTCATAAAGTAATAAGTCGCTAATAATAATAAGATTTGAAAACAAATTCTAGAAATATATATAAGGTTTAGAATATATTTCAGATCGTTTATACCTGAAAGTAATTGTGCAGATGATATGGCAATAACTAAACATATTGTAGAAAACATCCAAATACTAAACATTGCAAATACCTTTTTTGTTATTGATTCTTCAAATACTAAATTAATATATGATATGTACAAAAAGGAATTGAAATATAATACATATTCAATAATTACGGGATCATGTATATATTCATTCGCGCAAATATTGATAATAAAAATTAATAATGTAGTTAATATAAAAGTGTTCAAACAGAATTTAACTGATTTTTTTCTTGAAAGCAAAACATGTGTTATTAAAATATTAAGTATAGCAATGAAAAATAGGTACAAATTTTGAGGTGAAATCAAGTCAATCTTCCCTTATCTAAATTATTTTTCAAGTTTGTCTAAAATCCGGATTACACTTAAAATATTTGCATATCTTATAAACCATTTCTTTGCTATTATTCGACTCTGACTTTAAAATCCCTTTTTAACATCAAAATCTCTCCACCCTCATCCACCTCTTCAAGCAACAAATTCTTGCTGTTTATTGTCTTTATAATTTTATAAAGGGGCATGAAAAGTAGCCTGTACCGTTTTGATACAGGCTTTCAGCTATAACTTTTTCTAAATTAATTCAATTTCTCTGAATAGATTTCCTTCTGAGTCTTTGATTTTGTAAGTGTTTTCTTCTAAAAGTAAACTCCTATCAATCATTCTTAGCTCCCTACGGCTTTGATAGTAGAGAGGATACATCAACACTATTTATCCGATAACTCCTTTATTTGTAACAGGAAGGCTTACATATTATTTCATGGATTTTCGTTTCGAATATACTACTTGCATGTGACGGAGTTATTATTACTGCAGTATCAGCCCCTTGTCCTGAACCTCCAATTGCAATAATCGGTTCTCCATAGGGGATTAAACCAGCGTCCAAAGCCATAATGGATACCTCAACGCATACTTTGGTACCTTGCCCAAGCATTCGCAAACTATGAGCTATTATTTCAACCGGATATGCTCCTCCAAAGGTTTTGCTCATACCCCTCTCAGCTCCACTAAGGACATGGGTTGTTGTTAATACCTTTATTCCTAAATCCGCAAGTTCACTACGAATTTCTTGTGACATTTCACTTTTTCCTGGTTCCGAAAAACCATTTGCATGGGTAACGCAAATGATCTCAATATCGTTTATATTTATTAATAATTTAGCTGTAGCACCCCTTGATGAAGCTACAACAATGTGTTTGATATTTTTTTCTACCGCAATTTTTAATGCTGAGGCCGCAGTATCGATTGTATTTACCTTACCTACTGTATTGAAATACATAATTCTTACCACACTTTCTTTTAATCTTTAAACCTTTATGTTATTCAGCGTCGGACGGCAAACCCTAAATCTACAGTGCCACATAACCTGCCGACTCAATTGCATGACTGGCGGGATCCACTTGATAACGGATGTTCTGCTCTGTTGGGCTATTCATACTGATCAATACACCGGGTTCCTTTTGTCCAGAAAGATTCAGTGTTTCAAAATGGTTAACAGCATAGACGGGTCTCTATCAAACCGCAAGAATCGGAATGACGTACGTTATTGGACTAATTCTCTGACACTTGCCATTAAAGCCCCTAGCAGACGATGAAACCCATGTGGATTTTGTGCTGGCACCCTATATTGTTTGTTGATCTCTATTTGCAACGCTGGAATCCCTAATTCACGCGCTACAAAATTAGCGATAGTATTTGGTCCTGAAGAGGCAAAATGGTCATGGGTGATTCGGCTTAACCCGAAGTCCTGAAAGTTACGCTCTACCAGTTCCAGCATATTCGTCTTCAAAAGGGTTTCCCTGCGATTCGTACCAAAATCCACATCGAATTCACGCTCACGGGCTGCCCCATGGATGTCTAGTACGAACTTCACATTTCCCCTATTACAAATCTCGGCAATTCTTTCTTTATATATACAAGGGTTATCAAAGTTAGGATCTCCACCATATAGCTTAGTCGCTGCGATAGCATGACAACCTGTTAGTTGGTTTAATAGGTATACGATAGAACCCGTGAATTGATCTGACATCTTAATCTTCTTTTGTGTACAATGCCTTACAGCATGTGGGGCTGACACCAAAACTGGCAACTTCCCGATGGTGACCCGAAAGGGTTCCTCTTGCTTAGGGTTAACTTTCTTGTCCGTCTTGTAAAAATGGACTTTTTCTGCATTAACTGCTTCATCATTAATACGAGACCGACTGAACTCTTCTATAATATCTTCAACTTTGTCCAAAGTAATGACCCCCAGCTTTCGTTACTTAGCGGATATCATGCATTTAGCAATCAGTCGTACACTTCTCCATTCTACATGTTTCGAAATAAGCTATTTCATTCAATATAATGTCACTGCCTTCATTAGTATTTACTGGAAGAGTGACAATAAATGAGGTTCCTTTTCCCTCCTCCGAATTGACCTCAATAGAACCATGGTGCTTATTAACAATAATGTCATGTGCTATAGCAAGACCTTGTCCTGTGCCTTTACCCACTTCTTTGGTGGTAAAGAAATGATCAAATATCTTGTGAATTATGGAACGGGGAATCCCTTTTCCGGTATCACTAAAGGTTATACAAATATTCGGTTCTTTGTACTCTGTTTGAATGTTGATCATTCCTCTAGGAGTTGTACCGCTGTCAACCAGATCCTTAATAGCATGGGAAGAATTAATTATCATATTAAGCACGACCTGGTTAATCTGGTCTATAGCACAATAAACAAGAGGCAAGTTAGGATCGAATTGGGTCTCCAGATCAGCAACATATTTCCATTCGTTTTTTGATATCATGGCAGTCCCCTCAATGGCTTTGTTTATATTCGAAAATGATTTTCCTTGTTTTCCAGGATGAGAGAAATCCTTCATAGCTGAGATCAGTTTTTTCACTCTGTTGATGCCTTCCAGGGATTGCTCGATAGCTTTGGGAATTTCAACTTCTAAATAATCCAAGTCAATTTCTTTAGCCATATCTTTCAGTTCGTCGAGTTTGAGAGAAAATTCATCGCTTTTCTCATCTTTCGTAATGCTTTCGTAATTTTTTAGGATTTCAAGGATATTTCTGAAAGCATCGTTAAGAAATATTGTATTATCACCAATATACTGCATGGGCGTGTTGATTTCATGGGCTATTCCCGCAGCTAGCTGTCCAATCGATTCCATTTTTTGAGATAACATTAACTGGGCTTCAATCTTTTTTTGTTCGGTGATATCAATGCCTAGAAAAACATAGCCCCAGTACTTTCCACTGGCATCCACGATAGGGTTGATATGCAGGCTGAGCAAACCGTCTTTTCCATCGGTTCCAGTGTAATGCAAATTTTCCAGTTGGACTGCCTTTTGGCTTTCTTCGCAAATGGCAAGCTGGTTTTGGACCTCATTCCATTCCCATTTTATCCCACATTCGGCAAGATGTTTGCCAAGAGCTTCTGCGGAGTTTATGCCAAAGGTTTTTTCGGCTGCGGTGTTCCATTGGTTGATTTGATAATTTGAAGATATCCCGATTATAATTGATGAAATTGAACCCAATAAATGATTAATCTGGGCATGTGCCTCCCGTAGAGCTTCATCAGCCAGTTTGCTCTTCGTGATATCCCTAATGATTCCCTGAAGGGTAATTTGCTCATTTTCGTTTATTCTTAGATTAGCCGTCATCAAAGTGTAGACAAAAGTTCCGTCTTTTTTCTTAAAAGTGATTGCATAATCTTGGACAAAACCCTTCATCTCTAAATCATAGAATAGTCTTAGCCTATCCGGAGGGTAAGCGTAAATATCCGCTACGTTCATGGTTATTAATTCATCCCATGAATAACCAAACAAGTCCTGAGCGGCGCAGTTCATGCTGAGAAACGAACCCTCTTTGGAGGTGATTAAAATTGCGTCTTGAGAAGCTTCGAAAATCGAACGGTATTTTTCCTCAGCTTGTTTATGTTTTGATATGTCACGAATGACGCTCAGGAGAATGTGTTCTTCACCGATCAAAGCACCCTGAGAATTTACTTCTACTGGAAAGGAACTTCCATCTTTTCGATAATGAATAGTCTCAAATAGTATTCCCTTTTCACTTGCGTTTTCAAGTTGTTTCGCTATTTGATCGTCAAGAGATTGTTTGCGAATAGCACGGATGTTCATAGAGGTCAGTTCATCATAACTGTATCCGTAAGTTGAAACAGCTGATTTATTTGCTTCGAAGATTTGACCATCCGGACGCATGAATAAGATAATGTCGCGCGCATAGTCGGAAAGAATTTGATATTTTTTAAGTATTTCTGCAGATAAATTTTCCATACGATTAGTATAGATAACTTTTTTAATACTTTGCCCTAAACGTTCAGGAGATAGTGTAGATTTAGAAATATAATCTGAGGCACCTGCCTTCATCATATCAACGGCGATTTGCTCATCACCTTCACCTGTAAGTACTATTACAGGGGTTGTTATGTTTAAATTCTTTTTTTCTTGAAGTACTAAGAGCCCGTTGCCATCAGGGAGAATGTAATCCAAAACAAGGCAATCAAAAGAATGTTTCTTTAGTTGCTCGAGGCCCGAAGCAATATCATAACTTTCTGTAATTTCCGCTTGTATTCCTGTTACTTCAAGTGCCTTGCGAAGAAACATTCCATAAAGTTTGCTATCGTCTATAATTAAAATTTGTTCATTAGCCTTCATGAAAGAAAAACCTCCGTTTAGAGTTTTCTACATCCTTCAACGTTACAATGTCCCCGCACCACTTGCTAGTTCAGATGGGCTTCAAAACCCGTATTGGTTCAGAAACCCGACCTAATCTGGAGAATACGAGCAGGCGTAATTTTAGGATCTCGGTAATTTCTTGACCTTTAGATATCAATATTGCTCCATGATCATCTTTGATGTCGTCGGCTAAAAGCATGCCGTTGGCTAGGTCAGCAATAGGAATTGCATTTACAACAAAACCGGTTGCTACACTAAGTACTTCAGCATCTAATGCTGCAAATATATCAGGATCGTAGTAGTCTATATTATTAAGCATTTCCTCAACGGCGTTGGACGCTGACATACCTTTAGCAGTTAGGTTATCAAAATCCAAAACTATCTTTAAGATCCTTCCAATTATCGGAATATCTTTGCCTTTTTTATTATTGAAAGGAAACCCTTGTCCACCGAATCGCTTAAATTGATAAAAAACGCCTTCTGAGATACCTTCTAACCGAGGGATATTACGTAACAAATTCCTCCCATTCTGAGCATGCGCAAGAAATATTTGGGTTTCTTCATCTGTTAGCTCTTTGTCCTCACTTTTTTTCTTGAGGATTTCAGGAGGAATCGTTGTACACCCAATTTGGGAGAGCATAGCCGCTAGTTCGACTTCCCAAGAATTTTCAATTTTCAACCGCACTGCAATCGCATTGGCCATTGTCCGTAATCTCGAAGTCCGACTAAAAATTTGTGGGTTGACAGCATTACTAATATCGAGAAGTAACTTTACGCTCCCTTTTAATGTTTTATCAAGCAATTCTCGTTCTGACATGACTAAGCGATACTGTTCTATAGCAGTATCCAATACCTTAATCAAT
>JARLHU010000061.1 GCA_031292095.1 Desulfosporosinus sp.
GCAAGCTTTGGCTATGGTCCTTTAGCTGACAGGGCCAAAGAAGGAGAAGTGTTTGCCGGTAGTATGATGGAGAGAATGAAGCAAATATTACTAACAGAACAATCCTAAAAAATGCATCCCCCGAAAAGCAAATGCACCCCCCTTATGGAGATCATAATATTGATTGCAAAATTGATGGTATAGGAGCAATGAGTTTAAAATCTGAGTTTGTTAAGAAGGTATAAATGGGTAGTGCAAAAAGTTTTCTCGGGCACGGTAATCTCCTCGTAAACGGTTTCGGAATGCCTTAATGTCATCCTGATCAAAAAATAACGAAAGCCTTGAGGTACGACAGTTGTACAGCCTCAAGGCTTTTTGCGTATTAGAAAGGGATTTCCTTTTCAACATTTACCAATATCATTTAGGTGGATTATTGAAATAGCCAATCAGAACTCAGAATCTCCGGGTAAACATCGATTCCGGTGCATCAAGAAAGGAATCAAGAGATTTATAACCGAGTAGGTCAAGTAATTTTAAAACAGAGGGGTTATCAGCAGGAGTGTCATAAGGCGCTTCATCACCATAATTGTCCACGTACTTAGTTGCCTGGTCGACATGAATTAAGGATTTAGGTCCGCCGACACATCCGCCGGTGCACCCCATTCCTTCTAAGAAATTTGCCTTAATTTCACCATTTAGTGCATCTTTAAGCATTGTCTTGCAGGCAATAATCCCGTCCGCCTGTTCTGAGCGCAACGGAATGGTGCGATTTGGACGAAGTCGGGTAAGGGTGTCAGAGACAGCCGTGCTAATGCCGCCGGTACGGGCATAGATCCGTCCTCCGCGTGAGGAGTGCTCTCGGTCATCTTCCACAAGGGCAGAAAGGTCAATTTTCGCAGCATCAAAGATCTCGGTAATTTCCTGAAACGTTAGGACAAAATCCACAGCGTCTCGAATATCGACTTCTTTTGCCTCGGCTTTTTTAGCGATACAGGGACCAATAAAGACGGTCTTAGCTCCAGTATGCAGGTGTTTGATTACTCGGCCACCGGCAATCATCGGAGAGACGGAGGCGGGCATATGTAGGATTAGTGTGGAATAGGTTTTGCGGATCATCGCTACCCAGATAGGGCAGCAACAACTCGTCAACAGGAAGTCTTGGTCTTTTTGAATAGTTTGATCAAATTCAAAGGCTTCTTTCAAAGTGAGAATATCGGCAAAAAGTGCAACTTCCATCATACCGTGAAATCCTATCTTTTTAAAAGCTGTTCGTAGTTTACCTGGAGTAACATCGGAAGAGAACTGACCAATAAAAGCAGGGGCAATCATAGCATAAACCGGATATTTCCCTGACGAGAGTTCCTCAAAGAGTGGGATGAAATCTTTGCGATCCACTAAATGACCGCTTTTACAACTTTCAATACAAAGTCCACATCCTACACACGCCTCAGCAGAGATAATGGCATGCCCGTTTGCGTCCCTTTTGATGGCTGAGAATAAACAGGCAACCTGGCAAGCGGGAGAACTTGGTGGGCAAGAACATTTGTCCTGCTCAAGGTGCATTACTGGAGGTAAGTTATCCGGATGGAGGAGGAGTTCAAGTTTCTCTTCATCGGCCTGTCCAGACTGTCGGATCGTTTCAATAGTTTCATTTAAGTTACCCTGATATGCCGCTTTGACAAGTCGCTGGAAGATATCGTCGTAGGTTTGCATATTTCCTCCTAGTAAACGTTTCTCTGCATTAGTTTAAACTGGAAATCTAAAATCTATAATGGACAAATGCATATGTTTGTATATATAGGAAGATATTTTTCTAACAGAATAGTTCTTATAACTTCTAGAACAACAAATTCCCACACGGGGCGCACAAACCAACGATAAGTTATTGACTGTAGAGCTAAATAATGTGCCCAATTTGCAACTCGACATTCAAGAGATACGCCAACTTTGATATCAAGCTAATTAAATTTGGAATTACAAACTTCATACTAGCGCCCACTTTCTCCGCTATCCATATGCCTAGTATAATATCTCCGCATTTTACCATAATGTCCAAATGACATATCCGTGATAGGACTTTGGTCCCTAATTTCTAAGAAAACATAGAATTGAAGCATTTCTTAATTGTATGTTTTCTAGGTGCAATTCCATTCATACGCCATAGTTGGGTCTACTGCGTACTACCTTACATCTGATTACCAGAGCTAATGCCGCCTAAAGATAACCAAGCATTACTACCCGATTGGATTTCACAAGCACTCCAAGCACTCCAAGCATTTACTCCGCCAGATTGCCCAATTGTCATTTTTATTGTTTGGCCTTCACCACTGAAATGGAAAAAACCAACCTTTAACTATTGAGAGCATATGCTCATTGAAATCGGCCCTTACATAGGGGCGCAACATTCTTCATTCCATTTTATGCCTTGGGTGAGACGAAAGGCATGGTTATAACATGAATAGAAAAGTCAAACAGTGGCTCTTAAATGGTTGCATGGCAATTGTAGTAGTATTGTCTTCAACCCTTACCCCTGTAGTTGTATACGCTGCCACACCTAAGGTTCAGAATGACGTAACACGGATCGATGGAGATGCACTTACTGTTTATTCGACGGACAGCGCTGCAGTGGGAAATAATTCGGCTCCTAAATTCTCGACCGTTTGCATTGAGAGTACACCAGAAAGTTCACTTGTCATAGTGAATGGAAAAACAGCCATCTTTGATTTCAGTGCAAGTCCTGATAATCTAATGATTCGAGCTATCCAAATTACTGCTACGCCGCAGAAAAGCACTTTACAACTGACAGGGATTAGATCTGGAAATTTAGGACTTATATTTGGAGTGGTAACCTCTCCAACGGATGCAAACAAGAAATTGACAGATGGTAATCTGACATTCGATTTATCTAAAAAAAGTAAAATAACTATGACAGACCTTTTAGGGGATTCGATTTTCAATGGGGATATTAGCCTAGGATCGCTTCGCGCTTTGTTTGGGTCTTACGTGACGTTTGACGGTACACTTTCAAACCCGGGAAACGCTTCTAATTTTGTTCATCTGACACTTGACCTTGGAAATGGCAAATGAGAATTTTACAGAGCAATTATAAGAATATCATAGCAGGGTACTTGGCTTCGCTAAAGATCCATTTAGTGTAAATAGTGCAATTGATGCTAATAATAATAAGGGGCTGTCTTAAAATGATGTCTACGAGCATCATTTAAGATAGCCCCTTCTACGAATTCTCTCTTTCGACCAACCGAAGGTTATACACTCTCTATTGTCCTTTAATTGATTACCTCAAATACCCATCATGGCAGGAGAAAATAACAATACACCAGCAGCTCAAGGAGCTGGGCCACATTTGGATCAGTTCAAGTATAAGGTAGCGAACGAAATGGGTCTTCAACTCGTTGGAGACCGAACAAGTCGTGAAAATGGCTCTGTAGGTAGGCAAATGACCAAACGAATGATTCAATTTGCAGAGGAACACCTTAAAGGCGGTAATAAAATATGGGGGGTAGTCGGTTAGCGCCAGTTCATTTAAATAATGTATAATTATACATTAATATCTCCTAGCTGATATTATTTAACAATATATGAGATTTTGACCTACATGTAATGGCACTCCAGTCATAACCACATGTTACATCGGA